>CAYFIW010000027.1:0-23057 GCA_964343265.1 uncultured Dehalococcoidia bacterium | reverse complement strand
TTCTCCAGGGTATTCTTTTTTCTAAAGTTAAAACCTATTAAAAGTAAAATCTATATAGCAAATCCGTCCAATAAACTTTCTACGGACTTCATCTCTTTAGTTCCGGTTGTGTCCCCAAGCCTCTGGTGAAATGTTGGCCTAGAAGAGTCTCTATAAATTACACCCAAAGGAATCCCGTCGGCATTTACTATTTCTTGTGCAGCCTCTGCATCTGTTGGGTCATGTCCTTCTGGTATGTCATAGGCTAAAGGTTGTATACCTTTTTTCACATTTCCTTTCAGGGCTTCATAAGTATTATTGTATTCTGTACAGGGCGACTGAACATGGACGATTGAAAACCCCGGGTGTTCCATCGCCTGATACATAATGTCAGACATATCCTTTATCTTGCTAGAAATCGCGGAACCTATAAATGAAACCCCCATGGTCAGATATGCCCTAAGAGGATGCATTTTTTCCTCCATCTTTCCATATGGTGTAGAGCTTGTAACCACTCCCAATTCTGTTGTGGGCGAACTTTGTCCCTTAGTGAGGCCATAGACGCCGTTATCCATCACAACCGCCGTTATGTCCAAATTCCTCATTCCCTGAGGTGAAATGTGCTCTGCTCCGATCCCTAGGAAATCTCCATCTCCTGCAACTGTGATGACATTTAGATCAGGATTTCCCATCTTTATTCCCATAGCGATGGGTAAGGACCTTCCATGTATTCCGTGAATTCCAAAGGGCTGTTCTTTTTCCAACATATGAACCATGTTGCCAGAACAACCTATACCAGCTACCACAACAGAATTTTCCACAGGTTGCTCATTATCTACGATATGTTTTTCCAAAGCTCCCTCTAAAGCCCTTCTGACCCCGAAGTCACCACATCCCGGACACCATTTGAAATCGTACTCAGGATTTTTAAGTGTCATACGGTTACCCTTTCTCCTATGTTGCTTTCAACAAGATCCTTTATTTCATTTATTAATTCATATTCTTTAAACGGTAATCCCGTGTACTTAGTAATTGACACGGCATTTATACCTTCTCCCCGCAGAACGGATGAGAACTGCCCTAGATAATTAAGCTCAGGAACAATCACAAGTTTCTTTTTCCGTAATGCTGATAGCATAGCCTCAGGCATAGGATGAAGATACATAGTATATAGCCAGGCGACATCAACTCCTTCATCTCTCAGTGTACGATAAGCGGCCAATCCTGGCCCTTTAGAACCTCCCCATGGAACTATAGCGATATCTGCATCATCGTTATCAGACTCGAAAGTTCCGTCTTTTAGAAGATCCAGCTTGTTAAATCGTCGCTGTGTCATCTGTATATGCCTCTCCGGAAGGTGAGTTGTATCACCCATAGCGTCGTGTTCGCTACCATTCGCTACGTAACTTCCCGATCCTCCGGGAATTGGCATCGGCGATAGTTCGTCTCCGTCATACCTTAGATAACCATTATTACCTTCATATACTTTCCTGCTTTCTATACTTAGGTCGGCCAAGTTTGGACGAGGAATATTTTGTCTTCTCTCAGACATAGCATGCTCACTAAGTAAGATAACGGGACCTTGATATCTTTCTGCCCAATTTACAGCCATTACACCGGCGTAGAAACATTCTTCCACTGTGCCTGGCGCTATAACAGGTAATTTTATATCCCCGTGACCCGGGTACAATGCAGTCATCAGATCCGATTGTTCTGTCTTTGTAGGAAGTCCGGTCGAAGGTCCACCACGCTGCACATCAACAACAACAAGAGGTATTTCCGCCATCCAGGCCAACCCAATACCTTCACCCATCAATGAAAAACCTGGTCCAGCAGTGCTGGTCATAGCCTTCTTACCTGCATATCCTGCACCAACAATCGCAGTTATTGATTCTATCTCGGAAGTCGACTGATATACAAACTTGCCTGGGCCAACGAGATTTTGTTCCATCCAAAGTAATATTGGAGTAGCGGGAGATATTGGATAGCCAACAAATACATCCAGGTCCGCCGCAGCTGCTCCCAAACTAACCGCAATGTTACCGTTAATCAGAATCTGGTCACCATCAGGCTTCACTGGTTCCGCTAATTCACCAAGACTGAATCCACTAGTAGATGCTTCGTTTGCACCAAGAGACAATGCCATATTATTGGAATCAATTATCTGCTGATCTGATGGCCTCCCTCTTGTATACCTCTCCCTATTAAAATCTTCCAGTACCTGTAACGGAAGATCCACTAAATTAGCCAAGGCACCCATAACAACGAAGTTCGCAGCCCTATTATTACCAGTTTGCTTAGCGAGCTCGTCGAAATCCATCCCGAGGACATTATCTGACTCTTCGATTTCAAATTCGCCATTATTGAAAACTATGACACCATCAGCTCCCACTTCACTTTTGTGAGTGTTATAAGCATATTCATTAAAGGCGACCAGAACATCCAATTCATCCCCAGAACTCAGAACTTCAGAGGTAGATATCCTAGTTTGAGTCCACGTAGGTCCGCCTCGTATTTGTGACGGAAAAGTGGAGAAAGTCTGTACGTAGTAACCTGATTGTGCCATTGCTTGCGCAAGACCTTCTGCCGAAGTAACCACTCCCTGACCACCCTCGCCAGCGAATCGGACGACAAAGTCCTTCTTTTTCAATTCAATCCTCCATCCAACTGAGACATCTCTCATGACCATCTAAAAGTCATTTTAACTAAAGTTGAGACTAGTCAGCTTTTTATGTTTACCAGCATGATCCTATATATTAAAGGCGTAAGGCCAACATAACAATCGCCTATCAATACGCATAGCCATGGAAAAATATATCAACGCCTAATTTATGGTGTCAATTTTGTGTTTTGATTCACAAATTATTTGAACACATAAATCTGCCTATAGTTACAGTACCAATGACATGGATCAGTGTTTGAAATAATGTTTCACTTTGAAGCTATCAAACTAAACAAAAAAGGTGTGGCTACAACATACACAGCGTCAAAAAGAACCAACAATCCAAGCCATTGAGAAGAGTCATATATAGAATGCCCGTGAAGTATTGTGGAAGTACATTCCACAGCAGAAATTAGCAATGGAGCAATAATTGGTAAATACAAGACAGGTAACATTACTTCTCTAGCTTTGGTATTAATAGAAATAGTTGCAAAAAGTGTCCCCACCAGAGAAAACCCAGATAATGTAAGAACGGAGACAACCAACAAAGACAACAAATTGAAATTTAGATCAAAAAATACGACCATCGCTGGCACCAATAAAACTTCAACCAGCGCCATAAATATAAAACATGACAAAAACTTACCGTAAAAGATTGCATCTCTGGAAGCAGGGGACAATAAAATCCCATCTAATCCACCCGATGACATTTCAATTGAAAACATTCTACTTAGACCCAGCATAGCGCCAAATGCGATAGAAACCCACAAAATACCGGGAGCAATCAACGCAACCAAGCTAGGGGTAGGATCGAAAGCAAAATTAAAAGTAACAACGGCTAAAAGAGAAAAAATAAATATAGACAGAAAAACCTCCTTGGTGCGTGATTCCAAAAGTAGATCTTTCCACACTATCGCAATGATATTCGACAAATAACTCTTCATTTCAGGTTGCCATTTTCGATGGTGTAATAGGTGGCTCTCGGTCCCAGTTTTAGAGTTCGGTCATGAGTAGTCAGCAGAACTGATCCTCCTTTAGAAGCAAACTCTAAAATAATCTCCTCAAAAATTTCTTTAGTCGTTATATCAAGTCCTGATTCCGGCTCGTCCAGTAAAAGTACCTTCGGGTCATTTACAAGAGCCCTAGCTATGCTGACCCTTTTGCGAAATCCATGGGATAATGTGTCCACCCTCTCACTCAACTTAGAGTCTAATCCAAGGACGTGAAGTAAATTGCGAAATCGATCGCTATCAATCGAAGAGGTATCATCAGCGCAAAGCTTCGAAAAAAAAGAGAGATTTTCTAAAATCGTCAAGGGCCCATAGATAAAAGGGCTATGAGCAACAAAGCCTGTTAGAGTCCTTGTTCTCGAAGATCCAACTCCCAACCCACAAACTTCGACCGATCCTAAATCAGCTGGTAGCAGTGAGGAAATAATCATTTGAAGTGTGGTTTTGCCGCTGCCGTTATTCCCATGAACTACTGCGATTTCTCCAGAATTTACCTCAAGACATAAAGCATGCAATATTCTGTTACGTCCATAGGACTTCGTTAAATTAGAAACCTTAATTAAAGACCCCAATAATTCCGACATCGATGATCCTTATTCTCCGAGGCATTCGTTACTAAACAAAATATCGTAAACCATTTAAAATGCATTGATACAATTACATAGACTACCAGACCACGATTGAACGTTAACCAAGTTTAAAAAATAGCGGTTGATCTCTTCAGAGATCTACAAGGGAATATATAAAAGTGACATCGGTAAAAAATCTCCAAGAAAAATACGAGAATCTGGATATTAGATTCAGGGATTCTGAAGAAAATGTTATCAATTCAAATTTAATTATGTGTTTTGACTATGAATACAATGAATCAGGAGCAGAGGTAGTAATCGACACAGATGAATTTACGGCAGTATGCCCCTGGACAAGGCTTCCAGATTTTGGAACTCTAACCATCTCATATGTGCCAAATAGACTTTGTTTAGAGCTAAAGTCATTGAAATATTATCTATTGTCATATAGTGGCGTTGAAATCGTTCAAGAACACGCTGCCAATAAGATATTAGAGGATCTAGCTTCCGCCTGTAATCCTTTCAAAATGTCTGTGAAACTTGATTACAAGATACGCGGAGGACTCCATACAACTGTAAAAGTCGAACTTGGAGATTAAATAATTCAATGACTACATACGGCGTAACCTTGTTATCGGGAGGATTAGATTCAACTACAGTTACCACTCTTGCAAAAGAAGAAGTAGACGATCTTCAGGCAATAACGTTTCACTATGGCCAGACACATAGTAAGGAGGTGGAATGTGCCATTAAAATTGCAGAATATCTTGCAATTTCACACCATCTATTGGATATATCATTTCTCGGAGACATAGCTTGGTATTCTGCACTCACCAACCCAGATATGTTTCCAATACCAAAACAGAGATCAACTGATCAAATCGGATTTGGGATACCAATAACTTATGTCCCTCTGAGAAACACTATCTTTGTGTCACTGGCCGGAGCTTTTCTGGAGAGTAATATTCTCAAAGCAATAGAGTCAGATTCTGTAAACCCCAGCAATATAAAAGCAAGAATTTACATGGCACCAAATGCCATAGATTACAGCGGTTATCCCGATTGCAGGCCGGAATTTTATTCAAAAGTAAAAGAAACTCTTAATGAAGGGTCCAAAATGTCCCTTGAATATGGAGTCAAATTTGAAATCCACACACCAATAATTAACTCTTCAAAATCAGATATAGCTAAGTTAGCAGATAATATCGGGGCACCTATAAACATGACATGGAGTTGCTATGAAGGCGGGGCTTTACCATGTGGGAATTGCGACAGCTGTATTTTAAGATCCAACGGATACAGAGAAGCAGGATTAGATGACCCACTATTTACAAACGTTTGATAATAAAATAGCGAGCAAATGGTACAAAAAGACGCATCGGCAATTCAGGAAATCAGTGACAAAGATCTACTAAGGGTAAGTAGATTAGATAATGGAGATCCGGAAATTTTCCAAAGTATCCAGGGAGAAGGTGTCAATCTAGGAAGTCCTTGCACATTTCTAAGACTCGCTGGATGTAATCTCAAATGCACATGGTGCGATACAAAATACACGTGGGACTGGGATAAGTACAAATTTGAAGATGAGGTTGTGCAAATATCTGTAAAAAATCTACTCTGTAAGATTAAATCTCTACACCAGCAACACCTTGTGATTACGGGTGGTGAGCCACTCCTTCAACAAAAAATACTTGCAAATTTAACATCACATTTATCTCAAATGGGGTTTTTCATTGAAGTGGAGACCAACGGGACCATATTACCGACAGAACCCTTTGCTTCAACAATAAACCAATGGAACATATCTCCTAAACTAGCAAATTCTGAAAATGGTGCCCTTGAAAGCTATTCCCTAGACACTTTACATGTATTGACAGCTTATGAGAGAAGCTATTTGAAATTCGTCTTAAGAGATCCCGGCGACTGCGTTGAAGTTGTTAATATCGTAAACGAACTTGGGATAACCCCTAGAAGAGTGTATCTAATGCCGGAAGGAACTACGAAAGAGGAAATATCGAGGAAATCAACATGGATTAGTGAATTATGCTTAGTGTATGGATACAACTTCACAACCCGCGCGCACATTTTGATATGGGGCGATAAGCGAGGGAAATGACACCGCAACAATCCGATGTTTAAAATAGTGATGTCATAAGATTGACTCGGGTAGACCTCAACCGACATTTTAAATTGTCCACCCAAGATATACAAAGAAAAATGTCTCACTAAAAATTAAACAAGCTAAGAATTACGGAGGATGTAAATGGCAACTTACGCAAGGTTTGAAAAGAATGGTGAAATATATTACGGGCAAGTTGACGGGGATAATTTAAAGATACTCACCGATTCTCCGTTAGGCTCCTTTCAAGAAACTGGGGAATCTGTAAACATATCTGACGTTAGACTAATGTCACCTGTATCACCTAATAAAGTGGTGGCTATTGGATTGAACTACAAAAGCCATTTGGGTGGGCGTCCGGGTCCTAAAGCACCGGAGCCTTTTTTAAAAGCATCCACATCTGTAATTGGAAACAATGACGATATTATTATTCCAAAAATTGCCCTCGATGAAGGGGTAAAGATACAACCTGAAGCTGAACTTGCTGTGGTAATTGGTAAAACATGTAAAGGAGCAAGTCAAAATAATGCTCTTGATTTTGTTTTCGCTTACACATGCGGAAATGACGTATCAGCAAGAGATTGGCAATCAAACGACCTTCAATGGGCAAGAGCAAAGTCATCCGACACATTTGCTCCAATCGGTCCCTGGATGACCACAGATCTAGACCCTACTAATATTCAGGTTATATGTAGGGTGAATGGGGAAGAGAAACAAAACCAAAACACTTCAGACTTATTACATCCACTCACTAAGATCATCGAATACGTGAGTTCAGTTATCACTTTAGAAGTTGGAGATGTATTAATGACAGGAACACCAGGAACTCCCGGTGATATTCATCCTGGTGATGTGGTGGAAGTTGAGCTCAGTGGCGTTGGAGTACTAAGAAATCCAGTGGTGGCAGGTTCATAAAAATATCCTGTTCCACTATGAGAGGTCTGTTGTAATAGATGCATATTTAGGTGTAATTAACCCATCTATTGCAGCAGACTTTCCACCCTCATCCAAAACACTATTGATCCTTCTCCAGCCAACCAGTAAAAATTGATATATATACCTGCCGCCATCATTGCAAGTTTCCCTACAATGTTCATCCACTTCAATACATCTGCAATGAGTCGACTCAGAGCCTCCTCGAAAAGTAATGCGCCCATTGTTATACCAGTCATCACAAACCCCATTCCAAAACTATATGAAATAGTCCCGAGAATGATTTCTAATGTCTTCCCTGTCGACAATCCTGCGCCAACAATAATCCCTACCGCCGCTAAAAAAATTGGTAGCGCACAACTCAATGAAGCCAATGCGTAGGCCATTCCAAAAAAAACCGTAGACAACCCACTGTTAAGTCCACCAAATTTAACCGTAGAAAGAGATATAAAAACGAAATCCTTACCTGTAATTAATAACCAAAATCCCAATATGCCGATTAAAGTCCCCACACCGATTCCCACAAATGGAAGCACGGGAGCAACAAAACTAATTCCAAGAGATAAAAGAATTCCAATAATCCCAAAAACGCTTAGGAATCCAATTGTAACTAACCCTCCCAACCTAAATCCCTTTAACAACACTCCCAATGTTGAAAAATACGACGCGCCGTTACTCTTTTGGCCAATTCCTATGTGATATCCCACATATGCAGGAAACATGGCAGATCCACACGGGTTAAAAGCTGCGGCTGCACCGGCACTGAAAGCAAAAAATAAATGAATATCCACGGGATTATCTATATCCACCTATGTTGAGATAATTCAAATACTATCTCTTGGACAGTAATAATCATAAGATTTATTATCATACCTCCTCAAATTGACACTTACATGACCGATTGCTACAGTTGGTAGCGTGTTATGGTATGCATATTGAGATGCTCTGTTTTACAGTGTAACTTGTTCCAAAGTCTAGTTAGTGTAAATCTAAAAGTAAAAGTAATGAAACAGACAGTTCCTTAAACGCTCATCACACGCATTTATATAAGAAAATTGGCGTTGTATATAGAGAAACAATATTTAAATGGAGCCGTAAGCATGACTACCGCTGACTGGACCCCTAAAGTACCAGGAATACTAGATATATTGCCTGAGGAAATAGTTGATTTTGAAACTCAGGTAAAACGGTTTCAGAACGGGCAGTGGAACCCGAATGATTTTATGGCCTTCCGTCTAAGACAAGGCGTTTATGGTCAAAGACAAGCAGATTCACAAATGATGAGAATAAAAGCACCTTTTGGCGGGATAAACGCTGACCAGATGGATGCACTCGGAATTCTTTCAGAAAAATTTGCTCCTCTTGGTAAGGGACATGTTACTACCAGAGAAAACTTTCAATTCCACCACATACCTTTGGAAAACACTCCCGAAATAATGAGATTAATTGGAGATGTAGGTCTTTCCACGCGGGAAGCCTGTGGTAATACAGTCAGAAATGTCACCGGCTCCCCAATGGCTGGAGTCAATCCAGATGAGCCGTTTGATGTAACTCCATACGCTGCGGCGTACGCTAGGTATTTCGTAAGACACCCATTTACCCAATCGTTACCTAGAAAATTTAAAACCTCTTTTTCGGACAGTGACGCAGACTATGCCATATCTGCAATTCACGATATGGGATTCATACCAAAAATGAAAGATGGGCGTAGAGGATTTCAGATGGTAACAGGCGGCGGAACATCGATCATGCCAAGAATTGGTAAAACTCTTTTTGAATTTGTTCCAGTGGAAGAGTACTTAAAAGTTACTGAAGCAGTCATAAGAATTTTCCATAAAACTGACGAGCTTCGTAAAAATAGAATGAAAGCCAGAATTAAATTCTACATAGATCGCATAGGTATTGACGAATTCAGATTACAAGTGGAAAAGGAGATGGAAGGAGAATGGGCCCAAAAATCCTTTGACCCAACTCCAATTTTGTTCATTGAAGACGAATCTAAAGATGCACCAAACTTAAACGGAGATTATATTTCCGTGGAATCAAATACGAGATTTGAGAAATGGCTAGAATCAAACGTCACTGCTCAGAAACAAAAAGGGTACAACGTCGCCACGGTTAAGCTACCGCTTGGAGATGTGTCGAGTAACCAATTTCATCAACTTGCGGATATATCCAGAAAATATGCCGGTGGAAGAATGCGTCTGACGCATCAACAAAATATTGCTTTCAGGTGGGTTCCCCAAGAAGCCTTATACGAGGTCTGGAAGAACCTAGACGAAATAGAACTTGGTGAGCCAGGAGCTCATGAAGTGACAGATATAGTTTCATGTCCTGGGACAGATAGTTGCAAATTAGGAATAACCTCGTCGATGGGGTTAGGCAATGCACTAACTGAAGCCGTGAAATCAATTGATACAGAAGACCCCCTAATTAAAAAGATGCATATAAAAATGAGTGGATGTCCTAATGGTTGTGGTCAGCACCACATAGCTGATATCGGATTCCATGGAGCAGCCGCTAAGGGTCCCGGAGGACAAGTTCCAGCATACGAATTGTTTCTCGGAGGTAGTTTTGATGACGGAGATACTAGAATTGGTCAAAGAGTGAAAACTAAAATACCTGCGAAAAGAGTACCTGAAGCTTTGACAAAAATAATCTCGCAATACAAAATCGACAGAACCAATAATGAACTATTCAAAGATTACGTGGTAAGAGTGGGAGCTGAGAACATTGAACCTATTTTGGAAGAGTTCAAGGAAATACCGGAATTGAACAAAGAGTCCCTAGATTATTATATAGACTGGACCAAGACAGCGAAATATCAGCTTGAGCGTGGAGAAGGAGAATGTGCAGTCTAACTGAGAAGAGTATCTAGATTCTTTAGCAGAAAATTCATATTTTGTTTGAAGGCTTGCCCACAAAGAAAACTACATACGCTGCTATAAAGCAGACTAACCCGATCCAAGCAAACATACTAAAACGTAATATCAAAAATAGCACACCTGCCACAAGAGATACTATTAACAATTTGAGAGGCGTTAAGACTCCTATACGTCTAGAGATGCCTTGGGATACCCATTCTTTAACCTCATCCAAAAATGCCATGTGTAATTCAGGAGAGTCCTTGGGAGGATCAGGCAAGTCAGCTGAAGACTCAAGTATATTCTCAATCTCTTCCTCGTACCTATTCTGTTCTTCAGGCATAGATATAACCCCTCGGTATAACCGTTCAAATAAGTCAGGCACAAGATAATGATAACGCATCCGTATAAATCTTGAAATCTTGAGAAATCACAACTCATAAAACCACGGCAATATAACTTACATTGTCCATTTGATATACAACTCAAATTTCCCGGCCATAGTCACAAAAATACGCAAAGTGATATACTTGTTCGGCTAATTTGCAAAAGATTTAGGCATCAGGAGACTTTCGTGAAAATAACTCAAGATGAAATTTTGGAAAGACAGACTGTCCTCCATATAGAGCTTGAGGATAGTGATATTGACCCGTTCTTGGATAAAGCGTACAGCCGGGTTGTCCAAAGAGTGAATATACCTGGATTCAGAAAAGGTAAAGCACCTCGAAGGATAATAGAACAGTATTTCGGTAAGGAATCATTATTAAACGAAATTATTGATTCCATGCTACCAGAGATGACTGGCAGAGCAGTATCCGAACAAGAGTTAGATAGCGTAGGCCTTCCAAGTATAGATCTGGAATCGCTAGAACCCTTCTTATTCTCGGCAACTATACCCTTAAGACCAGACGTGGACCTTGGTAAATACCAAGATATTAGAGTAGACCGTGAAGAACCTACTATTGTAGAGAACGCGGTTGATGAAAGAGTAGAACAACTCAGATTAAGCGTAGCCTCATGGGAACCAATTGAACGGCCAGTCGAATTGGGTGACATGATTTCTGCGGAGATAAACGGTGAAGTTGAAGGTGAAGAAATAATAAATGAGAGTGAGGCAGTATATTTAGTCAACGAAGATATAGGCAGACCATTTCCTGGATTCTCAGAAAAACTGGTTGGGTTCGACATTGATGAAACAAACACATTTGACCTAGACATACCAGAGGATTTTTCCGATGAAAAACTAGCTGGGAAAACTGCTTCGTTTAAAGTTAAGATCAAGGACGTAAAAGAAAGAGTCCTACCAGATCTTGACGATGAGTTTGCCCAGGGTATAGGCGAAGGCTACGAAACTCTCGAAGACCTCAAGGTAGAGATTGACAAAAGTATAAAAGAAGAATCAATAGCAGAATCATCAAGGGCATACAGAGAATCAGTGATTGATGCCCTTATGAACGAAGCCACAGTTGAAATCCCTCCTTTACTCATAGAACATGAATCAAGTCGTATGGTGGAGGAACAAGAAAGGATGGTCACTCAGGCCAACATGGTGCTTGATGATTACCTACAATCAATAGGTAAAACCAGAGATGAACTAATAGACGAAGCCAAAACAGAAGCCATAGAACGCTTATCTCGTACATTTGTTTTATCAACTTTGTCGGACCAAGAAAAAATTGAAGTATCTGAAAATGAAATTGAAGATAGAATAAAAGAATTATTCTCTGACTCTGATGCAGAGACTCCAAATGCCAGTCAAACAGATGAAATGAAAGAATACCTAGAAAGATCCATGCGAATGGAACGGACTATGGAACGACTAGAAAGCATTGCCGAGGGTATCGCTAAAGAAGTAGTAGATGAACCTGACAAAATAGAAATTAATGACACAGAAAACGAAGAAACCACACTGAGTGAAGGAGACGACGAAGATGCTTCACAATCCTGAAAATATAATTCCATATGTTGTAGAAAGAGATCCTAGAGGAGAGAGAACATACGACATATATTCCCTTTTACTTAAAGAAAGAATAGTTTTCCTTGGTACAGGAATTAATGACCAGGTTGCAAACGCAATTATAGCTCAACTGCTTTTTCTAGATAGAGAAGACCCCGAAAGAGATATAAATCTGTACATCAACTCTCCCGGTGGAGTGATCAGTGCAGGACTGGCGATATATGACACCATGCAATTAATAAGGCCCGATGTATCTACAATATGTGTGGGCATGGCAGCTAGTATGGGAACTGTTCTTTTATGCGGAGGGGCTGCAGGAAAAAGATTCGCATTACCAAATTCAACTATACACATGCATCAAGCTCTTGGAGGCGCCCAAGGTCAGGCATCTGATATAGAAATTGCTGCACGGGAAATAATTAGAATGCAGGACAAAATCAGAAATATAATTTCTGAACACACTGGCCAATCCTATGAAAAGATAGCGAGAGATACTGATCGTGATTTCTATATGAGTTCTGACCAAGCGCAAGAATATGGCCTAATCGATATAGTTATGGCTTCAGCTGAGTCCAACAAATAGAGATAGTCAATTTTATGTCTTCTACACAAAACGACTACACTTGCTCATTTTGCAGCAAACCACAAATACAGGTAAAAAGACTTATAGCTGGACCTGACAGGGTATTCATATGTGACGAATGCGTTGTGTTATGTGAGCAAATCATCTCTGAAGAGGACGAAGAAAAGGTAGATAAAGTATCTAATCCTCTGGATAATGGGCTAACTCCAAGGTCTATATATAGTGAACTAGAACAATATGTTATTGGCCAAGAATCCGCAAAAAGAACTTTAAGTGTCGCTGTATATAACCACTATAAACGGGTCTGGGCCAACCAAAATGAAGCATCTAACGTAGAACTCCAGAAGGCCAATGTTCTAATGTATGGGCCGTCTGGATCTGGTAAAACACATTTAGCACAAACTTTGGCAAGAATTCTTGATGTTCCATTTGCGATTGCCGATGCAACTTCTCTTACAGAAGCTGGATATGTTGGTGAAGATGTAGAAAACATTCTTTTGAGGCTAATACAGGCGGCTGATTACGACATCTCAAGAGCAGAACACGGAATCATATATATCGACGAAATAGATAAGATCTCTAGAAAAAATCCTAATCCATCCATAACCAGAGATGTGTCCGGAGAAGGCGTTCAGCAGGCGTTATTAAAAATAATTGAGGGATGCCTTGCAAACGTTCCACCACAGGGGGGAAGAAAACATCCTCACCAGGAATTCATGCAGATACGCACCGATGATATTTTATTCATGGTAGGTGGAGCCTTCGAGGGATTGAACGAAATCATTGAAAAAAGGGCATTCCAGGATCACTACACTATCGGCTTTAGTAAAGATGAAAAAGCCACGAAATCAAAGTCAGAAGACAGATCAGTTCGACATTTGATGAGTCCCGATGATCTTATGGAATATGGATTTATCCCAGAATTTGTGGGTAGACTGCCAGTTTCAGTCACCTTAGATGACCTAGGGAAAGAAGAACTGGTAAGAGTTCTAACGGAGCCGAAAAACGCGTTTGTAAAACAATATGAAGCATTGTTTGGTATGGACAACGTAAAATTGAAGTTTACGGAAAGTGCTCTAGCCGCTGCGGCCGATAAAGCGATAGCACAAAAAACTGGCGCGAGAGGGCTACGGTCTATACTTGAAACCACACTACTTGACGTAATGTACGAGATTCCTAGTCTTAAGGGTGCCACGCAATGTTCCGTAGACGACCGAGCAATAAAGGGTGAAGGCCCCGTAATTGTGTCCAAAGACGGTGGCGAACTTATTCAATTACCCGAAATAGAGAAAAGGTCGGCATAAACATACCAAGATTTAGACCCTGGGTTCTAAATTATTATCGGTCCAATTCAGTCTGCGTTAACACTATATTCAATTCATCAAGTTGGGCTTGCTCTACAACCGACGGGGCCCCAAACAAAGGGTCTTGCTGACTTTGAGTCTTGGGAAAAGCTATGACGTCTCTTATAGATGTTCTTCCTAAAAGAACCATCACTAGCCTGTCAATGCCCGGAGCTATACCACCATGTGGTGGAGCGCCATATTCAAACGCATCCAGAATCTGAGCAAATCTCTCTGCTACATCATCCTTTGAATATCCCAAAGCTTCAAATATTTTTTCCTGAATGGACCTTTGATGAACCCGAATACTTCCACTTGCCATTTCGAGTCCATTACATATTAGATCATAGGATTGGGCAATGATTTTCCCAGGATCCGTATCTAGATAATCTAGGTAGCCGTCCTTTGGCATGCAAAATGCGTGGTGAGTTGCATCCCACCTTGAATCGTCATCGTTCCATTCAAAAAGAGGGAAATCTGTGACAAAAGCAAAATGCATCATGTTTGGATTAGCAAGGTTTAACGTCTCCCCTAAATGATGCCTTAGTGATCCCAGTGCCTGATTCGTAGTTTTTGAATCTCCTGCAATTATTAGAATTAAATCCCCAGACTTAGCTCTTGTTTTACGAGCAAAATCAGCCACATTTTCGACAGACAGAAACCTCGCTATGTTTGACTTAACCTCAGCCATATCAATCGTCGATAAATCACCATCAACATATTTAATTCCTACAGATATGAGCCCACTTGCACCCATACCTTTCACAAAATCAGTCAGATCGTCTATCTGTCCTCTGGTGTAATCTGAGCATCCTGGAACTGCAAATCCTTTGACGATACCTCCACCCTCAACAACATTCCTAAAAACTTTAAACTCCGTATTAACAGCAATATCACTCAATTCTGACAATTTCATGTCATACCGCAGGTCAGGTTTATCGATACCATAATCTCTTATAGCGTCGTGATAGGTTATTCTGGGAAACGGGCACACGATATCTTTTTCAGGAAAAAGCTGCTTCATCATCGATATGAATAACTCTTCTGTGAGAGAGAGAACATCCTCTTCGTTTACAAAACTCATTTCCAAGTCAAGTTGTGTGAATTCTGGCTGGCGATCCGATCTTGAATCTTCATCTCTAAAGCAACGTGCGATCTGAAAATACCTTTCCAAACCTCCAACCATTAGCAATTGTTTTAACTGTTGTGGAGATTGGGGAAGAGCAAAGAATTGGCCTGGATAGAGGCGACTGGGAACGATATGGTCCCTGGCACCCTCGGGAGTACTTTTTATAAGAATAGGAGTTTCTACCTCAATAAAATCCTTATTATCCAGGAAATCCCTAATAAACTTTACGACTCTATGTCTGACAATGAGAGCATTTTTCATACTCTCTCTTCTCAAATCTACATACCTATATTTAAGCCTTACATTTTCATCTACTTCGCTTTCTTCATTGACATAAAATGGCGGCGTAAGAGATTCGTTCAAAACAACTATTCTAGAAACATGCAATTCAACATAACCCGTCTGTAAATCTGGATTTATGGTCCCCTCTGACCGCGCTATAACTTCTCCTTCTACCTGTATAACCCATTCATTTCTCAACGACTCAGAAACCTCATGGGAGTTCTTATCAATGTCAGGATCAAACACTATTTGGACGATACCTGAACGATCTCGGACATCTATAAAAACTAAATTGCCATGGTCCCTCCGTCTATGCACCCATCCAGCTAGTGTTACAGTTTCACCGACTCTATCAAGGTTGAGCTCACCACAACCTACGTTTTTAAGCAAATTGATTCCTCCATATAACCCGACAGACGAAATTTATTTAATCGAATGTGGGAATTTAACTACAGACGCCTGTCTACGGTTTTTTCTTGAAAAGATTCATAAAAGTCTCTGTTTTCCTGACGCCTGGTATAGTCGCAACCTCATTACGCAAAAAAAATCCCAATTGTTCAGCAGATTGAACTGTAACCCATACAAACATATCAAAAGATCCAGTTGTAATACTGACCCATTCTATTTCATTTAATTTAGACAAGGATTCCCCTACCATCTCAACCTTATCTGGATCCACTTGAATTCCTATTATGGCCTCCGTAGAAAGTCCCATTTTGGCAGAGTTCAAAATAACGTTGACTTTGACAATACCACTATTAATCAGCATATTTAATCGTCTACGTATGGTTCCTTCACTCACTCCAAGCCTACGTGCAATGCTAGCGTTGGAAGAGCGTCCATCTTCTCGAAGAATATCTATTATTTGCCCGTTTATATCGTCGAGCATTTGTCCTTCTCTAGTGATTTATTATTATCCATTATACGTTTACAAAAACTTAAATCACATCAGCCACAGTTAGACCCTGCTTGAGCCTAGAAAGTATCCAACAACTATTGCAAGCAATACATGTAAATTCACAAGCCATAAAATACTCAGCCCAGCAAGCATAGTCAGGGTCGTAATTGATACAATCATTGAGAAAGCTACAAAAAAACGTAGGCTCCAACCCTTTTTCCTGTTAGTAGTAATACTGACTATTTCTCCAACGACTAGACCACCTAGGGCTAATCCTCCCAGAAATATATAGAAATGTAATATGGGTGGGATGAGAAAATTTATCAACATCATATTTAACACATGTAGAGACAACCCAATACAAAATCCCAAAACCGCTGCCACTGAGAAAGCCTTCCACATTGTCGTTTTTGATATTATAAATGTCGGCACACTAGCTTTTTTTCCACAATCCTCGCATCTATATCCAGTTGGTGAAGATTGCATGCAATTAGGACATATCGGAACTTCGCATCTTGTGCAAAACAACTGAGTCCTTATATTTTTATGTCTCTGACATACAGCGGACAGAATAAATATCTCCTTATAGTTATGAACCCTGTCAGATTTTCACATTAACGACGTGCAATCCCTTAATTTAAGGACCCACTTATCCAATCATCTTTTTCCCTAATGTCGCGGTCAAACAAGATTCTAAACCAAATTGTTTTGAATGACTTCTTGGAGAAAGAGATTAATCCTTCGTTCGATAATAATCTTTTTATCAATAATACCCCACCCACCCCAACTGCAAATAAGTTCAGGTAGATATCATAATTTGAAACGCAGACCATAATAATTAGTGTGAGAATAGAAACCAGCGTCCATACCCCACTATCTTTATAAATGATTCCCCTTCCTATAATGCCAGGTCCTACACATAACACTAATACTTCTCTCCACATAACCGCTCCTGAAATCACTCCAAGGGCCGTAAGAACCCCTCTACCACCTTTAAATCTAAGAAATATTGACCAATTATGTCCCACTATTAGTAATAACATTGGCACATAAACTAAAGGATTGTCTGGAAATGCGATGGAGAAAAAAACGGAGGGTAACATCCCCTTCATAAAATCAAAAGACCCAACGATTACTCCAGAAAATATCCCAAGATTTCTCGTTACGTTTGAGGCACCTACGTTACCAGAACCTACCGCTCCAATGTCAGTTCCATTTCTGATACGTACCCAGACAGTTGCAGTAGGAAATGAACCTACGATATAAGCTAATATAAAATAAATAGGCCAGATCGTTACATATTCAATTCCCATTCCTTTTATCCAATTGATGCTTCAGTTGATCAACGACATCAAGTGATGGCCCTACCTCGCCCGGTTTTATTTCAACAGGGTTTCCCGCCGCATGGAAATCACTACCACCGCATTCGATAAGACCATATTCCTTCGTTAGTAATTTTAGTCTGTTTATTTGGTCATCCGAATAATCACCATAATGAACCTCTATACCAATCAGTCCTTTCTCTTTCATTTCTGGCAATATGTTATTAAGTCCCTTTATGCCTTTACGACCCGATTTGGCGTTAGAATGCATAGGATGAGCAAGTACTGGTAAAGCTCCATTACGATTTATGATATCGATCGCTTCAAAAGGTGTGGTCACTTGCCTAGGTACATATGCGGGACTTCCTGATCCAATGAATTTATCAAAAGCCTCCTTGGGATGTCTGGCAACTCCAATTTCCACTAGAGCATATGCAATGTGGGGACGACCTAAACTAGCATCATCAGCAATCTCAAGGACTCTGTCCAGTGAAACTGGTATCCCTAAAGAAACCAGATTCTCAACAATTTTAATACCTCTTTCTATTCTTTCTTCTCGGATATGGCTCAAAACGCTTTGAAATTCAGAATCAGATTCATCTACGTGATATCCCAATATATGAATATCCTGACCATTCAATAGAGTACCTAATTCTATTCCCGGAATGAATCCAATATTAAGCTCTCTGCACGTCTTTTTAGCTTCATGGAGGCCAGATGTGGTGTCATGGTCAGTCAGGGATATAACCCTAAGGCCATTACTATCACATAGTCGGACCAAAGAATCAGGGTCCATCCGGCCGTCGGAGTGATCTGAATGAAGATGAAGATCGACTTGAACGTTCTTAATAGACATAAAATATATACATGCACACGAGATTGACAGGGAACCCTTAAAAATTATCTTCTATCAATCTCGTGTTCTAAAATATTACTTAGCAAATTCTATTGATCGCTTTTCTCTAACCACGACCACCTTGATCTGCCCAGGATAAACCAGTTTTTCCTCAATACTTTTAACAATATCTCTAGCCAGCGTGCTGGCTGAGATATCATCAATCGAGTCAGGCTCAACCATAACTCTTACTTCTCTACCTGCCTGTATCGCGAAACATCTTTCAATACCAGGAAAGCTACCAGCTACTTCCTCAAGTTCTTCCATTCTTTTAATATAATTTTCTACGGTGTCTCTCCTGGATCCAGGCCTAGCAGCGCTCAATGCGTCTGCACCAGCTACCAAAAAAGATTCCACACTACTCATTTCGTCGTCATGATGTTCTGCTATACAGGTACAGACACGTCTAGAAACATTGTATTTTTTTGCAATATCCGCACCAATCTCTGCGTGAGGCCCTTCAATTTCATGGCTTAATGCCTTTCCAATATCATGCAAAAGCCCCCCCACCTTGGCCACTTTCACATTAGCACCAACTTCAGCAGCCATCAGGCCTGCTAAATGAGATACCTCCAGGCAATGCATGAGTACATTCTCTCCATAACTGTACCTATACTTCAGCCTGCCAATCAATCGGACAATCTCTGGGTGTAGTCCTCTCACATCAGCCTCTATAACAGCACCCTCTCCACTCTTCCAGATCGTTTCTTCAACTTCTTTTTGGGCTTTTAATGCCATTTCTTCTATTCTGGCTGGATGTATACGCCCATCGGCAACTAATTTTGATACGGTTAATTTCGCAACTTCTCGGCGAATCGGATCAAAGCAGGACAATGTGACAGCCTCAGGAGTGTCATCAATGATCAGATCAACCCCAGTAGCAGCTTCAATTGCCCTAATATTTCGACCCTCCCTACCAATCAACCGTCCTTTCATATCATCACTTGGTATGGGCACACTACTTACAGTAGCCTCCGAAACCACGTCCGATGCCAGCCTTTGTATAGCCTGACCAAGCACCATACGAGCCTTATCATTAGCCTCGTTCCGGACTTCGTCTTCCATGTCACGGTATTTGATAGCTAGTTCGTGACCAATATCGTCCTCTGCCTGCCTCATAATGAACTCTCTGGCATCATCATGAGACATTTCTGCTACGGATTCAAGCTTTTCTCTCTGTTTGTCCTTGAGTTGCTGAGCTTCAGTGTAGACTTGCTCTACTTCATTTTCTCTTTCGGCAATGCTCTTTTCTCTCTTCTCTAAATTCCTTGCCCTGCCTTCTACGTTTTCTTCTCTCTTAGCAACTCTACGCTCGACATTTCTAACCTCGGATTGTCTTTCTCTAACCTCAGACTCTCCCTCTCTTCGTGCCTGCAGCGCCTCTTCCTTAGCTTCCAGTACTATTTTTCTTTGTTCTTCCCTAGCATCAGTTAAAATTTCCTCTGCCTGAGATATTGCAACGTTTTTTCCAAGAACTCCCTGCACATATCTAAAACAAACCCCTAGTACTGTTCCGATTATCAGACTGCTGAGGACGGCTATCGCTAATGTTATTATTTCCACGCGATTCACCTTCCTTATTCAGTTATCAGGACCCTCAATACATGAAGAATCCTTCATATGTATAGTAGGGAGAGTAGAAATCCGTGTCAAGGAAAAGTGAGTCTATAGCTATATAATAGGTACAGAAATTGCAATTAGAAGCCGAATGGCCCGCCTTTTTGTTGAGACATCATACTCATAAGTCGTTTTTGCCCTCTAGGAGAAGACATCTCCTTCATCAATTTCTTTATTTGTTTAAACTGATTCAATAACTGATTTACGTCTTGAGGAGAAGTACCACTGCCTCGAGCTATTCGGCGCCTTCGGCTTCCCCCTATCTGTTCAGGTCTTTGTCTCTCCGACAATGTCATTGAATAGATAATAGCCTCTGCTTTTGACAAGTGCGATCCATCAAGATTATCTTCCCCTATTTTACTCTTCATAGAAGAAAATCCGGGGATCATCTCCAAGACTTGAGACATTGGACCCATCTTTTTTACTGCTTGCATTTGTTGTAGAAAATCTTCGAGATCAAATGTCGATTCTCTAATTTTTCTTTCTAAATCTTGCGCCTGTTTTTCATCAAAATTCGACTGCGCCTTTTCCACCAGACTAAGAACATCACCCATACCTAATATTCTTGAAGCTAATCTATCAGGATGAAATTGTTCGAACCCGTCGACTCTTTCCCCTGTCCCAATAAATTTTACAGGCAATCCCGTAACAGAAGTTATAGATAACGCAGCACCACCTCTAGCATCACCATCCATTTTTGTTAAGACTAACCCTGTCAGGCCTATCCGAGCATGGAATTCCTCAGCAACTGTCACCGCCTCCTGACCAGTCATGGCATCAACAACCAATAAGACTTCGTCTGGTTCAATCACATCCTTGATTCGCTCCAGCTCTGACATAAGTTCATCGTCTACCTGAAAACGACCAGCGGTATCAACAATTACCCAAGATGCCTCGTTCTTCCTAGCCAAAGCCACCCCATTTTTAGCAATTATTTCTGGATCTTTATCCTTACCTTCCTGATGAACTTCGCAACTAATCTGTTCTCCCAAAGTAACCAACTGATCTATAGCTGCAGGTCGATGTATATCTGCCGCTACCAAGGTCACTCTTCCCTTGCTAGATAGATATTTAGCTAATTTTGCTGATGTTGTTGTTTTACCTGAACCATTCAATCCCACCATTAATGCAACTGAAGGTCTTTTTGGGGCAGTAGCGAGCTCTACTTGTACGCCACCTAGAATTGATATCAGTTCGTCATTGGTCACCCGTACAACATGTTGTCCTGCAGTTAAGGTGGAAAGCACATCTTCAGCCAACAATTTGTCTTTTACCGATTTGACGAAAGTACGAGCCACCTTAAAATTCACATCAGCGTCTAACAACGCTAATCGTATCTCTTTAAGGGCCTCATCCACATCAGCTTCACTTAATCTACCCTTATTCCCAAGACGATTGATGACCGTTGTGATTTTCTCAGTTAAATTTTCAAACATATCGTTATAAAGATTAACCTCGCACAACACATCCGTCTATAGGTCAACAGGTGGTATTTGTTCTGCTTGAAGAGCATCAGAGGGCGTTGCTATACTCAGATGGACGTAGTTATTTAATCACAACTCTTAAAGGATCCATAAATGGAAATAACCTGGCTCGGCCACTCTTCAGTTAGCATAAACAGTAGAGATGTAGTCTTGGTCACCGACCCCTACGACACCTCTGGGGGGTCCTTTATGTCTCCTCAAAAAGCAGACATCATAACCATAAGTTCTGACGACCCAAAACATGCACATACATCATCAGTTAGTGGTAACCCCCGGATAGTAAACGGACCGGGCGAATACGAAATTTCCCATTTTTACATAACCGGTACCGGCACTGCCGTTTCAAGTTCAGAGGAACCAGGCGGGCCTATCAACACCTTTTATGTAATTCGCTCAGAAGGCCTCACATTATGCCATTTGGGTTCGATATCCAGAAAATTAACCGCCGCTCAATTAGACCGGTTACGACAAACCCAAATCCTCATCGCACCCATTAGCGGGGAAAACGTCCTACCTCCTGACACTTTGCAAGAGGTCATCTCAGCTCTACAACCTAGAATTTTCATACCCGTCCAATACGGAAATTCAGGAATAGACGGACTGGAGTCGCCAGATAAATTCCTCACGGAGCTCGGTATTACAGAAATCCCTGCATCCTCCAACCGACTGAACGTAACAGAAACTAATCTCCCAGGAGAAATGAAAGTCAGCCTACTCAATCGAACAAGCTGACCCTCACAACAAAACCGATGTTGTTCCTACTCGTGCCAAATCCTTAACTAACGACGCCTTCTTCTGTAAGTCCTAACCCCTGCAACCAGGAACAAAGGACTAAACATCATCAAGGCATTTACAACCCCAGTTGAAGCAGACACCCTCCCCACACTAGTCCCACAACCTCCCGAATCATCTTCCTCATCAAGTTTTTCGGACTCATCCACTTGGGAAGCTGAGGTCGGAGTGGCCATTGGAGCCTTAGTAGGGAGCGGAGCGATAGTGGCCTGTGGAACCGGTGTCTTTGGCACCGTAGTCGGCTTTACCTCGGCAACAGTTGATAAAGGGGCCTCGGCCTCTAGTTCCCTTTCATCAACCACGTTCAACTCGACCTCAATCTCAGCCAAATAAGGATCAAATAAAACGACCTCCGTCGAAACCGCCTCCAAATCCCCTAACAAGAAATCTATCCTCTTATTAAGATACTTTCTATTGACCGGATCAATTAACAGTCCATCAAACACTCCAATTCCACCCATCTGTCGGACACTCACCTCCGAGCTAAAATAAGACCCAACCCTAGCCAACAATTTGAGTTCTTGGAAAGGGTCAGTCAAAGGCCCCTCGTACCTTACAACTCCACTCACCGAAATAGCCGACAGAACCGAGGGTGTAGCCGTCGGAACAGGGGTGGCCG
>CAYFIW010000026.1:0-23645 GCA_964343265.1 uncultured Dehalococcoidia bacterium | reverse complement strand
GCCGAGGGCCAGAATCGAACTGGCGACACCAGCATTTTCAGTGCTGTGCTCTACCTACTGAGCTACCTCGGCCAGTATCAAGCTTAAAATCAAGCCGGAGAAACATACTATTGCCGCCCTTCTGTAGTGTCAAGAAAATTTAAAGGACTCATATTTATATTTAACTCAGGGTTCGCCATAATATCTATGATCTATAATCCTCAAATATTCTTTTGATTTTGATGGTAAATTTAAGTAGTCTAGTTATAGTCAATACCGACGAATCCATAGTGTACAATACGGGCCAAAATGGCGGTTAATCCACCCGCCTTATTGTGCCTACTGAGGTGATTTTTTGGCAGATTATGAAGTAGTTGTTATAGGTTCGGGGCCTGGGGGATATGTAGCGGCAATCAGGTCTGCTCAACTTGGTTTCTCAACCGCAATAATTGAGAAAGAATCCCTAGGTGGAATATGTTTAAACTGGGGATGCATTCCCAGCAAAGCATTATTAAGGAATGCAGAGGTATTGAATCTAGTGAAAGATTCAGAAACCTTTGGAATTAGTTTTCAAAATCTCACCTATGATTTTGGTAAGGCAATCGATAGAAGTCGTGAAGTGGTTAGTCGGCTAACATCTGGGGTCGGATATCTGCTCAGAAAAAATAATGTTGATCATATTCAAGGATCTGCTACCTTTATCGATGACTCAACTATTATTGTAAAAGAGGAATCATCCCAAGACAGAGTGATATCTGCTGATCATATCGTGGTCGCAACGGGAGCAAGACAAAAAGAACTACCGGGTCTTTCTATCGACCACAAAATTATCATTACAAGTCGGGACGCACTGGAGCTTCGTGAGGTTCCTAAAAGTATCGTGGTGATCGGAGGAGGAGCCACGGGAGCAGAATTTTCACATGTTTACAGGTCATATGGGGCAGAAGTAACTATCATTGAACTCATGGATAGACTGATCCCCAACGAAGACGAAGAAATAAGTGAACTACTTGAAAAATCATTTTCCGATCAAGGAATTTCTATAGAGACTGGATCTATGGTCGAATCAATAAAGGTGTCTAACGAAGGCGCAAAAGTTACAATCAGCCGAAATGGATCAGAATCATATATTGACTGCGACAAAGTCCTCGTAGCTGTTGGAGTTCAGGGCAACAGTGACGAAATCGGCCTCGAAAATACCGGGGTGATTACCAATAATAGCTTCATATCTATTGGGGAAAACATGGAGACCAATGTCTCCGGAATATATGCCATCGGTGACGTCACCGGCAAGATGCTGTTAGCTCACGTAGCATCAGCTCAAGCTATTGCCACCATTGAATATATAGCTGGGTTGAACCCTGCGAGACTCGACTATTCATTAATGCCAAAAGCGATTTACTGTAAACCTCAAGTGGCTAGTTTCGGTCTTACTGAAGCACAGGCACAGGAACAGGGACTGGACATTAAAGTGGGAAAATTCCCATTTTCAGCTAGCGGGAAGGCCATAGCCTTAAACGAAACCGACGGGCTAATCAAATTAATAGTTGACCAAGAAATAGGTGAAATAATTGGAGCACACCTGCTCGGAACAGAGGTTACAGAATTGCTTGGCGAATTATCAATGACTCGAATGCTTGAGGGCACAAACACAGAGCTCGGATGGCTTGTTCACGCACATCCGACTATTTCTGAGACTCTCAAGGAAGCAGCCCTAGACTCCATGGGTGAAGCAATACACATATAATTAAAATACATAGCATAGATATACAAAATTTACTAAAACATACACCTGATGAACAAACCTTTAAAATTGGAACGCACTGAAGCCATTGATCTGTACTCACTGATGCTACTAATTCGGCGATTTGAGGAAGCAACAGAACGCCTATATCAAAGAGGCTTGGTAAGAGGCTTCCTACATACATATATTGGTGAGGAGGCAATAGCTGTTGGGGCAATCCCAAATCTAAGGGAAGACGATTACGTAATAGGTCATTACCGAGATCATGGACACGCATTAGCAAGAGGAATAGACCCTAATATTGCAATGGCCGAATTGTGTGGTAAATCGACGGGGAGTAGTGGTGGAAAGGGAGGTTCGATGCATTTGTTTGATGTAGAAAAACATTTCATGGGTGGACACGCGATTGTAGGTGGACAGTTTCCCTTGGCAATAGGAATGGCACTAGGCTTGAAAATGCAAAACACCCAAGACAGTGTTGTCATGTGCTTTTTTGGCGATGGAGCCGTTCAAGAAGGTGAATTCCACGAAGCAATGAACCTAGCATCTTTATGGAAATTACCAGTGGTTTTTATGCTGGAAAACAATTTATACGGTATGGGAACGGAGGTTAACCGTTCAAATGCCGCCGGACAAAACATATACAGTACTGCCGAATCATACCAAATACCTGCAGTGCAAATTGACGGAATGGACTTGATTCAAGTTAGGGAAACAGTCACCGAAGGGATTGGCAAGGTAAGAGAAGGAAATGGACCTGTATTCATAGAATGCATGGCTTATCGATTTCATGGTCATTCAATGGCCGATCCATCAAATTATAGAGACAATAGTGAAGTAGAGGAACACAGGACTAGAGATCCAATTGACACATTTAGATCTGTCTGTCTTGAAAATGGCCTGATCACCGACAAAGACATCTCAAATATAAACGAAGAAATCGATAGCAAAATCCAAGCCGCAATAGAGTTTGCAGAAGAAAGCCCTGAGCCCAGCGATGCTTCTCTCTACACCAATGTATATGCAGCACCGGAGACAGATTAGAAATGGCGGAAATGACCCTCAGGGATGCAATGACGAAGGCCCTCAAAGAAGCTCTAGATACTGATGAGAGATGTTTTTTGATGGGTGAGGACATTGGTGCATATGGAGGTCCATATGCGGTAACTAGAGGTCTTTTGGAAGAATATGGGGAAGAGCGTATCAGGGATACCCCGATTTCTGAAGCAGCATTTGTAGGCGCTGGTACAGGGGCAGCAATGGTAGGCATGAGGCCCATAGTTGAAGTGATGACAATAAATTTTTCACTTGTAGCTATTGACCAAATAGTAAATCACGCAGCCAAACTTTCTTATATGTCAGATGGGCAAATAAGCGTACCTTTAATAATAAGGACCGTCACTGGTGGCGGTGGGCAGCTAGCCGCAACACACTCCCAGAGTTTTGAGAATTGGTATGCCTCGGTGCCGGGCTTGAGGGTAGTTGTACCAGCTACACCTTACGACGCTCTGGGATTGTTTAGATCTGCGCGAAAGAACAATAATCCTGTTATTTTCGCTGAACATTCTCTGCTATATAGAGTTAAAGGCGAAATCCCGGACGAATATTTTGAAGTTCCAATAGGAAAAGCACGAGTAATTCGACCAGGTAAAGATGTCACTATAGTTTCTTACTCAGGCATGGTGAGAGTAGCAGAAAATGCAGCTATTAAACTAGAGGAAAAAAACATATCTGCTGAGGTCATAGATTTAAGATCGCTTTCGCCTTTGGACCTTGATACGGTGGTCCATTCAGTGAGAAAGACGAACAGGGCAGTAGTTGTTGAGGAGACCTGGAAGACAGGAGGGTTCTCCGGAACAATAGCCAGCGATATACAGGAATCAGCTTTCGACGACTTAGACGGTCCAGTTATAAGAATCAATGGGCCTGACGTACCTGCTCCTTATGCTAGAAATATTGAGCAAGCCATGATCCCCAGCTCTGATGCAGTGGTTGAAGCTGTTACATACAACTTTGGGCTGTAAACTGTATTTAAAAGTCATTTCAGGAGATATAACCGATGGCAACTGAATTGAAAATGCCTCAAATGGGCTATGACATGGAAGAAGGAACTGTCGTGAGATGGCTAAAGAAAGAAGGGGCTCACGTAAACCGCAATGAAGCGGTGGCTGAAATTGAGACAGATAAGGCCGTCGTAGAATTTGAATCGGAATCTGAAGGAATACTTTTAAGTATCGTCGCAAAAGAAGGCTCTATAGTGCCTGTTGGAGAAACAATAGCGGTCATTGGAACTCAAGGAGAAGAAGTTGAAGAGACACCAATCACCGTAAATAACGAAGCTGAGCCCGAGCAAGATGACATTGAGGAACCTAGTCCTCAGCTGGAACAAACTCCCGAGGTATCTGAAAGAGCGCGAATTCTAGCAACTCCAGTAGCAAGAAGGTTGGCTGATGAGTCTGGAATTGATTTGAGGACAGTACAAGGTTCCGGCCCAGGTGGAAGAATAACAAAGGGGGATATAGAAAACCTCTCCCCTTCCAGAGGAATTGTAGAGAACGATTCACAAGAGGTACAAGAAACAGTGGCTCAAGAATCTCCAGAGTCCAAGAACGAACCAATAGAACTGACTTCAGCAGCCATATTATCAACAAACAAACAACCGCTTTCCCGTATGAGACAACAAATAGCTCGTGTAACTGTAAAGAGCAAAACAGAGAAACCACATTTCTATGTTTCGGCGGATATAGATATGACAAAATCCATGGACTTGAGACGACAAGTTAACGAGCAGCTTGCCGATCAGGGCGTACGGATAACCGTCAACGACCTAATAGTAAAAGCATGCATAGAGTCATTGAAAAAATACCCGAAATTCAATGCCTATTACGAGGAAGACGGAATTCAATATAACGAGACCGTCAATATAGCTGTTGCGATAGCTGAGGAAGAAGGATTGATAGTTCCAGCTATTTTGGACTGCGCTGGTAAGTCCCTTAGACAAGTATCAGTAATGATAAAAGACCTCGCAGAGAGATCAAGTAACGGGACTCTAAGTACACAAGAGTATACTGGTGGCACCTTCGCGATAAGTAATCTGGGTATGTATGACGTAACCAGTTTCGTTGCGATAATTCATCCACCGCAAAGCGCCGTTCTGGCAGTAGGAACGGTATCTGAAAAACCAACGGTGCAAAATGGAGAAGTATCCATATCCCAAATCATGACGGCAACACTATCAGCGGACCACAGAATCGTGGATGGAGCAGAAGGGGCTGAGTTCCTAATTCAGGTAAAGAAGTTACTAGAAAATCCTATGGGATTAGTAGTTTAGTAGTCATCAGAAATCAATCTTTAAGGAAGTTTTCTTATCTTGGGAAGTGCGAAACAGGTCCCTATGCCTGCTGATGCCAAAATTATTCCATTGATCAACATCGCCATAGGAGCACTGTAGGTTGTTGCTATAAATCCAACCCCTAGATGCCCTACTGGTCCAGTTCCTATACTGAGAACCCACGAACCCATAGCTGTGCCCCTCTGATGGTTAGGAACATTTAACTGCATCAATGTCTTGTATATGGTGTCTACCGACATGGCACAGGCATTTAAAAAGAAAAGCATGAGCGCGTATAACACCGCCCCTTCTAGTCCATAAACGGCTATTTGCCCAAATCCGAATAAGATGGTTATTATAAACATTAATAACCCTTTTCTTTGGAAATCTCCAAGGCTGGCAAGAAGTATCAAGCCAATTACGCCTCCTAACTGCCTGAGAGCGGTTATATATCCTAACCCTATTGGGCCCACATCAATAACGTCCTTCGCATATACTGCAATAAGACTCATATGACTAAATCCAAATATCTCAGTAATGGAAGCAAGTACCATCAACACAATGAGTGTCGGATATTGTCGTAGTAGTCCGATATATCCAGTAAATCCAGTGGTTTTTTGTTTACTGTTATTTACAAAACTTCCCTTTGAAGAAGTTCCAAAGAGTAGTCCGTAGGAAGCAAAATATGTCAATCCAACAATTATGAATTGCAACCCTGCTCCATAAGCATCTATAAGAAATCCGGAGGACAAAGAACCAAGTATGGCGCCTGATACTGAAGCAATTTGAAGCATTGACAGGCCATTGAGAGAATTTACAGGACCGACCAGGTCATAAGTATACGATTGTCTCAGAGTTAAAATGAAGGCAAATGTGGCTCCTGACAACGTAGACAACATCAAAATAATCCATATGTTGTCAATCCCATTCTGGAGCAATGTTCCCATTGATACCATAAGAACACCTGCTATCGCAGTTACCACTTGTAATAGCAGTCTTCTATCAACCCTATCTGCAATAATGCCGGATGTAATACCCAAGAGAAATAATGGGGCCATCTTCAAAGCAAGGGCAACACCAACCATGAATGGAGACGAGGTAAGCTCAAAGACCAACCAACCAAGAACGACTTGATCCATTCCAAAGCCAATGGAGTTACATGCTGTTGAAAGCCACAACACTCTAAAATCCCTAAATTTTAGAGCGGTTGACCAATTAGCAATCATCAAAAATCAATATATTTGCCCCACTATGATTTATCCATACAAACAATACTTCAGATTGCAGGAATAAAGACGATATAAAGTTTGTATTATTTATTTTAAAGGTGAATAATCCGTCGGCGTCAGCAGGTTGTTGAAAACCCTCTTAACAATGGGACCATCTTTTTCAGATTCTTCTCGAACTTCATTCCATTCTGGGTCATTCCTAAACGCTTCCCATGCTTTCTCTCGGGCGCCCGCATCTTCAAAAGCGATGATGTAGGTTAGTCGGTCGCTAAATTCTCCAACATCAGAGGTCCAATAACCAATATTTTTAATCCCGTGTCTCTCAAAGATTTTCATTGTGTGATTTCTAAATCTAGCATTAAGAGCCGGCAGCATCCCTGGATGAGTCTCATATATCCTAGTTTCATATATCATATTGATAAGCCTCCTAAACTGTATAAACTGGTCTCCGCAATTCGATATTCTGAGACGTTGCGAATAAAAGTGTCAACCAATTAAGACCATTTATGTGATCTAATAAACGAAATCCATCCAAAGGAAGTTAAAATGCCTACACCTGAACCTTCAGCACAAATCATACAAGGATATGGGCACGTATTCTCCCGAAATCCATTAGACCGAGGAGAAAAAGAAAGAAGAGACGAATCAAAAATCCAACAGATGGCAATCCACTCGGATAGCAGATTCCTTCCGCTACGAAACCTCGATATACTTGTCGAAACTTCGAATACTCCTCGTCTCAAGTGGCTAGAACAAAGCCAATTTAATAAATATAACCCTGATGGCAAAGCAATATTTCTGGGAATTATGGATGGTATTTATCATTACGCATTTGAAGTGTCTATTGAGAGTCTTTCAGATGTTGAATTACGGACCATTAATCCTAATCTCAGATTCGTAGACGTTCGGACTTGTGGCCAAATGTTGCCCCGTGAAGATGCGGGAATAGCCGCCCAGGCGAGAATACAAACATATTGGCACCAACAATATAAATTTTGCCCAGCCTGCGGCTTCGAAACTAATATGAAAAGAGGTGGACAAGCAAGATCATGCGGAAATTGTTCAAAAGATAATTTCCCAAGGACTGACCCTGTCATCATAGTTGTAGTCCATGACGGAGACAGATGCCTGCTAGGTCAGTCAAGCGGTCGCTTACAAAGAACAAATACATATTCTGCTTTGGCAGGATTTGTCGATCAAGGAGAATCAATCGAAGAGGCAGTAGCAAGGGAAGTTATGGAGGAAGCTGGTATTGAAGTCAAGAACGTAAAATATCACTCTTCCCAACCATGGCCAATGCCTTATTCATTAATGATAGGTTGCCATGCTGAAGCTGCAACAACTGAAATAAACATGGACCCTGAAGAGATGATAGACGTAAAGTGGTTTTCCCGAAATGATGTCTTGAGCGCCCTTAACAATGAAAATCAAATGTTAAAAATCCCAATGGAGATGGCAATTGCCCACCACCTCGTAAAATCATGGGCACTTGGCGAAATTACAACCTAGTATATTAGAGCTCAATAGGAATTAATGGCGGAGGAATTTAAAAACTAGTATTCAAAGAAGATTCGGCGGCCTTAGCAAGTTCGAGAGATATAGAACCACATTCGTAAGAAGCCAAGTAAGGATTAATAATCGATATTGAAACCTTATCATTATCAACCGCCCACACATCAGTTCCTATTTCCACTACTTCATCTGTTTGCCTGTTGTGCTTGACCCAGTAATATGTTCGCCTTCCATTCGTAAATTCTTCTATTCCTTCAAGATACGCCTTGGGCCCCAACCTCGTTAGTTCTACACCCTTTATATCAACAAACTCCAGTGGAGGAAGATTAATATTCAAAAGCATATTTGTATCAGGATTTCCCTGGAAGACCGCATTCGACACTGCTGCTCCAACCACTGAAGCAGGTCCATAAATAACGTCGCCATCATACTTCGAAGATACTGCTATTGAATTTATACCCCGGAAGTATCCATGTAATGCAGCTCCAAAAGTACCTGAGTTAAATACATCGAGGCCAAGATTTGCACCAGGGTTTATGCCAGAGACTACCAAGTCAACTGGATCATCGCAAATGAGTTCAGTACCCATAATTACACAATCGGCAGGACTTCCTTCTATTGAGTAAGCTGCTCTAATATTGACACCTCTAGTACTTACCTTTTCCATAGTGAGAGGCCTCAACAAGGTCATAGATGCACCTTTCCCGCTTTGATCTCTATCGGGTACTACAACTGTAACGTTACCCAAATCAGATAGAGTCTCGGCCATCGCCCACAACCCAGGAGAATTTATGCCGTCATCGTTGGTAAGCAATATGTTCAAATTATTCTCCAAAAATTATCGAATTTCCTCGCGTGGGTAATTATACGTAATTATTTTGAAAAAACTCGTAAACGGACTTTAACAAATGTTTACCAACTAATTATTTGTTGGTTTTACAGAAAATACTAAGCAATCATTTATGAAATATTGCATTATCTATGAGTCTGATCTGACCTACATGGACTGCGGTACAAATCACAGAACCATCAACAACCGTTTCCAAAATATTAAAAGTTTTAGGATCCACAATACTGACATAATCTATATCTAGCATAGTATCTCTTTCCAATATTTCCCGAACTACATTCACAAGATGATTTGACGAATTTATGCCATTTCTCCAAACACTCACAGCCGAAAACAAAGCTTGATTTATTGATAAAGCAGAGAGTCTTTCAGCTTTTGTTAAGTGAACGTTTCGACTACTTAGAGCCAACCCATCCTTATCTCTTACAGTTTCAACTAACTCTATTTTGACACCTAAATTCAAGTCAGTATTGAGTTTCTCAATAACAGCACACTGTTGGGCATCTTTTTTACCAAAATAAGCTTTATCCGGACTACAAATGTTAAAAAGCTTGCAGACGATAGTAGCAACCCCATCAAAATGATTTAGCCTGTGCTCACCCTCAAGTTTCCTCGAAACATTGCCAACGTTAATATAAGTATCAAACCCATTTGGGTACATTTCCTCAACTGAAGGAGCAAGTACAATATCTACACCTTCAGATTCCAACAACTTCAAATCAGAATTAATATCTCGCGGATACTCTTTAAAATCTTCCCCTTGTGAAAACTGAGAAGGATTCACAAATATACTGACAACAACAGTTTTATTTTCATGGACCGCTCTCCGTATCAATGCCAGATGACCCTCATGTAGAAATCCCATTGTAGGCACTAATCCGATAGGCCCTGGCAGAGTCTTCAAGGTTTCCTGAAAATCGACTATAGTTTCACTAAATTTCATTTTAAATTTATAAAATCCTAAAAATATTAGGAGCTTTCAGCAATTGAGGGGAAATCTCCTGACTTTACATCCGCAACATATTTTGAAACCGCCGTTTGTACTTCGGCCCCTAATTCAGAATATCTTCGGGCATGTTTAGGAGCAAAATCTGGGAAAAGTCCTAATATGTCATGGAAGACCTGAACTTGACCTGAACAATATGGGCCCGCCCCGATTCCAATAGTTGGTATATTCACCCTGCTAGTTATTTGACGAGCCAACCTGGAAGGCATTAATTCCAACACAATGGAATAAGCTCCCGCTTCTTCAAGTGCAATCGCATCGGAAATTAATTGATCTGCCTCATCCTCCGTCTTGCCCCTGACTCTATAGCCTCCAAGTTGATTTACTGATTGAGGAGTAAGCCCTATGTGACCCATTACGGGAATCCCAGACTCTACAATGGCATTTACCGTTTCCTGTGAAGAGACTCCACCCTCCAATTTTACTGATTGACACCCCCCCTCCTTTAATAGCCTACCAGCGTTCCTTAATGCTTCATCGATACTGACCTGATAACTCATAAAAGGAAGATCCCCAACTACATGAGTATTTTGAGTTCCTCTAACAACCATCTGAATATGTCGAATCATGTCATCGACTGTTACGGGAATTGTTGAATCATACCCAAGTACCACCTGTCCAAGACTATCTCCAACGAGAATAATCTCAATACCAGATTTTTCAACAATTGACGCAGATGTGTAGTCATAAGCCGTCAACATAGCAATCTTCGTACCCTGATCATGCATCTTCTGAAAATAGCTTATAGTACGTCTCATTTTCTCACTCTCCCAGTTTGTTCAGAAAGTAATGATGTGATTTCAGAAACCGTCTCGGCATCCAATGTTCCTTTTTCTTGTGCAAATCTGAACCCGGTCAAAGCAAGTTCACAATAAAAAGTTAACAAAGCAGGATTTCTCCTCTTCAAAACATTTATATGCTTTTCTACGGTTCCTATATCACCTCTGACATACGGCCCGGCAATTGCTCCTGGTATACCGGCGGTTTCCAAGTTCCTTGTCACCTGTTTCATCATTGGTAATAAGGCCTTAAGAGCACCTTCTCTACTAACACCTATTTGTTCCCATAAATCTGCTGATATGGCAACATACTCTGTTAATAGGTTACCCATCATCACGCCCGAAACGTGATAAATCTCCTTGTCTTCTGGCTTCAAGTTTATGGCATTAGCCTCAAGGTCATGGGCCATATTAGTGAGATAGGATTTAATCGAGTCATCAGTTCCCTCAATAGCGAAAGTTATACCTTTGATGCTATCTGGGCCTCTGTCTATGGAAGAAAACGCCTGCAATGGATGAAATGCTCCCAGAGAAACTTCAGCAGATTTTATTCCGTCAAAAAGATTAAGACCTGCAACACCGCTACAATGTATTGCTGCTTGAGTAGGCCTCCAGCTAATAGAATCAGCCATTGAAATAATCACATCATCTACTGTAGTAATGAAAATCACATCCACCATATCCGCCACACCTTGAATTGAAGGTACATATGTCGCATCTGGAATTCTTGCAATCATTTTTTCAGCTGACCCACGTGTGCGACTATAAACAGAAGTTACGTCATACCCGGCCCTTGATAACGCAATTCCAAGCGAGGTACCCACAAACCCACAGCCAATAAACCCTATTTTTGAATCCTTAGAGTAATTCATTTAAGAACGCAACCAGAAGAATATTCATATAATGAAGGAATTCCTCCTAACGATTTTGCTGTTTTAACTGCGTTTACAACAGCCATCGAAGTGACTTGAACTGCTGCTGCAATAATTTGATCAAGGTCAAAATTTTCTATTTCATCTGTGGAGAGAGCAAACATCGTGTCCCCATCCCCAAGCAGATGTGCAGGTCTTACCGCCAAGGCTATTCCATCATGTGATACAGAGGCGACCTGATTCACTTCTGTTTTGCTTAATTTAGCATTAGTAGCAATTATTCCAATGGTAGTGTTGCTTCCTAAATCAGACTTGTCTTCATATCCTCTCTCCAAAAGCACTTGATTCGCCGAAATCATTTCGTTATTTTGGTCTCTAGCTCCAGCAATAAGTTCTCCTGTATATGGATCATGAATACTTCCAATAGCATTTACCGCCACAACAGCACCAACAACAAGTTCGTCTCCAAGAAAAACAGATGATGAGCCTATGCCGCCTTTAATTGAGCTATTCAAACCTAAGACTTTTGCTACTGTAGCTCCGGTACCGGCACCAACGGAACCCGTCTCTACAATGCCATGAGACGAATTTTCACATGCAATATACCCTTCGCTACTCGAGGGACGAATTCTTCCATCACCCACACTTAAATCAAACAATATGGCCGCTGGAACTATCGGTACAGTATTAACACCTACTTTGAAGCCCTTACCCCTCTCTTCCAAATAATTCATCACCCCGTCTGCTGCTGCCAATCCATAAGCACTTCCTCCACCAATTAAAACAGCATTTATCCTATCAATTTTCTTATAGGGGCTAAGAAGATCAGTCTCTCTAGTCCCAGGCGATGAACCTCTGACATCAACTCCACCCACGGCACCCAAATCACAAATTACGACGGTGCAGCCAGTCATGGATAATTCATTTGTCCAGTGGCCAACTTTGACCCCTGGGACATCAGTTATACCGGACCCGTATTTTGCCGCCATAAATAAAAAACCCTCCTCTAATATTCAATACACAGGAGAGAGCGCAGAGACCTCAATCTAGATTAGTATTGCAAAACTGAACATGTCACTAATCTACTTAGTTATCTTATTGCTCACCATCCTGTCTAGGATTGGCTGCGGGCAAACATTTTAACAGGCTCAAGTAAAGTTGTAGAACTCCCCTGCGACTTTCATAATTTTAGACTCACATTTTTGAGTAATTACTCCACGCCTATATCAGGCACAGAAATAGCTTGTTAGCATGTGCTTTTTTTAGTATAATTTGGAGGTAAAAATGCTTGCTTTTTATCAGCGTCCAAATGACCATTAGATATGGTCATTAATTAGCTGAATTCAAACGTTCTTATATTTACCAATAAATCGTATGAGAACGCATTTCAACTGACGAATTCAAGCTGAGTAAATACTTTATAGGTTTAAATCTGGAGCACCAAATATGGCAACTTTGAAACAGCAAAGGGATGATGAATATTCAGCAAGTGATATCCAGGTTCTCGAAGGAATGGAAGCTGTCAGAAAGCGGCCTGGTATGTATATTGGAAGTACGGACCAGAGAGGCCTGCATCATTTAATATATGAGATCGTAGATAACAGCGTTGATGAATTTATGGCCGGGTATTGTTCCTCTGTTACAGTCACCATACGCGAAGATGGTTCGGTGTTAGTGCAAGACGACGGACGAGGTATACCTGTAGACAAACATCCCACCACGGGAATGACAGCTCTGGAGACTGTCATGACCACCCTACATGCTGGAGGTAAATTTGGAGGAAAAGCATACGCGGTCTCAGGCGGGTTACATGGTGTAGGTGCTTCGGTCGTCAACGCACTATCGACTTGGGTCAGGGCATCAGTGACTAGGGACGGGAATATATACCGACAAGAATATAAACGCGGCAAATCAATGTCGGAAATGACAACAGAGTCAGCTGAAAACGGCAAATCCAGTCAAAGTGGAACTGCCATCGAATTTATGCCAGACGTCGAAATCTTTGGCGAGTTAGTATACGACTTTAATATCTTGTCAAATCGTTTCAAGGAAATGGCATATCTTAACAAAGGCCTACAAATAACTTTCGTAAGTGAATGGCATACCAGCCGATGGCCAAACAATCAGGTTACCTATTACTTCGACGGAGGTATTTCAAGTTTTGTCAGGGGCCTGAACCAAAACAGAGGGGTTGTACACGAAGACCCTATATATGTAGAAAAAGATTTTGAGGGTACAAAAGTTGAAGTCGCATTGCAATATAACGATTCATTCAGCGAGTTTGTATATGCCTTTGCTAACTGCATAAATACTGAAGACGGCGGAACACATGTAACTGGTTTTCGCTCAGCACTAACCCGAGTTTTAAATGACTACGGAAGAAAGCAGAAATTCATCAAAGACAATGAACCAAATCTATCTGGTGAAGATACTAGGGAAGGAGTGACAGCAGTAATCAGCGTAAAGCTTCAGGACCCTCAATTTGAAGGACAAACCAAGAATAAACTAGGAAATGCAGAAGCAAGAACTCAAGTAGAAACAGTATTAGGAGAGGCTCTTCAAATTTTCCTAGAAGACAATCCAAGAGAGGGCAAGGCAATCATAGACAAATGCATGACCTCTCAAAGGGCGAGAGAAGCTGCAAGAAAAGCACGTGAACTCATTATCAGAAAGAACGCTATGGACGGAGGTGGTCTGCCAGGGAAGCTCGCAGATTGTTCAGAAAAAAACCCCGAACTCTGCGAAATATATCTGGTGGAAGGTGATTCTGCTGGGGGCACTGCAAAAATGGGCAGAGACAGGAAATTTCAAGCTATTCTCCCTCTTTGGGGAAAAATTTTAAACGTAGAAAAAGCGCGCGCCGATAAAATAGTTGCACATGACGCAATAAGATCTATGATTACAGCGATAGGAGCAGGTCTAGACGAAGATTTTGACCTAGAGAAGCTCAGATATCACAGAGTCATAATTATGTGCGATGCTGACGTTGACGGATCTCACATTAGAACCTTACTTCTGACATTTTTCTTCAGACACATGCCAGAGCTTGTCTATCATGGGCACCTATACATTGCCCAACCCCCGCTATACAAGATAAGTGTCGGTAAAAAAGAACAATATGTTTATACTGAATCTCAGCGGGATGAACTAATGGAGCAACTCGAAAATAAACGTAGTGTAAGTTTGCAAAGGTATAAAGGTCTGGGAGAAATGAACTCCAACCAACTCTGGGATACCACTATGAATCCTGAAAGTAGAACCTTACTACAAGTAACAGTGGAAGACGCAAATGATGCTGATGACACATTCACAACTCTTATGGGAGATGAGGTAGAAGGGCGCAGACAGTTCATACAAACAAACGCCCTAGAAGTCGTCAACCTAGACGTATAAATCTCTTACAACGTCTACAAATTCAGCTACGGTCTACGGTCAATCATCTCTTGGATGTCGAATGCCTTACTGTTTACCCATTCGAAGTTAGCCGCCTCTCTCTCGGTAACCTTATGAGATTCTTCAATGACAAAATCAACTAGATCAAGAGGGAAAACAACAACACCATTCATATCTGCATGAACCACATCGCCATAATTAACCAAAACTCCTCCAACCTCAACAGGAACCATAGTTTCGTCTAGTCCAAAATTTCCATGGGCGGGGACGGTTCCGGCTGCAAACATATGAAAGCCCATTCCATGCACGGTCTCTACGTCTCTCACTCCACCATCAGTAACTAATCCCACAGCTCCTAGTTTTTTAGAAACATTAGCCATCCCATCCCCAAAATGACACCCATGGAATGGCCTAGGCCCTACATCTTTCGCCACAATAACAACGGGTACAGGCATGCTATCAATAACCTTGAGACATTCATACCAAACAGAACGGCTTCGAGGTTTCCCAGTTGTGGTTGTGTTAAATGTCGCAGTTACTGCCTGCCCAACCATAACTCCCAAATCTGGAAATTGGCACTTTATATTCCATCCCATAAACCCTTCGGTGTTCAATCTATTCGGATGCGTTTCAACAGCATTTGCAACCGTGGGAGTATCTATATTTCTTAAATCTTCCAGTTGTTTATCTGTAATAAAATTCAATCTATTCTCCCAATATATCCAACAATTAGACTATGTTAGCCCCACATCGATGTAGAAAAATACCTTTCACCTATGTCATTAAATATAGTAACTATATGCCCACTCTTGGTCTCTTCCGCAATCATTTTCGCTCCCAGAATATAGGCCCCAGAAGACTGGCCAACAAACAATCCTTGACCGGCCATTTTATTAGAAACCTCATACGCATCAAGAACGTCAATAGTAATCACTTTATCAACAACAGATTTATCAAATGTGTTTGGTATTATGTGACCTTCACTTAGAGGTTTTAGTCCTTCAACCCCAGGCCATTCTTCAAAATCTATGCAAATAACTTTTATCTGAGAATTTGTTTCCTTCAACTTTTTCCCAATCCCACTAATTGTTCCACCCGTACCCACTCCTCCAACAAAATGTGTTATGAAAGGCGCTTGATTTAAGATCTCAACTGCAGTGGTCTCATAATGTGCTTGTGGATTATTAGCATTACTGTATTGGTCGCAATAAAAATATTTATCAGGTTCGGCCTGATAAAGTCTTTTCACTTCATATAGGGCTTCATCATAGCCCTTCTGGGCATCTGTAAATATCAAATTGGCCCCATGTGCCAAAAGTCTCTTCTTCCTTTCTTCGCTGGCATTCTCAGGCATGACTAGTTCAACTTTATAACCTAAAACGGCTCCAATCATCGCGTAAGCAATACCTGCATTTCCTGAGGTAGCATCCAATATGGTTCTATCGGGGGTCAAATCACCATCAAGAATCGCCTTTACAAGCATTCGTAAAACAGGTCTATCTTTAATAGAACCACCTGGATTCAAGTGTTCATATTTAGCATAAATTTTTGCGTCACCAAAATCGGCGAATTCCTTGGGTAGATCAATTCTTGCCAAAGGGGTATTACCAATAGCCATCAATCCCGGATATCTATTGATAAATTCTTGAATTTCTTGCGCGTATGGCAACTAACTTTCCCGAAAAAAAGGGAGACATAAGAGACATGTCGCCCTCAGCTTAGTAAAATCATCCTATTAGAGTACGTAAATGACTATATTTGAGTATATATATAGCAAACCTACCAGTCTATAGCTCATGCTCTGGTAAAAATTGTATGTAGTTCTAATATGAACTTCAATAGGTTCGGCTAATGAAAGAACATGAGCGGGGAAACTAGTAAAGAAGTAATCGACTTATGGATAATGAATCAGCAGAATACACAATCACCAATCTCAGACTAGAGATTGAAAAACATAATTATTCCTATTTTATTAAAAACCATCCGACAATTTCCGACACTCAATACGACTCATTGATGAAAGAATTAAGAATTCTCGAGTCACAATTTCCTCACTTAGTAACCGAACAATCACCGACACAAAGAGTTGGAGCCGATCCAGTGGATGGCTTTGAAGAAGTTTCACACGAAATCCCTCTCCTTAGTTTAGGTAACGCATTTGACGACGACGAATTTATTGCATGGCACTCAAGAACTTCTGGAATTATAGAAAGGGATGAGTTTTCACTTTCATGCGAATTGAAATTTGATGGCTTAGCAGTGTCATTGCTTTATGAAGATGGGAAATTCGTAAGAGGAGCAACAAGGGGAAACGGTAACCTTGGGGAAAATGTAACTCTAAACCTTAAAACTATAAGGACTATACCGCTTACGTTACATGGAGAATATCCATCAAGAATAGAAGTAAGAGGGGAAGTATATTTTCCGAAGTCAGATTTTGAACAATTTAATGCAATGCGTGAGGCAGCAGGACTTCAGACATATTCGAATCCCAGAAATACAGCGGCCGGTTCAATTAGGCAACTAGACTCCTCAATAACATCAGAAAGAGCTCTCGATATTTTTGTATATGGTTTAGGTTGGTATGAAGGTAACGTGTCAATGCCAAATACACATTCAGACACACTAGCATTTCTGGAGAGTATAGGATTTAAAATCAATCCACACAATTACAAGGCAGAAACCTTTAGGGATGCAATCCAGTTCTACCAAAAATGGGTGGAGGAGAGACATGATCTCAATTATGAATGCGACGGAGTAGTAATTAAAGTTGATGACCTTAGCTATCAACGCCAACTAGGCGCAGTAGGAAGAGAGCCCAGATGGGCAATAGCCTACAAATTCCCATCCGAACAAGCAATGACGCGTCTCTTAGATATTAAGGTCAATGTAGGACGTACTGGAAGTATTAATCCATATGCAATTTTAGATCCAGTTATTGTTGGAGGCGTTACAGTAAGACAAGCCACCCTACACAATGAAGAATACATCCGATCCAAGGATCTCAAGATTGGGGATCATGTCGTCATAGAACGAGCAGGTGAAGTTATTCCACAGGTAGTAAAGAGGGATTTATCACTACGTAATGGAAATGAAGTTTCCTTTGATATGCCGTCAAATTGTCCTAGTTGCGGTGAAAAGATAAAAAGAAAGCAGGATGAAGCTGCAATTTATTGCACAAACAATTCTTGTCCTGCACAGCTTATTAGGCTCCTTGAACATTTCGTCAGTAAACCTGCCATGGATATCGAAGGCATGGGTGGGAAAACTGGAATTTCCCTAATAGACAACAGCCTAGTTTCTGACATATCAGACATATTTTATTTAACAAAAAGCCAGCTAATTAGCATAGATAGAATGGGCGAAAAAAGTGCAACCAATTTGTTGACTTCAATAAAAGAAAGTAAACAAAGACCCCTTTCCAGATTATTAGCAGGTCTAGGAATAAATCATGTTGGTACTGAGGTATCAGAATTATTAGCCACCCATTTCAATAACATAGACAACATAATTTCAGCATCCGAAGAAGAGTTAGAGAAAATTCATGCCATAGGGCCAAAAATTTCTGAAAGCATACACAAATATTTTTCTCTTGAAGCCAACACAATGATAATTCAAAAACTTAAAAGTGCAGGTGTAAACATGGAGGAAACTGAGAGATCCGACATTGATCATGTACAGAGCCAAATCTTGTCCAACTTAAGATTTGTAGTAACAGGAAAACTACAAAATTACAGTCGAAGCGAAATTCAAAATCTGATTAAACAACTTGGGGGAAATGTCAGTAGCAATGTTTCAAGTAGAACTAATTATCTGATTGCTGGTGAAGACTCCGGATCAAAACTTTCAGAAGCTTCAAGGCTTGGTATTGTGGTTTTAAATGAAGACGATTTCATGGCCATGGTCGAACAAAGGCCTTTCTATGATGACGACGCCTGACTATGAAATATAAGGCATAACTTCATTAAAAAACAGATCCATTTGCTGACCTTGGTTAAATGAGGCAAATCGTACGATAATGGTACCAGCGCCGGCATCTCTATACATATTGATTTTCTCCACCACCTCCTCGGAGGGGCCCCATGGTCCCCAACGATCACCCCAAATATTTATTCCGTAATATAGTTTGAGAAAACGATCTGATTCCTCCGCAGCACTCTCACGATCCTCACTTATGTTTACGGTCATGTAAAAAGTTTTCTCTAGATTTTCAAAATCAACTCCACCTTTCTTGGCATGAAATTCAATCCTCCCAAGTGAATGAGTATATTCATCCAGGTAATCTGAAATAGAAATCGATCCATCACCTAGTAATACCCTTTCGTATTGCCTTTCAAGAGTGGATCTTCCATGAGCGGCTACTAATACCGGAATCCCATTATCTTGAGTAGAAACTGGTTTAATAGATACGTTTTCTACTGAAAAATGTCTCCCATTAAAAGTTACTTTCTCACCTCTAGTGAGCGGCTTGAAAATTTTCAATAATTCCTCAAATCTACCAGCCCTATTTTTGGGATCGACGCCAACGTTAATCCATTCTTGTTTTTGGGCTTCGTTAAAAGATCCTCCCACCCCCATGCCCAGAACTAATCTTCCACCAGAAATCAGGTCTACAGTAGTGGCTGTATGAGCAAGCGAAACAGGATTTCTCAAAGGCCCTAGCATCACCGCCGTCCCTAGGCGAACTCTAGAAGTCTGGGACGCTATAGCCGATAAGGCAGTCAAAGGCTCCAATCTAGGCTTCGCAGTAAGGCTATCACCAACCCAGACTGAATCTAGTCCTGCATCTTCTGCATCTTTCGCCATTGCGATGATTTCCTTGATATCGTCGGGTTGTTTTCCCTCCATTAAAATTCCTCTTGTTGGAAGAAGAATACCAATCTTTAAGTTTCCGCTATTATCCATCAACAATCTCCATGGCAAATAAGTGACTCAGACAATCGAATTGTAAAACCTGGATCATATTTTTCGCATATATTTAAATCTGCTTCTGTATCTAAATCCAAACCAAGTTCTAACGAAGTAACGATTGAAACGTTCAATTCTTGTTTTTCTACCTCATTAAGGTGATTCATAAAACTGTCAGACCCTAACTGACTTTCAAAATGGAATTTTCTAGGAATCAACATACAACTTGTCCCACCATCTCCAATCGACGGGACAAGGACAATGTTCCTGCAGAACTGAGAAGCATTAATTACGAAATCAATATCTGACCCTCTTATAAAAGGTAAATCTGCAGGAACGTAAACGCAAGAAAACCCTTTATCCATCTTATTATTCATAACGTGCATAAAATCAGCATTAAGTTCTTCATATCCGGGATCAACCCAATCTACGCCAAATTCAGAAGCTATTTTTGAAGATGACAAACCACCACCGATAATAGTCACTGAGTCCGCACTAGATTCTTTTGAGGCCTTTAACACAACCTTAAACATATTAAGAGCAAGCTTCCGCCTTTCTTTTTCAGACAGAATTTTAGATAAACGTGTTTTCGAGTTTCTTAACCCTTTAAAAGGGATCAAAATATTGATCTTATCCACTATCTTGGAAACCCTTCTTATAGCCAATCTCACTCAAAATAATAGACGCGAGTCTAATTTTATCTTCTTCGTTTTGCATCAAGGTTTTAGTGACTAAAACTTTCATACCCAATTTTTCGATCACTGGAGCTAATTCAGAATCCAAATCGTCTATTACGAATATGTCACACAATTGCTGATATTTTTTTGCAACGCCTAGAGGAGACACATCATGGCCCAATTCGGCCATCATTTTGGCAGCAGGTCCCTTTACCGCTTCACCTCCAATTATCGGACTTATTGCTAGTCGATATCCAGGAAAATTCTCAATAGAATCCCTAACACCTCTAACCGCAAGTATAGGGTCTAAACTCAAGAATGGGTTTGACGGGCAAAACACAAGCGCATCACATTCTTCAAGGGACCTCTTAAAAGCATTCGATGGATTGCAATCCTGTGCTCCGTCAAATTTAAGGTAATTTACAACAGGTAGACATTTATTCTTGACAAAATATTCTTGGAAAGACATTTCCCCTTCAGGCGTACCAACTATCGTTCTCAAATTACCGTCTGTCATTGGCGATATATTGTGCTTTATACCTAAAGAAACACATAGATGGGATGTGATTTCTGAAAGGGACTTCCCCTCGCTTAGCATATTTGTTCGAGTTAAATGTGTCGCGAAATCCAGATCCCCGAGACCAAACCATGTTTCCTCTCCGTATACTTTTAGACGTTCCAGCGTCCGAAAAGATTCCCCTATCAGTCCCCAACCCGTCTCTGTATTAGATAATCCAGCCAATGTATACATAACAGTGTCTAAATCTGGAGACACGTGAAGCCCATAGAAATCCTCATCATCTCCGGTATTAACCACGACCGATAATTCTTCGGGTGACAAAATTTTTGATAAGCCCAGTACTAGCTTTGCTCCACCCACACCTCCAGCTAACGCAATAAGATTGGACACTTCTCTAACATTTCCTCCCAAAAGTTTTTAAAATATAACCTACTAGATGAAAGTATCTCACAGACACCGTATATCAATTATTCTCAGCAATGCGACATGCTAGAATCAGTTTAATTTTCTTCGGGGTATTTACTATTCATATCTCCAAAATTTCCCTTTCTAATTTCCGAAATTATAAGGAACTAGAACTCGAATTGCCGAAAGGGACTACAATTATTCAAGGCGACAACGGTCACGGGAAAAGCAACCTCCTTGAAGCGGCATACATGTTGTCAATAGCGAAGTCTCCAAGAGCTAATATTGAAAGAGACTTAATCGCCAAACCTTCTTTAGATAATATGAATGTCGGGGGCATTTATTCTAAAGTCAGCTCCATAGTATCAAATGAGGAAACTACTGACAGACTTGAAATACATTACAGATCTCTCCCTTGGGAAAATGCAGATGGATTTAAAACTCAAAAATTTATCCGTGTAAACGGTTCTCCAAAACGCTCCTCAGACCTCGTTGGAATACAGAATACTGTCCTTTTTACTGTGGATGATCTGGATTTAGTATTTGGGAGACCTTCCACTCGCAGAAGATATCTAGATATATTACTTTCTCAAGTTGAAAGGAATTACCTTAAATCATTACAGAAATACCAAAATTCATTAGTTCAAAGAAACCATTTGCTAAAGTCTATAAAAGATGGCATGTCTACATCTGACCAACTAGGTTTTTGGGACAATTCAATCGCAAGCAATGGTGCTGAAATAATGTCTTATAGAATCAAAGCCCTAAATGACTTATCTGAAAAATCAGCCCCTATTCACAAGCGAATTAGCGGCATCAACGAGAAAATGGAATTAAAATATAAAGCATCAATTCCAACTGAGGATCAGTCTGAACCTATGGATATTGAATCATCTATCCTTACCAAACTAGAAATCTCTAGACCAAGGGACATTGCGCAAGGATCAACATTAAGCGGACCTCATCGAGATGACATATTAATTATCATAGAAGGCCAAGATGCAAATAGATACGCCTCAAGAGGTCAGGCTAGAACTTCAGTATTGGCTTTGAAATTTGCAGAGGCCGCATTTTTGGATGAGCAAAGAAAATCACATCCCATTCTTTTGTTAGATGATTTACTTTCTGAGTTAGATGCTACCCGTAGAAATCACATTGTTGATTATGTCGACGAATACGATCAATGTATCATCACTACAGCTGAAGTTGACTCAATCCCAAAAGATTTCTCAGACCGTTCAAATTTTCTTAACGTAAATTTTGGAAAAATTTCTCTTAACTCAAACACATAGATGTCGCACAGGTTATTAATCTTGCAACAATAATAATTTAAAAAGTTGATATCACATGACTCCTGATAAATATTCTGAAAGAAAATCAATAGATATTGTTTCAAAAATATTAGCCGAATCCAATCACGTAATAGCCCTAATCGGTGCAGGATTGTCTTCAGAAAGCGGGATACCGACGTTCAGGGGACCAGGTGGGTTGTGGACAAAAATCGGTGAACCTCCTCTAAATGGTTACGAAGCTTTCAAACAAGATCCAGGAAAATGGTGGCGTCAAAATATAGACGAAGCATCTGATCCCACTCGAACCAAATTCAGACACGCTATCGACAACGCCCAACCAAACCACGGACATACGGCCCTCGTTCAATTGGAAAGCATTGGGGTACTCAAACATCAAATAACCCAAAACGTGGACAATTTACATTTTAAAGCAGGCTCTAGCGCTGTTACAGAAATACATGGAAATAGAAATAAATTGAGATGTGTAGGATGTGAATTACGATGGGATAAAAGTGATTTTCCATCAGGCGACATTGAAGCCACGTTGAAAATCGCACCCAATGATTTTTATCCAACATGCCCAGAATGTAATGGAATTGTTAAAACAGATACTGTTATGTTCGGGGAACCCATTCCTGAATACGTTTTGAAAGAATGCTTCTACCAAACGAATCAAAGTGACTGCATATTGGTAATAGGAACATCTGCCACTGTATATCCTGCTGCAAGTTTTCCTGAACGGGTAAAAAACAACGGTGGGTTAGTTATTGAAGCAAACCCAAATGAAACGACATTATCAAACTATGCTGACCACGTGCTAAGGGGTCCTACAGGAAAAATTCTACCCATGCTAGCCAGAAAAACATCTGAATTACTAGGCAGAGGTTAATGTTTAGACTGAAATCAGCTATTACAATCGCCGGTTTGTCTCATCTATCGACAATGATTGCTGGATTGATTCTCTTGTTTATCCCACTATTTCATGGCACAGACGTGTTAAACAACGATTCTGGCATAACTCAAATAGTCATCACAAAACAAACAATATTAGAGACTAATAATCCAAACGCCTTGATTATGCTTCTATTCCCATGGATCATAACGGGAATCGTAATGTTTACAGCAATTATGTCGGACCCTATAAAAGG
>CAYFIW010000025.1:0-24650 GCA_964343265.1 uncultured Dehalococcoidia bacterium | reverse complement strand
GCGTAACTTTTTAATTCGGAGTCGTATTTGTCGATTCGGTCCAAAAAATAACGAACAACTTCTATAGGCGTATATCTGTTTTCAAGAAAGCCCTTACCGATATCGTTTATTGATGTGAATTTCAAGTCCAAATTACTCATCCTATATCTATCCGCAGTGCCGGCATCTGATGTTGTCGGGGGAGAAAAGTGTGTCAGCGTCAACTTCATCCATGGCGTAATTTAGAAGGATTCGAAAGGCTTTTGACTCATCAGCTAAATCATATTCTCCCATGTTGTCTGAGATCCAATCTGCCTGATCGTCTTCGATCTCTATCGTTATTTCAATTTTATTCTTAGACATGTGTCTTCACTTACTCCTGAATATTATTAACCCTTGACAATAAGTGCGACTTCTAAGCAATATTGCCATTAGATGACCATAACAGACGCAGATAGCTTTTCAAGGAGGCACGTATGCCTGATAAGGAAGATAATTGGGAATTTGGGATTCAAGAGGAAGGACATACCGTTGGTAACGATGATGAAATAAAAGAGGTTATTCTTGGGGAGAACGGCTTCACTTATAAACTCTCAGGTAAAGATTGGGGAAACATCCCAGATGGTTGGACGTACAAAGAGGCCACCGCTGTAGATGTTGATTCCAAAGACAGAGTCTACGTTTTCAATCGTGGCACCGTTCCGATGATAATCTTCGATGCACAGGGAAATATCTTAGACACGTGGGGCGAGGGTGTTTTTTCAAATCCACATGGGGTGACAATTGGCCCAGATGATGAAGTGTTTTGTGTAGACAACGGTGACAGTACTGTTAGGAAATTTACTTCCGACGGAAAATTGTTAATGACTTTAGGGACACCGGGCCCAGGTGCCCCACCCATGAGTGGGAAGCCATTCGCTAAGCCAACACATGTGGCAGTGGAACCGTCGACTGGAAATTTCTACGTGGCTGACGGATATTCCAACGCCGTGGTGCACAAATATAGTCCTGACGGAAACTTGTTATTTTCGTGGGGGGAATCCGGTACAGGTGAGGGGCAGTTTAACATTGTGCATGGAGTTGTAGTAGATTCCGATGGCTGGGTTTATATAGCGGACAGAGAAAACCACCGTATTCAGGTTTTTAGCAGTGAAGGGAAGTACGAAACCCAATGGCTTAATATGTCCCGCGCAGCAATCATGTGCCTAGATGGAGGTTCGGGGTCAGATCTGATGTATGTTGGCGAATATTTTGCAGGAATAGCATCAAATGACATGGGAACAGACTTAGGACCTCGCGTCGGAATATACGATCTTTCCAGTAACTTGGTGGCACGTGTTGGACGAGAGAGCTATGGAGAACAAAGTGGAAGGTTTTTTTCTCCGCACGGAATAGCTGTTGATTCAAAGGGAGACATATATGTCGCCGAAGTCTCATGGAGTGATTATGGAAGTAAAATGGAGCCTGCCAGAGAGCTGAGATCCATGCAGAAATTAGAGCGTATTAGATAGTCACTTAGAAACTATTATTCTCTCGGGCCCGGAGAGTCTCTTTTCCGGCCTCGAGAGTCTTAATAATTTGATCAACGTCAAATACGCATCCTCCCCATGTACCTCCTGACACATCTTGTAAAGAGGCCCAAAGACGCGAGTCATCTGGTATTTTAGGATGGGGTCTAAGCGATTCTGAATGTTTTCTCTCCACCAGTGTTTTTGTACCCCAAGTCTTCCCATGATTTCCCGACTTGTCTCCCACTAAATTTATGCTGCCTTCTAACTTTTCCCTGTCAATGACGATCTCTATTAAATCACCTTCTTCAATTCTGCCTATTGGACCATCTGCTAGAGCTTCCGGGCCCACATGGCCTATACAAGCCCCTGTTGAGACTCCGGAAAATCTCGCATCTGTAATAAGAGCGATCTCCTTCCCGTAGGATAAATGTTTTAATGCGGCGGTGATTTGATAAACTTCCTCCATACCGGTCCCCATAGGTCCCCCACATTTGAGCACCATTATGTCTCCCGCCTTCAGCTTCAGGTTTTCCTCTTGACTTTTGATTGATCTGATGGCTTCTTTTTCCGTATTAAAAACCCGAGCGTAACCGGTGTTACGGTAGACTCCATCTGTATCTACTACTGAGGGATCTATAGCTGTGCTTTTTATTACGGATCCCTCTGGTGCGATGTTCCCTATGGGAAAGGATACTGTACTTGTTAACCCATTTTTTTTCGCATTATGAGGGCTCATTATTATTTGATCCGGTGAGACGCTATTTTGTTCCAATAGATATTTCCGGAAAAACGAGCGTCTTTCGGAAGTTTCCCACCAGTCTAAATTTTCCCCTAGGGATTGTCCGGTCACCGTGGCAACCTGTGTATCTAGTAATCCTAACCTTCGAAGATGCAACATTACCTCAGGGACACCACCGGCAGAATATAATTCAGAAGTTGGGAATCCGATTGGGCCATTTGGCAGAACATCTACTAATCTAGGGGTCTCCTTATTTACCTCATTCCATTCCTCTACAGTCATCCGATGCCTACCGGCAGCATGCGCGATCGCAGGTAGGTGGAGCAACAAATTTGTAGATCCACCGCAGGCGGCATGAACCACCATAGCGTTTCGAAAAGCAGCATCCGTCAAGACTGATTGAGAATCTATATTCTGACTCTCAGCTAAAACTAACGCCCTCGCTGATCTCTTGGCTACGTCCTTCCATGCCGGGGTACCAGATGGGCATAAAGCACTGTGAGTCAGGGATAATCCGAGGGATTCAGATATGACTTGAGATGTTCCTGCCGTACCTAAAAAATGGCAACCCCCACCTGGCGACGCACAGGCTTTGCAACCGACGTCCTGTGCGTAATCCAAACTCACTTCCCCTTGGGAAAATCTGGCGCCGATTGACTGAATCATTCCGGTGTCTTCGCCATTTCTTACAGCTAATGTTGATCCGCCCGGAACAATTACTACTGGTTTATCCCGGAGCCCTGCAAGGGCCATCATCATCGCAGGTAACCCCTTATCGCAGGATGCTATACCCATGATTCCTACGGCCGTTGGGAGCGATCTGGCCTGACGCCTAAATACTTGAGCAGCATCGTTTCGATAAGGTAAAGAATCCATCATGCCGGTTGTACCTTGCGTACGTCCATCGCATGGGTCTGAGCAATATAGGGAATAAGGAATAGTTCCTAAATCCTTCAGTTCTTTGGCTGCCTCCTCCACTTGGAGTGTCAACTCGTAGTGTCCAGTATGCAGACCTAACGCAATCGGTGAACCGTTGGAGGCCCGTAAGCCGCCTGATGTGGACAATATAAGGAAATGTTTTCTAAGCATTTCTTTCGGATCCCAACCCATACCGGCATTTTGACTCATCCCAAAATGGTCTCCACTGGGTTGGTTTATCAATATTTCAGCAGTGAACGGAATTTTTCCTGAGGGACCCTCCGAATGAGTCGCAAAGTCGAATACGGCATCTTCTGGCGCTATGACATTCTCTATACTAATAAGAGTTTTTTCGTTATTCATATACTTGTTCCTTGTTTATTGAAACCTAGATAATACTTTGCGGCATTCACCTATATTACATTTAAGGAGCCCTCAATTGTGGATCTCATAGAAAATAGTATTTCAGGTTGGAGTTCTATGGCTGATAATTACCAGCACCTAAGTGAAATATCGGTTAAAGACATTCATATATCACCCTTAAGTCAGGGTGAGGAATCCCTGAATATTATCAAAACCTTCAAAGGCAAACGTTTCTTAGAGCTTGGATGCGGGGGTGCACAGAATACGATCGTTTGTGACAGAAAAGGTGGTTGGGGAGTAGGCGTTGATGCCTCAATCGAACAACTTAATTATGCTCAGAGATTGAAAATGCCTGGCAGTAATTCAGAATTGATTAGAGGTGATATAACCTTTTTAGACTGGATAAAAAGCGAAACTTTCGATTGGATATTGTCTATGTTTGCTATTGAGTTTATCTCAAACATAGACGAATTTTTTGCTGCCGCTTATAGGATTCTACGCCCTGATGGACGTATTTTGTTTAGTACCGTTCACCCTTTAAGCTCTTTTGAATGGGACACAACTGAAAAGGCAGTTATAGCCCATGACTACTTTAACCCGCCGGTGGAAATATGGGCTGATGAAGATGAAGATCAAAACGAGTTAAATCTAACGATTTTCCGATCGATTGAGGAAGTTGTTGGCTCTGTTTTAAATCAAGGATTCAAAATTCTAAGATTATTGGAACCAAGAGCTTTACCTACAGAAGATTCAGATCGGTCGCCGTACAAGGGACCCTATTGGGAACCCTATAGGAAACGACTAGAAAAAATTCCATTCGCTCTAGTGATTGAGGCTTCCAAATAACGAAAATGTTAACCCCCGCCAATAGCCCTTACGATTTCCAAGGAATCACCAACGGATATTTTAGTTTGAGAAAACAATTTTCTGGGTACCACTTCCCCGTTCAAAGCAATCGCAATTGCTTTGCGGTTCTGCAATCCAAGGGATTGCAAATACGAGGCTAAAGTCGAGTCATCCTCGATTCTTTCTATATTCCCGTTTATCCTGATCTCTATCATCTCAATTTTCCGAGCGGTTGTTTTCCCAAGCTGTCTCTATTATATGTCTCATCTCTGAGGCCTTCTTGTAAGGGTCTTTAGCTTCTAATAAACTCGAAATAACTGCGACGCCTGACGCTCCCGATTGGATGACTGATTCAGAGTTTGTTTCGTTAATCCCACCTATTGCAACGGTCGGTATGGTAACAGCTCGACATATACGTGCTAAATATTCCGTGCCTGAACCAGGAAGGCGCGGGTGACTTTTTGATGGAAATATGGTTCCAGCAAATAGGTAAGATGCTCCTGCCTTCTCCGCTTTAATAGCATTTTCCACTGAATGGATCGACTGACCGAATTTGGGTTTTTTAATTTGCGGCTCTAATTTTATTTTTTCTGGGAAATGAAGTAGGCAACTAGGCCCGAAACTGTTCGTGAATTTGGAGACATTTACAGAAATTAAACAATTGCTGTCGATACGATCTGCTAATTTGAAATAGATATTTTTCAGTTGATCCATGGGGAGATCTTTTTCTCTGATCTGGACTAGATTTACCCCGCCTGCAACGACTTCTTCGATGACAGGAATCAAGTGATCTCTTTTGACCTTATTGCGGTCGGTGACAACAGAGAAAATGGGAGGGGTAATGGAAACCATAAATATATTGCCCAGGTTCTAAGAGGTTCCTGCACCAGGACTACTATCTACCGCGGTCTCCTTAGCAGGTATCCTTCCGGCTAAGTAAGCATTTCGTCCCGCTTGGACTCCTAATTTAAACGCGTTTCCCATCATTTTGGGATTAGGTGATTGTGCAATAGCCGTGTTAACTAATACTGCATCCGCACCTGCTTCTAAAGCCTGTGAGGCATCGGAAGGAACGGCAAGGCCAGCATCAACTACTACTGGCACTGTCGAGGCCTGAATAATTAACTTGATTTCTTCCATAGTTAAAATTCCCTGGCCTGAACCGATGGCAGAACCTAAGGGCATCACGGTAGCGCATCCAAGGTTGTTTAATCTAGCCGCCAAGACAGGGTCCGCATGAATATAAGGAAGGACTTCAAAGCCTTCAGAAACTAATTCTTTAGCCGCCTCGTATGTCCCTATAGGATCGGGGAGCAAGTGAGATGGGTCGGGAATCACTTCCAGTTTAATCCAGTTTGATCCAGTCACCTCTCTTGCTAATTTTGCAGTTAAGATCGCTTCTTCCGAAGTTTTACTTCCTGCTGTGTTTGGCAATATTGTGTACTTGTTCCAATCAAAGTAGTCAAGAATCGTTTTTTCAGCGAGATTAGACAAATCCAACCTGCCGATCGCGACGGTAATAATCTCAGCGCCCGATGCCTCAATGGAGTCAACCATTTCATCCATACTTCTGTGCCGACCCGTACCCACCATTAACCTTGACGTAAATATCTTTCCGGCAATGTTTAAATGATCTTGCATCCCTATCTCCATGTATAAAGAGTTATCTACTCCAATCGTAAAATTAAACTCTAATGCGTTATGTCGGGATACTTGGCTGAAATTCCCTCCGCTGGCATTATCCAGATCAGGTGTTGGGTCGGTGCAAATGCAACACCCTCTCAGCTAAAAAGCTCCCCGTAGTTAACGCATTATATACTTAATGAATTTTCAGCGCCTCTTAATAATATTCGTAGATATATTAGAGTCTTTCTAATTTCAATCGTTTGGAGAAGGAAATAAATGGCGGAGACGGTTAGGCATTTCACTTCTAGTGCATATGTAGTCCATCAGGAGAAAGTCCTATTACATTGGCACAAAAAAGTTATGGAATATCTACCACCCGGCGGTCATATAGAACCAAATGAAGATCCTGTTGGAGCCGCTTTGAGAGAGATCACCGAGGAGACAGGACTGGAGGTTGATTTATATATTGGGCCCACAACGCATCAATTTAAATTTCTATACCCAAAATCAATACATTCTCCTGAGATAATACTTATTGAAGACATTGATGACCCGTCGGAGGGCTTCCATCAGCATCTTGACTTCATATATATATGTACACCCAGGTCTCTCGAGAACCTTAAAGATGGTTGGGAATGGTTTTCTAAAGCAGATCTAAGGGAGGGATTAACAAGGGAATCAGGAAAACTCTGGCTGCCCCCTGCAGATGTTGTGGAGCTGGGTTGCTATGCTATTGACTTTGTGGGAGGGGTTTGATGACTGTTGTTTATACTTTACCTACCACATATCTCTCCAGTAAGTTAACATTTCCTGCGCTGTGATAATAACCGTTTTAAGAAGTTAGTGACTTAGAAACTAGGAAGGAATTAATGAAAAATCACAAAGTTGCGGTAATCAGAGGTGACGGAATCGGAATCGAAGTCGTAGAGGAGGGCCTCAAGGTACTCAAGGAGGTCTCAACCGGGCATGGTTTTCAGATAGACTTCCAAGAGTTTCCATGGGGATCGGATTACTATAAAGAGACGGGGGTAATGATGCCGTCAGATGGGATCGACTCCCTAATCGAATTTGATGCAATTTTTCTTGGTGCAGTAGGGCATCCAGACATTCAGGATCACATTACTCTCAATGGGTTACTTCTACCAATTAGAAGAAGTTTTGATCAATACGTATGTGAACGACCTAGCATACTTTATCCTGGAATTACATCACCACTTTCCAATAAATCGGCATACGATATAGATATGGTAGTGATCAGGGAAAACACGGAGGGCGAATATGCCAATGTTGGTGGATTTCAATACGCGGATTTTCCTTCAGAGGTCGGTATACAGGCCGGTATATTCACTAGGATGGGTTGTGAACGTGTCATTAGGTATGCGTTTCAATTAGCACAACGAAGAAACAAAAAGAAACATCTCACATCTATCACTAAATCTAATGCCCAGGGATACGGGATGTTAGTCTGGGACAAAGCCTTTGAAAGGGTTTCCTCAGAGTTTCCTGATATCGAGACTGACTCACTTCTCGTGGACGCGGCTGCTATGGACTTTATACGTAAACCAGAGTCATTTGATGTTGTTGTAGGAAGCAATTTGTTTGGTGACATCTTAACGGACATTGGAGCGATCATTACGGGAAGTATGGGGCTAGCTTCCAGCGCGAATTTAGACCCTGATCGAAGATACCCTTCTATGTTCGAACCAGTTCATGGAAGTGCTCCAGACATTATGGGCAAAGGGATAGCCAATCCTATGGCCCAGATACTCACTGCAGGAATGTTACTAAAACATCTGGACGAATCAGCCGCTGCAGATGATATTGATAAGAGTGTTCGACACATTTTAGAGGAAGGGAAAATCCTAACTCCGGATCTGGACGGCACAGCGACCACTCAAGAAGTAGGTGATGAAGTTGTCCGGTGTCTTGGCAAATAGTCGAAATTGTCTAAAACTTTTATCGGGGGATATTAAATAATCAATGGTTGTTCTAAAAGCTGTGGAGACTCGCTTCCCACATCAGGAGATTGAAAAAAAATGGCAAGACCGATGGGAAAAGGAAAAAACATATTCGGTCACTGACGATGGTGATGGGGAAAATTGGTATGAACTGACAATGTACCCTTACCCTTCCGGCGATCTCCACGTAGGCCACTGGTTTGCCATGACTGGTGCCGACATCCATGCTCGGTTTAAAAATATGCAAGGATACAACGTTCTTCATCCTATGGGTTTTGATGCTTTCGGATTAAATGCCGAAAATGCGGCGATTGCGAGGAATATTCATCCTCATACTTGGACCATGAACAATATTGAGAGGATGAGGAACCAACTTCGGACTCTAGGGCCTATGTACGACTGGAAACGTGAGGTCATTACCTGTGTTCCAGAATATTACAAATGGAACCAATGGTTCTTTCTCCAATTCTATAAAAAGGGACTAGCTTACAGAGATAATGCACCAGTCAATTGGTGCCCTTCTTGCGTTACGGTTCTTGCCAATGAGCAAGTGATAAACGGATTATGTGAGCGTTGTGATTCTGAAGTCACTCATCGAGATATGAACCAATGGTTTCTGAAGATAACAGATTATGCCGAAGAACTTCTAGATCAATCGAAAATTGATTGGCCAGAAAGAATCAACACGATGCAGAAGAATTGGATAGGCAAAAGTGAAGGTGTGGAAATCGAGTTCGATATATCTGAATACAACCTTGAACAAGACACCTTAAAGACCTTCACTACTCGCATTGACACTATATACGGGGTTACATTTGTTGTTATGGCTCCAGAACACCCGTTAGTTCCATTTTTAACCACAAATGAAAATAACAATGAGGTTGAGGCCTATGTCACAAAATCCCGACAGGCGAGTGAAATAGAGCGTCTTTCGACTGAACGGGAAAAAACAGGAGTATTTACAGGTTCATTTTGCATAAATAAATTGACTGGAGAGAAAGTGCCGATACTTGTCGGAGACTATGTCCTCCACTCTTATGGCACTGGAGTTGTTATGGGAGTTCCAGCCCATGATCAACGAGATTTCGAATTCGCCAGCCGATACAAACTCCCAATCAAAGTTGTGGTCAGTCCAAGTGAGTGGGATGGGCAGCCCCTTGCTGAGGCCTTTGTTGGTCGTGGTGTCCAGATCAATTCTGGACCATTTGATGGATTGGATAATTCAGAGGCTATGGCTGGAATAATCAAGATGATAGAGGATAGAGGATTCGGGAAACGTCAGATCAATTACCGAATGAGAGATTGGTTAATCTCTCGTCAAAGATACTGGGGGACACCTATACCTATAATCTATTGTGATTTGTGCGGGACCGTTCCTGTTCCGGATGAAGAATTGCCGGTTATTCTACCCGAAGATGCGGAGTTTCTTCCCACAGGTGAGTCTCCACTGGCATTACATGAAGATTTCGTAAACACCGAATGCCCAAATTGCAAAGGTTCTGCAACAAGGGAAACTGACACGATGGATACATTTGTTGATTCATCTTGGTATTTTCTTAGATACACCAGCCCAAATTTCAAAGATGCCGCTTTTGATCCTGAAACGGTAAATAATTGGAATCCAGTTGATCAATACACTGGTGGGGTGGAGCATGCTGTTATGCATCTGCTTTATGCCAGGTTTTTTGTAAAGGCAATCAGGGACTTAGGTCTAATTAGTTTTCATGAACCCTTTCAAAGACTTTTTAATCAGGGAACCATCATCTATAAAGGCGCGAAGATGAGTAAATCTAGGGGCAATGTCATAGCCCCGGATGAATATGTGAAAGGAGTGGGTGCTGACGTTGTTAGAACATATTTGATGTTCATTGGTCCGTGGGATCAGGGCGGGGAGTGGAATGACTCTGGTATCAATGGAGCGGCCAGGTGGTTAAATCGGGTTTGGGAATTGGCAAGCCAAGATAAGGACGGACTTCCTCAGAAGGGTTCATCTATTTCTGACAAAAACCTTGAAAGAGAGATGCATTTAGCTATTAAGAAAGTAACGGGTGATCTGGATCGTTTCAAATACAACACAGCTATCTCCTCACTCATGGAATATACGACTCAAATTTCTGAACAGCATCGACAGGGACAAGTGTCGGTTAATGTATGGACTACTGCCCTTGATAACTTACTGATCATGATGTCTCCGATAGTGCCGCACCTCACTGAAGAACTGTGGGAATCTATTGGAAACTCTTTCAGTATTCATAAACAAGAATGGCCTAGATATGATTCAGATTTGGCGACTCACGAGGAGATAACCTTGGTGGTACAGGTGAACGGTAAACTGCGTGATCGAATACAGGCCCCGGCTGAGCTTGAAGAAGAGGGAGCAAAACAAATGGCCTTCTCCAGTGAAAAAGTGGAAGGATATTTACAAGGTAAAGAGATAAAAAAAATCATCTACATCAAGGGCCGCTTAATAAATATAGTAACTAGTTAGTAATAGTCAGGTCGAATAAGTTAAGAAGTTAATAATCAGGAGAATGTTTGTATGGAAGTCTCGATAGCTGTTTTATCCGGAGATGGTATCGGCCCGGAAGTTATTTCAGAATCCGTAAAGGTATTGGAAGCGATTTCATATAAATTTGCTCATACTTTCAAACTTGGAACTGGACCGATAGGAGGAAACGCCATAGACAGCCATGGTTCAGCATTGCCTGAAGAAACACTATCAATTTGCAATGAATCTGATGCCATACTTTTTGGTGCAGTCGGTGGACCTAAGTGGGACGATCCAAGTAATGATGTGAGACCTGAAGATGGCATCTTAGCTATCAGAAAATCTCTCGGACTTTTTGCAAATTTAAGACCAGTGAAGGTTTATCCTTCACTGATAAATTCGACTCCATTGAAACCAGAATTTCTTAAGGGTGTGGACATGTTGGTTCTCAGAGAGCTGACGGGCGGTCTCTACTTTGGTAAGCCAAAAAAACGATGGACTACTAAGAGAGGAAGAAGGGGTGTTGATACTTTGAAATATACAGAAAACGAGATCAAAAGAATCCTTGAAGTGGGATTCAAGCTGGCAAAAGGGAGACGAAATAAATTAACTTCTGTAGATAAGCAGAATGTTTTGGAATCGTCGCGCCTTTGGAGAGAGGTCGCCATAGAATTATCCCAACAATATCCCGAGGTGGAACTCGAACACATTCTCGTTGATAACGCTGCTATGCAATTAATAAGAAATCCTGCCTCATTTGATGTAATAGTCTCCGAAAATACTTTCGGGGATATTCTCACTGATGAGGCTTCTGTGCTTTCAGGATCCATGGGAATGTTGCCGTCAGCAAGTCTCTCAGCCTTGCCCGGGGAGAAAGCTTCAAAGAGGGGTATAGGCTTATATGAACCCATACACGGCTCAGCACCTGATATAGCAGGGCAGGGGATAGCAAATCCGATCGGATCAATATTAAGCACTGCTATGATGTTGAGATTGTCGTTTGGACTAGAAGAAGAAGCGCGAGCTATTGAGAACGCCGTGGATTCTGTTCTTTCGGAAGGATACAGGACAGCAGATATTGCTTCCGACGGAGGTCAGAAAGTCGACACTGGGAAAATGGGCGACGTGATAGCTGGCCAAATTTAATAATTCCGTTGTTGGTAATCAATTGAGTTATATCACTTCTTCAATACAATATTTCTGAGCTAAGTCGACTAATTGATCCCAAGTAGCATCTTCAACAAAAATACCATGCTCTAGTTGTTCGAGTTCTTTCAAATATTCTATTTCACCAGGATAAAAGACTTCTTTAAAACCTTTTGATGGTTCCGAGCTTTTGAGATATTTAGCGAAATCTGCTACTTCCTTTTTAAATTCTGGTACATCCCTAAAAGCTTCAAGCTTAAATACCGCTATGAAACACCCATCATTATGCCTACCTGACGGGTCATGCCCGAACCCTAATCCGGGGAGTATACCTGAAAATATTTCGACCATAGAGGAGAGGCCGTAGCCTTTATGGCCCTGATCAGCTCCTAGAGGAAGAATCGATCCCCCACTTGATAGATCATTCGGATCCTGAGACGGATTCCCATCCTTATCAATCATCCAACCCTTCGGAACTTCAGTACCCCTCGCCTTCGCCAAATTTATTTTTCCGGCAGCAACTGCACTTGTTGCCATATCTAGAAAGAAAGGCCCCTTTAGATCACTTGGCATTGCCATAGAGATCGGATTAGTTCCCAAGCGTTTTTCGATCCCTCCGAATGGGACTACTCCCTTGGCCGATCGACCAGAATCAGCAGTAATCATCGCTATCATGTCTTCTTTAGCCGCCATTAGAGGGTATGCCGCCAAACGACCAATATGACTCTGCCGATGAACGGTAGCAGCCGCGACATTTTGTTCTCGAGCTTTTTCAATTGTTAATTTCATTGCCCTTTCGGTCACTACGTAACCAAAGCCCCAGTGGCCATCAATTACTGTAGTTGTGGGAGAGTCTTTTAAAATTTCAAACTCCGCCCCCGGAACTATATGCCCCCTGTCAATCCGATCTATATATGTCGGAATCTGAATGATTCCGTGTGAATCGTGCCCCGCTAAATTGGCGCCGATTGAATGTCTTGATATTATCTCCGCCTCATACTCAGATGCTCCAGCGGCGACTAGTAAACGAGCGGCAATTCTTTCCAGCCTCTGCGGTTGAATTGTTGGCATTTTAACCTCAACTTCTTATTTTATGAGTTTGTCTTAATTCACGAAATCCATTTTAACGAACGCTTAGCGGCTCTTCGCCAATCACGTTTTAGTTTTTCCCTGATCTCCGGCGTGAAAGTGGGTATATAATCGCCCCCAGTCTTCCAGAGACGAGCTATCTCTTCGCGAGTCTCCCAGAAACCTATGCCTAAGCCCGCAAGATAAGCGGCTCCCAATGACGTTGTCTCCAAAGACTGGGCACGATTTACAGAGAAACCAGAAATGTCTGCTTGAAATTGCATTAATAGACCGTTAGATGATGCTCCACCATCGGCCTTTAAGGAGGTGATAGGTCTGTTAGCCTCTGCGAACATCAGGCTAAGTACTTCATTACATTGATATGCGATAGATTCGAGAATGGCCCGTGCCAGATGTCCTTTGTTACTTCCTCTTGTGAGGCCTTGTATAGAACCTCTGGCAAATGGATCCCAATATGGGCTCCCGAGACCATTGAAAGCTGGGACAAAGTAAACACCTCCGTTATCAGATACAGAGTTGGCTAGAATCTCGATTTCGTTTGCTTGAGATATTAGCCCCATTTCGTCCCTAAGCCATTGAACGGCTGAACCAGCAGAAAAGACTCCACCCTCCAAAGCATATGTGATTTCGCCTTCAATATCCCATGCCACCGTAGATAACAACCCCTCCCCACTCCTTACAAGTTCACTTCCAGTATTCATAAGGAGGAAAGCACCGGTTCCGTAGGTAACCTTTAGCATCCCTGGATTAAAACAACATTGCCCAAAAAGTGCACTTTGTTGATCTCCAGCAATCCCTGAGATCGGGATTGTGTAACCGCCAAAATGATTACCTGAAACGGTGGTTATATTTCCGCTTGATGACACGACTTCAGGTAGCATATTCTCAGGAATATCCATAATCTCTAACATTTCCTTCGACCATTCCGAAGATTTGATATCAAACAACATGGTTCGGCTTGCGTTAGATACATCGGTAATGTGACTCCTACCGTTAGTCAAGTGCCATATTAGCCACGAATCAACCGTGCCAAAGGCAAGTTTGTCATTTCTAGCCATCTGATGCGCACCAGGGACATTATCCAGAATCCATCTTATTTTTGTTGCGGAAAAGTATGGATCGATCGGAAGGCCCGTCACTTCATAAACCTTATCTGCGAGACCTTTTTCCTTCATGTCATTGCACATATCTGCTGTTCGCCTACATTGCCAGACTACGGCGTTAGATATCGGCTCACCAGTTTCCTTATTCCAGAGAATAGTAGTTTCCCTTTGGTTGGTCAGCCCAAGACCACGAATCTCATTGGGAGAGACCTCATAGTCGTCCAATAAATCTTCTATAGTTTGAAAGACACTCTCTGTTATCAAAAGCGGGTCTTGTTCAACCCAACCTGGCCTAGGATAAATTTGAGGTACCTCTTTATAAGTGGTCCATAAGATTTGGCCTGAATGGTCTACTAAGGACGCCCTAGTCCCGGTCGTCCCCTGATCGACAGTTAAAATATACCCCTCCGAAGTCAATTAAATCCCCCTTAATTACTATCGTATAGTATTAACGAAACACATATAAACAATTTACAGAAATCCTTAGGTGGTAACTATGGCAAGTAAAAAGATTCAGATCACCACGCAAAATATCACAGTCGAGGCTGAATTGTTAGATCGACCGGAATCCGACAATTTTTACTCATCACTTCCCCTAACTGGGAGAGTTAATACGTGGGGTCTGGAAATATATTTTTCCATTGATTATTCGATGGAATTACAGGACGATGCGTCGGAGATCGTCAATTTAGGCGATATCGCCTATTGGCCTCCAGGTAGAGCATTTTGTATTTTCTTTGGTCCGACACCAGCTTCTATAGGGGACGAGATACGGGCTGCTAGTGAGGTTAATTTACTTGGAAAAATAATAGGAGACCCACTAGTCTTTAAATCTGTTCCCTCTGGAACAGATATAAAAATAGAAGCATTAGGTTAAAAATGAACTTGGCATTGAGATTTACAGAAGAAGTTCGGCGTAAGGTCGATCCGTTATGGCGGAAAGAACACAATCACCCATTTGTTCAAGGTATTGGAGATGGAACTCTCGCAGTTGATAAATTTCAATATTATCTAAAGCAAGATTTTGTCTTTCTTATCGGGTTTTCACGCGCGATCGCTATTGCAATCGCAAAAGCAAACAATTTGGATGATATGTCATGGTTCTCTAGACTCTTAAACGAAACGTTAAATACTGAAATGGATTTGCATTTTAGCTATTGTCAAGAATTTGGATTATCGGAAGAAGAAATTGCTCAAACTGTACCATCCCCGACGACTGAGGCCTATATTAACCACCTATTGCAGGTGGCAAACAACGGGACAACCATAGAGACGGCCGTCGCAATCCTTCCGTGTTCTTGGGGATATTCAGAGATAGGCAAAAAATTAGAGGCTCAAGGACTTCCAACAGAGGCACCTTTATATAGCCGTTGGATCGAAATGTATAGTTCCCCAGACTTTGAGGAGCTAGCAAAAGATCTCCGTAACTTCATCGATCGGGAACACGACAAACTTCATGAAGATGGGCGCATGAAGTTGGTCAACATTTTCTTTAAAAGCAGCGAATATGAATATAGATTTTGGGACGCCGCTTTCAGGATGGAATAGTGGCAAGGCTAACAGTATTATAAAAATTAATAGTAAGACGGCATCCCCATAGAGTTATGATATACTATGTAAGGCTTAGTAATATATATTCATTGGAGAGTGCTGTTGTGGCGATCACAAAAGAGATAAATAAGGAAGAATTAGACGAGGGAGCAAATATTGGTTGCAGCCATCACTGGATGATAGGTGATCCTGACGGCCCAATGAGTGCAGGAATTTGTAAGCACTGTGGCGCCCAAAAGGAATTTATGAATTATTTCGAGGGTTCTTCTTGGGGATCAGAGGTCAGTCTTGATCGCTTAAGTCGTAGTGAAGGAGTCTCCAAAGATTCGGATTATTCTTCAGTCGCCCAGTCGATTAAGGCTGAGGATGCCTTTTAAGGAAAGTTAGGCTATCGGAAGAGATCTTTTTTTACATCTCTTAGTAACATACGAGCGTCCTCTAAACCTGTCTCGTAGTCAAGACCTCGGATCAATGAAATCGGGGTGTTAGTAGCCTTTCCTGAAACTAAATCTGCCGCCGCTGCCAAGATGTCGGCCGTTGCGGTCATAGAAACTCTCATGACTTTTCCTACGGCATCAATCGTATCTCGGTAATCATGTATGGGTCTAATACCGGATGAACCTATTGCGAAGTTTAGATGCCCATCCCTCCATGGACGACCAAAAGTGTCTGAAATCAACACAGCGATATTTTCGAGATTGGTCCGCTTGATAAGTTGCTCCCGAATTCGCCGAGCTGATTTATTGGAGTCTCTTGGAAGAAGGCAGACATTATCCTCACCCGGAATGTTAGAGGAATCTATACCAGCGTTGGCGCACACGAATCCATGATGAGTCTCAGAGATTATAATACCCCGCTCTTCCTCCACCCTAACTAGGGATTTCGATTCTCTTAAGATCAATTCAACCAGCCGAGGGTCCTTACCAGTCCTTTCGGCTAGAGATCTTGATTCAACGCCAGGCTCAATCGTCGAAAGATTAATAGTCATCCCCTCTGACTTTGAGACGATTTTCTGAGTAACCACAAGAACATCATCGGTCTCCAATCCCCCTAAAGTTTCTTGTGCGGAAACGATAATGGTATTGGCAATATCGTCACCTACCTGGTATTCAGGCAAACCCTGCAATGCATATATATGTATACCTTTTTGCAAATGAAGCTCCGGTTCAGAGTAAAAGATTGGTGAAATAATTTACCCACCCGATGCTATACTCAATCGGGAAATTTATCAAAGAATCACAAAGACGAGGCTTATCCGTGGATTATTTCAGAAGCTTGCTTTTCGTTCCAGGAAATCAACCAAAAATGTTGAAGAAGGCAGCCACATTTTACCCAGATGTTTTCGTACCTGATATGGAAGATTCAGTCGCGGATAATGACAAAGATGACGCAAGGGAGATCGTAGCAGCACACATTGAATTACTATCCTCTGAAGGAGTGCCGGTCATACCTAGATTGAACTCCTTGGAGTCAGGTTTTTTTGAAAAGGATTTGAACGCGGTAATCTCCAAGAGAATCTACGGCATATCTGTAGGTAAGATCAATTCAACCAAAGACATAGATCAAGTCGAAGAAATTTTAAAGGCCGCTGAACGAAATGCTGGTCTTGAAGTAGGCAAGCTTAATCTCATTCCATGGATCGAAACGGCTAATGCAATCATCGATTGCCACAGCATATTAACGCACTCCAATCGTATTTGCGCCTCTGCATTTGGGGCTGAGGATTTCACTAACGACATGGGAATAGAAAGACGGGCCGATGATAAAGATATCTCATTTGCTAAAAATTATATGTCTATTGCTTCCAGGGCTGCGGGAGTCCCGGCCCTTGACACTCCGTTTTTCGGATTTAAGGATCCCGATGCCTTGAGATCAAACTCGATGTTAGGTAAATCAATCGGTTATAAAGGAAAATTCGCCATTCATCCTGCTCAGATAGATGTTATTAACGAATCTTTTACACCAGGGAAAAATGAAATAGAACATGCCAGGAGGGTTATCGAAGTTTTCGAACAAGCTGCGAGTCAGGGTCGAGGGTCCACTTCCTTAGATGGTTTAGTAATCGATGTCCCCGTCGTTAAGAGGGCACAATCCCTTATCGAGATGGCTGAACGATTTAAGAAAGGCGATTGAAAATTGAAAGGTGACATTTTAGACAAAATTATTTTAAAAGGAATGCGGTTTTACGGCTTTCATGGGTTACACGATGAGGAACGTAAAACTGGGCAGTATTTTCTAGTCAACCTAGAATGTATAACCAATCTCCATAAGGCGGGGGTATCAGACAATATAGAAGATACGATTAATTATTCAGACATTTACCAAAAAGTACGGAAAATTATTGAGGGAACACCTCGTAATTTACTGGAAGCTGTGGCTGAAGAAATTGCAGATGTATTAATTTCCGATTACCCGATAAAAAATGTGACTATCAAAATATCAAAGCCTGACTTAGTTTTAAAAGGTGGTTACCTAGATTCTGCGGGAATTGAGATAGTACGTTCGGGCGATATCGACCGCCACGAAAATTTTTAAAAGGAATGACAATTGATAGAAGCAAAAACAATTAAAGAACTTAAGGAACAGGCCTATAAACCTCAAACCATAAAAGAGGAGATCAGAACAAATCTGGTTGAGAATCTCAGAAATGGTGTTAATAGTTTTACTGGGATTGTCGGGTTTGAAGATTCTGTTATTCCTCAGTTAGAAAATGCCATATTAGCGGGCCAAGACGTGATTCTACTCGGTGAGAGAGGACAAGCTAAAACTCGTATATTAAGAAGTCTTACAAATTTACTTGACGAAAAAATCCCGTATATCAGTAGTTGTGAAATACATTGTGATCCAGTCGATCCGATTTGCACAGAATGCAAAATATTAGTTAAGGAAGAGGGGGAATCTGTTGAGATAGCTTGGCTAGATCAAGAGTCTCGGTTTTCAGAGAAATTGGCTACTCCAGATGTTTCGGTCGGTGATCTAGTGGGTGAAATAGACCCAATCAAAATTGCTGAGGGAAGGCACCTTTCCGATGAGAGAGCGATACATTACGGTATGATTCCAAGATCCCATAGAGGCATCTTTTGTATCAATGAATTACCTGATCTGTCAGAGCGTATACAGGTTAGCCTATTTAATCTTTTACAGGAGCGGGATATCCAAATTAAAGGTTATCAGTTCAGATTACCGTTGGACATATTCCTTGTAGCCACTGCGAACCCGGAGGATTATACAAACCGTGGCCGTATCATAACCCCACTAAAAGATAGATACGGAGCGCAAATCAGGACGCATTATCCGGATACAGTCCATCAAGAAATTGCTATTGTGGATCAGGAGAGAAAAAGATTTGAGGATCTTGATGGAGCTGTGGTAATACCCGATTTTGTTAAAAAGCTGCTCGTTACCTTTACCCATCTTGCACGACAAAGCCCAGAAGTAAATCAACGGTCAGGAGTAAGCCTGAGGGTGAGTATCGCAAATTATGAAACCTTGATGGCACAGACGTATAAGAGGGCCATTAGACAAAGCACAAAAGCGTCCCCACGTATAAGTGATATGGACTGCATTATTTCTTCTACCATGGGTAAATTGGAGCTCGAAACCGTAGAAGAGGGTAAGGAAGCAGATATCATCAGGTCCTTGATGCAAAGAGCTATACAAAATATATTCGCCGAATCTGTTGATCGAGAGAGCCTTGAACCTCTTATTGCTAGTATAAATGACGGTTTAATGATATCCACTGGGCCTGAATTAACGGATGCTGACTACATGAAAGTTATAGAAAGGGTACCCGACCTAGGACCTATCTTAGAACGACTCGTTGAGTCATCCGAAGACTCGGTTCTGGCCTCAGGACTAGAGTTTATATTAGAAGGACTTCATCTAAATAGACTCGTTAACAAAAGTTTTGACGGTCAGGTAGGTCAGTACTTACAAGGTTAGATAGCCTCACTTTACCGTTCACCATTCAATTAAGTGAACATTGTTGTTACTAACATCGTTCGTGACATCATCATAAAGATTGGCATCTGCAATGAAGACCATGCGTCCCTCCTCATAAGCCTGGTTAATAATATGAGAGGCCAGTTGATTGATGTTGTAATGAGTGAAGTTGGTTAAATCCAAATCCGCCAGATTGTTCTTCAAATACCACTCATACTGCAAAAGTGGTACTGCAATTGGTATTTTTTTTGTGGAAGTTTCCTCAACGTACCTAACGTACCAAGAAGTAAATACATCTTCCTCAGTTGATAAAAGATATATAGAATCGTCTTCACCCAGCTGTAGTATCATCCGTCCTCGATCGTAAGCTTCGGATTCTCCACTAAGGCTTAACGAATCGTAATTAACTACAATTGAGAAAGTCGGTATTGAGAACAAAATCAACACGATTAACCGTGGATGCTTTTTTACTGCTAATGGAACCGTACCTACGCTATTTTTAAGAATCCCAGTGAATACCCTGAATATTTCTATAGATCCTAAAGCGGTGAAAATGGCGCCGACAACAAGAACGGGAATCAGGTTAACTTGAGTATCTACAGTCACATAACATATTGAGTAAGCTGCGAATATTACAGAGATCGTTAATAGGCTCACAACCAAACGCCGACTTTCCAACCAGATACACCGGATCCCTATGCAGCAAATAAAGAGAGGAATGACTCCGAATTGAGTAAAAAGAATTCGGAATGGAAAAACGATCCTGTCCCAACTAAATGCCTCCCAAGGATATCTAAAGTACTCTTGATAGGGGGTAGCTCTTACGAGCCAAATAAAACCTTCTACATCTGATGGATTCCCCCAGTTGCTGGGAAAATGAGTTCCAGAACGTAATACTAGGTAACTGTAGCCTAATGGTATAAGGAACAAAGGTAGCAGGAACCAACGGCTAAGAAACACCCTAGAACCATTGGAGTAGATCAGCAAAAGTGCAACGGGAATAAATAATCCCAAAATTGTTAGATGATTCAACAAACCTAAAGATATCCCGACTGACATCAAGAAAATCCTGTAGGAACAGAAGAGGGGTGACTTATTTTTATTGAAGAGGAGATCCACCATGCAAAATAGGATTACTGAGGTCGCGAATATGTTTAATGTATAAACCTCTGTGACAGTGGAAACACCCCATATTAATGGTAGAAATGCCAGTAAGAGAACCGCGCTACTTGAACATAAATATGCTGTTATCGGATCGATTTCCGGATAAATAGCTTTCGATATGTTTGCCATAAGTTTTATAAGAAATGGAATCGCAGAGACAAAACATAAAACAGAAAAGATATTTCCTAGTAAAGGTGGGTCGACAAACGGGAAAATTCTCATAAGAGCGCCTAGCAAAAGTGTATAACCCGGGTATCCAGGCGGATGAGTAATACCAAATAAGGAAGATGCTGTAAGCAGTTCAGGGGAATCTATACCTAGTTTCATATAGCCCCAACTGAGCTCTCGTGGCATTGTAGCTACATAGGTTAGGAATACAAAAGTGCATACTCCAATTGTTATTAAAGTCGTCTTAGGAAATATAAATTTCATAAAAAAATCATTCATTCAGTACCTACACATCGTATCCATACTACTATGACTGTTGTTATCATTTCTTATTATCAACGAAAAGTGTAGAGTGAATAAATGACCAATTTCGACAATGTATCGGAGATGTCCCGAGCATATTCTCCTGGTGAAGTAGAAGAAAAGATATACCGCCTTTGGAATGATACGGGCAAATTTAAACCCACTTTCATGTCTAATAAAGATCCATTTGTCATGATTATGCCTCCTCCAAATGTAACTGGGGAACTCCATATGGGCCACGCCCTCACCTTTGCGATTGAAGATATGATCGTTCGGTGGCATCGGATGCAAGGGGAGCCCACGCTGTTTCTTCCAGGGACGGATCACGCAGGAATAGCGACTCAGGTCGTAGTAGAGCGATTACTAGCGAACGAAGGTGTAACTCGGCACGATTTGGGGCGCGAGGAATTCGAAAAAAGAATTTGGCAGTGGGTTGACGAGTATGGGGAAAGGATTTACGACCAACTTAGAAGACTTGGTACTTCATGTGATTGGTCGAGGAAGGCTTTCACTTTAGATGAAACACCTAAAAGAGCTGTCAGGAAAACTTTTGTAGACCTATATAAAAAAGGTTTAATTTATAAAGGGGAAAGAATCACTAATTGGTGCCCACGATGCTCTACAGCTCTATCAGACTTAGAGGTGAAATATAAAGAAGAAAAAGGGTATTTATATGAAATAGAGTACCCTTTGGTTGAAATTAATAAATCCCTTGTTGTGGCAACTACTCGACCAGAAACAATGTTTGGTGATACGGCTGTAGCCGTAAACCCTTCCGACAGTCGTTATTCCCATCTCATTGGTATGAAAATAGCTCTACCGCTTACCGACAGAAAAATCCCGGTAATAGGAGATGAGGAAGTCGAGATAGATTTTGGCACGGGTGCTCTAAAGGTCACGCCGGGCCATGACCCGATGGACTTTGAGATAGGAGCTAAACACGGCTTACAGACTATCACGGTGATTGACAAGATGGTCAAAATGAATTCTGTGGCTGGAGAGTTTGAAGGTCTCGATAGATTTGAATGTCGTTCCAAAGTTGTGGAAATTTTGGAGTCTAAGAATCTTCTCCGAAATACAGAACAATTAACCCATTCAATTGCTCATTGTGATCGATGCGATGAAATTATTGAACCAATTGTGACCGAACAATGGTATGTTTCGATGGAGCCTCTAGCCAAACCAGCTAGAGATGCTGTTGCGGATGGAACCATCAAAATTATCCCAGATAGATTTAGGAAAGTTTATTTTGAGTGGATGGACAACATTCGGGATTGGCCGGTCAGTCGTCAATTATGGTGGGGCCATAAGATCCCAGTTTGGTACTGTGTTTCATGCGATTTCGTTATAGTTGAATACGAAGACCCAATACATTGCTCAGAGTGTGGTTCTGACACTTTGATAATGGATCCTGATGTTTTAGATACTTGGTTTAGTTCCGGACTTTGGACTCACTCCACCTTAGGGTGGCCAGATCAAACAGACGATTTGGCAAAATTTTACCCAGGTTCCGTTATGGAGACTGGTTATGACATTCTCTTCTTTTGGGTAGCAAGGATGATCATGCTTGGAATGGAAAACATCGGATCACCTCCTTTCCACACCATCTATCTTCATGGGCTTGTTTTGGACACTGATGGCGTGAAGATGAGCAAGACAAAGGGCAATGTTCTCGATCCTCTTGAACTTATTGATGAATATGGTGCAGATGCTGTTCGCTTTGCTCTCACAACTGGGACAGCCGCCGGAAATAACTTGCGAATGAGTGAAGGGAAATTAGAGTCTAGCCGCAATTTCGCAAACAAGTTGTGGAACTCGGCAAGATACGTACTATCTCACGTAGAAGACAATGCCGTCGATCTGAATTGGATTGAACCGGAGATAAAACATCTACACGATCGCTGGATCATTTCTAGGTTAACCGAGGTGACGTCAGAAGTAGATAAGTTTATGAAAGCCTACCAATTTGGCGATGCACAGAGAGAAATACATGATTTTCTCTGGAATGAATATTGCGACTGGTTTATTGAACTCTCAAAAATCAGATTTAGATCCACCGACGCTACAACTCCGCTACCTGTACTCATACACGTTTTAGAAAAACTCCTGAGATTACTACACCCATTTATGCCGTTTGTTACTGAGGAAATATGGGGCATTCTAAGTAATTCAGTGGCTCAACCTAAGGGTTGGCCTGATAGTTTGATTATTGCAGCTTATCCGAAGCACGACGTAAATTTAAAAGATATTGGTGCTGAAGAGGACATGGCTATTTTGTTTGAACTGGTCGGAGCCATACGTAATGTAAGGGGCGAACTACGAATTCCACAAAATAACGTGTTAGATGCGCAAATAAGATCAACCAATAATAAGCAGCTTTTACAACAAAATCTTGAATTTATTGAAAAACTATCCTTGGTCCGTTCTAAAGTTTCCGATGATCAAGCACAAGAGAGATCCCAAGAAAATAGGATCACTATAGTAACTATAGGGGTCACGACTGACCTAATAATTGGAAAAGATATTGATGTGCGCGAGGAAAGAAACCGAATACAAGGGGAACAAGTTGATCTTTCAAAATATATGACTTCGATTAAAAAACGTCTTTCCAATCGTGGGTTTACAGACAACGCACCTGTAGAGGTCGTTGAAAAAGAACGCGACAGACTTGAAAGAGCTAATGAACGATACATAAGGTTAGAGGAAATATTAGGAAAACTGGCGTAACCTACTCTATGCGGCTAACCCACAGCATCTTTTGTATTTCTTACCACTTCCGCAAGGGCATGGTTCATTTCTCCCTACCTTAGAGGATGTGCGCTTTGATTGAATTTGCCTCGCACCGACTTTAGCCATTTCGCTAGTAGGTTGGCGACTTCCCAATGGAGGTCTTCTTGATTTTACAGGTTGTTGAATCGATTCAGTACCTGTTCGAAGAATCGTGTGTGAGACATCTTCTTGTATTCTTTGTTGAAGGGTCTGAAACATTTCATGCCCTTCCTTTCTATACATTACTAAAGGATCACGTTGACCAACAGCCTGTAATCCTATCCCCTGCCTTAAATTCTCCATACTCGTCAGATGCTGAACCCAATTTAAATCAATGGACCTAAGCATCAAAAAGCCTTCTATCCTCCGGCACATCTCCGAACCTAAAGTATCTTCAAAATTCCCATAGACATTATTCAGGTGATCTTTCATTAAATCTAAATAATCACCAGGACCTTGATCTAAAATTATTTCTGTATCGCTTAACTCTTCATTAAGAGGTACCAGGTTTGAAACCTCTACCAGCAACCTGTCTATATCCCAGTTTTCAGGAAGATTTCCAGGCATGCAATTGAATATGATAGATTCACACTCTGAAATTATCATTTCTTTTATCTGCAAAGATAGATCAACCCCTGATATGACTTTCTCTCTTTGTTGATAAATGACATCTCTATGGGTGTTCACAACATCATCATAGTCAACTAAGTGTTTACGCATATCAAAATGGAATGCTTCAACCTTCACCTGAGCATTTTCTATGGATTTAGAAATCATACCGTTTTCTATAGGCGTTTGATCATCCATTCCTGCCCAATCCATGATTGACTGGATACGGTCACCGCCAAACCGTCGTACCAGATCATCATCAAGCGAGACAAAGAATCGAGTTTCCCCCGGATCACCTTGACGTCCGGACCTGCCCCTCAACTGATTGTCAATCCGTCTTGCTTCATGTCTTTCTGTTCCAATTATACAAAGCCCACC
>CAYFIW010000024.1:0-25998 GCA_964343265.1 uncultured Dehalococcoidia bacterium | reverse complement strand
TTTAGAAATTGGCCGTAAGAAATTATCTGACTTGGAATCGTTTTATGCAGATGAGATTGAGATTGCACTAAGGTCGATATCTAGTGAAATGGAGGCCAAAACTGGACAAGTTCTTGGAACTTTGAGAATGGCAACTTCAGGACAAGACGTGTCGCCCCCATTATTTCCTTCACTCGAAATATTAGGCAAAGAAAAAGTCCTGTTGCTTTTGGATAAAGCAATAATCAAACTTGACTCGTAGATGGTTTATTGACGCTGAAGGTACCCGATTCTATACTCAGAATCGACTACTAGAAAGATATGGAGCATTTTTGTATGTCATTGAAAGATCGAATAAATGTTGAGTTGAAGGAAGCGATGCGGAACAAGGACGCAGTAGGAAGAACTGTATTGAGGACGATGTTGTCAGAGATTAGGAACGCCGAAATAGCTAAGAAGAAAGAATTGGATGATGAAGGTATATTGGCGGTTTTGACCAAGCAAGCACAGCAAAGAAGAGACAGCATAGAAGCATTTGAATCTGCTGACCGCCCAGATCTCGTTGAAAATGAGACTGCGGAACTTAATATAATTTCTTCTTATTTGCCGGAGAGATTGTCAGACTCTGAATTACGAGAATTAATAGATGCTGTATTTGATGAGGTGAATCCAGAAGGTCCATCTGACATGGGGAGAGTGATGGGGGTTATTATGCAAAAGGTGCAGGGTAGGGCAGATGGAAAAATAATCAGTTCGATTGTCTCGACTAAGCTAAGAGAAGTATAAGCAAATATGAGATTTGGAGTGGTTGTATTTCCTGGAACTTGGAGCGAGGTTGATTGTTATACCGTAGTAGACGAAATTATTGGGCAGCCGGTTGACTATGTTTGGCATAACGATACAAATATTTCAAATTACGATTGCATAATTCTACCTGGAGGGTTTTCCTATGGAGATTACTTGCGGTGCGGGGCAATCGCTCGACTCTCTCCAGTTATGGATTCGGTAAAAAAATTTGCCAATTCTGGTGGGTTAGTAATAGGTATCTGCAATGGGTTTCAAATTCTTTGTGAAGCTGGTCTTTTACCTGGTGTTTTGCTCCCGAATGATCATCTTGAATTCAGGTGTGAATGGACCCATCTTAGAGTGGAAAATTCTAACACGGCTTTCAGTAATACCCTTGAATCAAAGCAAGTTATCTCTGTTCCAATTTCACATGGTGAAGGTAACTATTATGCGGACCCTGAAACCTTAAAAACCTTAGAAGAAAACGGACAGGTAGTTTTTCGTTACTGTGATCCGGATGGAACTATAAATCGAGATAGTAATCCCAACGGATCTATAAACAACATTGGGGGATTGATCAATTCTCAAGGTAACGTATTAGGAATGATGCCTCATCCAGAAAGATGCTGTGACCCGATATTGGGTGGAGTAGATGGTAAGTTGATATTTGAATCGATAGTTACCGAGAAATTAGGTGTCAGTAAATTTTAGAGTGTCATAGTGGTTTTGCTTGAAACAGTTTTCGCAAGCAAAAAATATATTTTCAAATGGTGTTAAAAATACAATGGCTGTTGACAAGCAAATCCTAGATGATTTAGCTCTTTTAGAGTCCGAATATGAAATTATAGTAGAAAGATTGGGAAGGTCACCAAATTTTCTTGAACTTGGCTTATTTGGTTCGTTATGGAGTGAGCATTGTGGGTACAAGCATTCCAAACCATTGTTGAAAGTTTTTGAATCAGATAGCCCTAGGCTTCTTGTTAATCCGGGGGAAGAAAATGCTGGGGTTGTGGATATTGGTGATGGGCTTGCAATAGTTTTCAAAATAGAATCGCATAACCATCCTTCAGCAATAGAGCCATATGAAGGTGCGGCCACAGGAGTTGGTGGCATCGTGAGGGATATTTTTGCTATGGGTGCAAGACCAATAGCATTATTGAATTCACTTAGATTTGGTTCGCTATCGGAGCCCAGGAATCAGTATTTATTCAATGGGGTAGTGTCAGGGATCTCGGGTTATGGTAACTGTATTGGTATTCCAAATGTGGGAGGTGAGGTGGTATTTGACCAAGCCTATTCCGGTAATCCTCTTGTTAATGCCATGTGTATTGGTTTGCTGAACAAAAATGAACTTACTAGAGCAACCGCTGGTCCCAAGGATTCTTTATTACTTTTAGTAGGTTCTGGCACAGGTAGAGATGGTATCCATGGTGCTTCTGGTCTAGCGTCGAGGACTTTTGAAGATGATCGTGAACTACGACCGACCGTTCAAGTAGGGAATCCATTTTTGGAAAAAGTTCTTATAGAGGCCTGCCTTGAGGTGGCTGCATCTGGTCGAATAGAAGGTCTTCAGGATCTTGGAGCTGCAGGGCTTACCAGCGCTGCTGTAGAGTGTGCTTCTAATGCTAATTCAGGTATTGAGATTTATATTGATAATGTCCATCTTCGCGATTCTGGGATGGAGCCATATGAAATTATGCTTTCTGAGACCCAGGAAAGGATGTTGATATCAGTAAGTAAAGAGAACCTTGAATATGTCCAAGGAATTTTTAATAAATGGGAAGTTGATTGCACAATCATTGGGAAAACTACAGATGATGGTATGACCAAGATATTTGAAGGAGGTGAATTACGGGCGGACGTACCTGTTGATGTTTTAACCGATCCTCCTTTGTATCGACTCAAAGGTGTACAGGCTGATCAAATAAAAAAGATCCAAAGTTTTGATCTCACATCAATACCTTTACCTAATAAAACTCCCAATGAGGTTCTTTTAGGACTTTTGGCTTCTCCAAATATATGTAGTAGAAGGTCTGTTTTTCGTAGATATGATCATCAAGTACAGACTAATACAGTGATAGAACCTGGAAATGATGGTGCCTTGATACGAATCAAAGGGACTAAAAAAGGACTTTCTGCTGCGACTGACGGTAATGGAAGACTTTGTTATCTGGATCCTTACATAGGAGGTTTGATAGCTGTTGCTGAGGCTTGCAGGAATGTGTCTTGTACCGGCGCCGTTCCGATAGCTCTAACTAACTGCCTAAATTTTGGTAATCCTGAAAAAGAGGAAGTCTATTATCAATTAGAGGAATGTGTAAAAGGTATTTCTGATGCAAGTAAAGCGTTCGCCAGTCCAGTTATTAGCGGGAACGTTAGCCTGTACAACGAGACACATGGAGAGCCGATATATCCCACCCCTGTTATAGGGGCCGTCGGGCTGACCGATAATGTTGAAATGAACTGTAATAATCGATTTAAGTCAATTGGGGACATTGTAGTTCTGCTGGGTTGTGATTCAGTAGAGTCTAAATCTCAGGACTTATCTGGGAGTGAATATCTTACCCAAATACATCATATTGTTGCGGGACGACCAACCATTGATTTGGATAAGGAAATCTTGGTTCAAAAAGTTTGCAGGGATTTGATCGGTTCTGGCGTTATATCTTCAGCTCACGATTGCTCAGATGGAGGTGTCGCCGTAGCTTTGGCAGAATCTTCAATTAATTCTTATAAAGGTTTCGAAGGAAACTTCGATTTAGATAATAGATGGGATATCGGTTTGTTCGGTGAGTCTCAATCGAGGATCATAGTCTCTCTAATACCTGAGAATATGGGTAGATTGGAATCTATGTGCGAATCTTTTGGGCTGAAATATTGTGTGCTTGGAAAAGTTAGTGATGAAAAAAGATTCGCTATTAATGACCTTATCGATATTGATCTAGAATTACTAGTTGATACAAGTGATAATGCACTGATAGGCGTGTCTTAATATTCAAAATTTCCCATATGACCATTATTTATCGTTAACGTTGGATTGTCCTTGGGTTTGACACCTAAAAATACCGATGCTAGATTAATATGATTGTAAGCAGTCTAGAAAAGGCTGCTTTTTGTTTGAACTTTCCGTACGGAGGGTACTTTGCCTACATACGATTATAGTTGCGAAAAATGCGGCTTAAAATTTGAATTGCGATTGAAGTTTAGTGATGAGGTTGATCAGCCCTGTGTGGACTGTGGATCTGTGGCAAAACGACAATTCTCTGCCGTGCCGATTGTTTTCAAGGGTAGTGGTTGGTATGTGAATGATTACGGTAAAAAAGGAAGCTCTTCAGGAAAATCGGGAGATTCCGCAACATCTGGAACGGAGTCGACATCTTCCACTGAAAAAAAATCAACGGATGCGTCTGCATCTAAAGAATCTAGTTCGTCAGATAAATCCGCTAAAGATACTAATACTAGTAAGACGACATCCTCTTCAAAATCAACAGATTAGTTATTGAAAGCTTTATTACAGAGAGTTTCATCTGCAAATGTAACGGTTGAACAAAATGTGGTCGGCGAGATAGATGATGGGCTACTAGTATTTATAGGAATATCTTCTCGGGATTCTCAGGATGACATTGATTACATCGTTGATAAGACAATAAATTTGCGTATTTTTCCGGACGAAGAAGGTAGGTTTGATAGGTCTTTGGCTGATACAAACGGGTCGCTACTTTTAGTAAGTCAATTTACCCTTTATGCGGATACCAAAAAGGGACGACGTCCGAGCTTCACTGAGGCCATGCCTTCTGACTCAGCGAGGACATTATTTGACGATACTGTCAATTCTTTTTCAAAGACTGGGTTGCGTGTTGAAAAAGGAATATTTCAAGCTGAAATGGAAGTTAGTTTAGTAAACTCAGGGCCAGTTACGATTATATTAGACTCGGAGTCCTAAATTAGTGACAGTCTGAAATATATCCCTAGTCTATGTCTAAGCTCAGATCTAGGTCAGGAGCAGAGTGGGTTAGAGCACCTATAGATATCAGGTCTACTCCAGATTCTGCCGCCGACTTTACTGAATGGAGGTTTATTCCTCCAGAGGCCTCAGTGATAGCTTTGCCTTTACACAGTTTGACGGCTTGTTTCATCATGTCTGGACTCATGTTATCTAGTAAGATTATTTCTGCGCCGGCATCAAGGCATTCTGTTACTTGTTCTAGACTTTCGACTTCGACTTCTACCTTGATAGTATGAGCAGCGTTCATATGAGCTTTTTCTACAACTTCAGACAGACTTAACCCTTTTAGAGACAATGTTTTGATGTGATTATCCTTTATGAGGATCCCGTCGCCAAGATTTTGTCTATGGTTAAATCCGCCGCCCATTCTGACTGAATACTTTTGCAGTGATCGGAATCCTGGGGTGGTTTTCCTAGTATCTACAATTCGGGCACGAGTGCCTTTGACAGCGGCGACATACTTAGAGGTCTCTGTTGCGACACCACTCAATTTTCTTAGGAAGTTTAAAGCCGTTCTTTCCGCAGTAAGAATCGAACCAAGGGATCCGTTTATTTCAGCTATACGAGTACCTTTGGTTAGTTCTGAACCATCATCAACCAAGGTGTTGATTGACAGCGTTTTGTCAAATTTGAGAAACACAAATAAGGCTAAATCAATGCCAGATAAAACTCCGTCTTCATCTGATACTATCGTTGCATGCCCAGCTTGGTTACTCGGGATTAGTGCCTCAGTTGTAGCGTCTCCGGAAGAATAATCTTCCATGATTGCTAGGTTTACGAGAGATTCAATTCCTGGGGTTATTTCCATAAAAAATCCTATAGAAATGCACTAGGCAAGAGACAACATTCTTTCCAGAGCTACCCTTGAATATTTCTTAGTATCTTCATCTACTTTTATCTGATTAACGGTAACCCCTTCATTTATGCCGTCCAAAACCCATGATAGATACGCTGGGTGGATTCTGTACATGGTAGAGCAAGGGCAAACAACAGAATCAAGGCAGAATACGGTCTTGTCAGGGTTTTCGTCTTTAATCCTTTTAACTAGGCTAATTTCAGTTCCTACAGCCCAAATAGTACCCGGAGCAGACTGCTCGATGACAGTTTTTATGTGCTCTGTGGATCCTACAGAGTCGGCAGCATTTACTACATCTAGTGTGCATTCAGGATGAACGACTACATTGACGTCGTTATATTTCACTCTCGCTTCCTCTATTTGTGAAACGGTGAATCTCGTATGTACTGAACAATGTCCCTGCCACAAGATGAATTTGGCTTTTTTTACGGATTCTTCGGAATTGCCGCCCAGAGGCTTAAATGGATTCCATAAGATCATTTCGTCAAGACTAATTCCCATTTTTACGCCTGTATTACGTCCCAGATGTTGATCTGGGAGAAATAATACTTTGTCTCCTTTAGCATATGCCCATTCAAAAGCTTTATCTGCGTTAGACGAGGTGCAGACAATTCCATCATTCTTTCCGCAAAGTGATTTGATATCTGCGGTTGAATTCATATACGTTATTGGGATAATTGTTTCATTCTGAATTACGTTTTGCAGGTCATCCCAGCAGTCTAAAACGTCATCGGTTTGTGCCATGTCAGCCATTGAACAACCAGCGGTTAAATTTGGAAGTATTACTTTCTGATTATCAGAACTGAGTATGTCTGCAGTTTCCGCCATGAAGTGAACACCGCAAAAAATTATGTATTCGGCACTCTCCTGGTCGGCGGCGTATTGGGATAATTTAAACGAATCCCCTCTTTCATCTGAGAATTTGATGACCTCATCTCTTTGGTAATGGTGACCTAGTATGACAATGCGATCGCCTAACTCTTTTCTTGCTCTGGATATGTTTTCTTCAAGTTGTTCTGGTGACGTCCTCATATAACTGATGGGAAGTTTTTGCCAACGCACGCCAGCTCCAAATTCCTCTTCTAGAGTTTTTGAATTTAGATCGTCGTCGGTCTGACAAAACGCAGATTGCTCAATTTCAGTTATAGGTATCGTTTCTTTTGCGCTAATGTTGACAACCATTTTGGAGCCTCTTCCTCTCCTTATTTGGAAATTACTTTTAGATTAGTGTTACGCCTTTGAGCCTTCTAAAAACCAGGGGCTTGTGTCCTCTATATTTACTTTAACAACTTCACCCGCAAATGTTTCTTCACTATCAAAAAAAACTAACTTGTCATTTCTGTTCCGGCCGAACCATCGTCCTTTTTTAGTGTCTTCAACTAAAACTTCTTCACACCTACCCTTAAATTTGTTATTTAATTCAGTCGCAATATTTTCTTGCTCAGAATTTATGATTTTCAATCTTTCTTTCTTTACATCCTCAGGTACGTCATCGACCATTTTCCTGTGCGCAATTGTTCCTGGTCGATCTGAATAGGCGGCTGAATGGATTTTGTCGAACTTTACGTCTTTAATCATCTTCAGGGTATTCGCAAATTGTTTGTCACTTTCACCGCAAAAACCAACTATTAAGTCAGTGCTTAAACTTACCCCTGGTATTCGAGCCCTGATTTTTTCAATAAGATTACGATATTCACTATTCGTGTAACCTCTTCTCATCTGTTCGAGGATTTTGTCGTCTCCTGCCTGGAATGGCAGGTTGATGTGTTCACATACCTTGTCTAATCCATTGACGGCATCGATTATCCGATCGTCCATATCATTTGGATGAGATGTTAAGAATCGAATACGCTCTAATTCCTTTACTTCGTTGACCGCAATGAGAAGGTCTGCGAGGTTGATGGAACCAGGTAGATCATGGCCGTACGAATCCACGTTTTGTCCTAATAAAGTGATTTCTTTTACGCCTCTTCTGACCAACATTTCAGTTTCATTGACTATGTCACCGATAGTTCTGCTCAATTCTCGGCCTCTTCTGTAAGGGATGATACAAAACGAACAAAACTTGTCACACCCGTGAATGATGGGAATGTGTGTTGATATAGCTGGTGTGGCACTTAGAGGACCCACGCAACCGTCGGGGTCGACATTGAGTCTTTCAGAAACCAAGTCTATGAGTGGCTTGTACTCTTGGGGTCTCATGAAAACGTCTACATAAGGGAATTTTTTTTGCAATGGTGTTGAGTCAGGTCCAACCATGCACCCCATTAACGCAAATACCTTGTTTTCATCGGCAGTTTTTTGAGGCTTCAGGCTTGTGAGGGTACCTACTGCCTTATCTTCAGCATTTTGTCGGACGACACAAGTGTTTAAAATGACAACGTCTGCATCTTCTTTAGATTCTATTTCTGACAAACCCAATTGTCCCAACGCGCTTCCTAGCCGTTCGGAATCCGCCTTGTTCATTTGGCAGCCAGTTGTCCAGATATGATAGGTCTGCATTTTTCTCTAACTTAAATTCTGTTTTTGGTTCAGATCATCACACATTTAGAACATATTTATAAATGGCGGAGGGAATGGGATTCGAACCCATGAGAGGGCTTTCACCCCCTAAGCGCTTAGCAGGCGCCCGCACTAGGCCACTATGCGACCCCTCCAAATTTATATTGATTGACAATTATATGGGCGGGATGATGCTTGGGCAATAAACCTAATTGTGAAATACGGAACTAATAGAATCAGTGTTACTGCTTTCGTTGAATTATATGATATCTTTATACGTATAACGTATTATAAAAACGATTAAATTCATATATACGTTATTTTTGTTAAAGTTAGAATAGCTTTCCGGAATATTTATTTAACTAGTTTTATAATTTAAAGGCCGAAAACCTTTTTCGTCACCAATCCACACGTCACCACCCTCAAAATATTCTTTCTTCCAAATTGGAACGGTCTCTTTGAGCATGTTGACTGAAAATTCGGAGGCCTCATAAGCTTCCTGCCTATGAGGAGATCCTACGGCAACTATTAGGCTGCTTTCTCTAATCTTAACCTTTCCAAGCCGATGGTCTATGGACACTCGCACATCCCATTTATTGCACATTTCCATAGCGACTTCATCTAATTTTTTCTTAGCCATTGGTATATAGGCTTCATATTCTAAATACAGAACCTTTCTTTGATCCGTATGATCTCGTGTGACTCCATGGAATACGATTATTGCACCGTGCCCATCTGAAGAAACAAAGTCTATTCCTTCTTCAGGGACTAATTTCTTTTCAAGGATTCTAGTTCTGAATCTGCTGTAGTCATTCATATAGATATTTTTTTGATTCCGTTTATTTATTATTTAATGACAGAATTATCTGCCTCCGCTTACTGGGGGAATTAGGGCTATTATGTCCCCATCGGATATTTTGTAATTATGGTCTTGGTATTCTTCGTTAACTGCAGCAACGATGTTCTTTTGACAAGCGATTATATTTTTATGGTTTTCACAAACTATTCCTATAATTGTGCCTAGGTCGGAGCCAGTGGGTACATCAAGGATCTCTTGCTGAGTTCCGGTTTGGTCTTTGTAGCTTGCGAAGTACAATATTGTTACGTTCAATTCCAATTCTCACAAATTTTCAGCTAGAAGTTAATATAACAGTGCTCCACCATTAACGTGTATGGTTTGTCCAGTTATGTATGCGGCACCATCTGATGTTAGAAAGGATACTGTGGTCGCAATTTCCTCTGGATATCCTAGCCTGCCGACTGGCGCGCTGCTGAAGGATGCTGTGGTGATGGCTGATCCTGTAGTTTCACTTCTAGTTGTATCAAATGCACCAGGAACAATGTGATTTACAAGTATTCCGTCATTGGCTAGTTCCAGTGCTAATGCCCGAGTCAGTCCAAGTGCACCCATTTTAGAAGCACATACATGCGCCCATTCGCTCTTTCCGGAGAAAGCATTTAGGCCTGATACATTAATAATGCGTCCCCACCCAATTTTTTGCATTCCTGGTATGGCCGCTCTTGAGCAAAAGAAAGGACCATCTAGGTTGACTGCGAGTACATCTCTCCATTCATTAGTCGTCATAGATGCTGTTGGCACCGATGATCTAAGGCCAGCGTTGTTTACTAGTATACTTACTGGCCCCAAGGAAGATTCTATTTCAGAAAACATTTGAGACACTTCTCTTTCATTGCCTACATCCGCTATTACGGATATAGCCTTTCCACCATTTTCAATAATGTAATCTCTGACTGAATTGGCTTCGTCATTATTACTTCTTGCGTTGACGGCTATTTGAGCACCTTTTTTTGATAATTCAATTGCTGTAGCTTTTCCAATATTCCTCCCAGATCCCGTCACAAGAGCAATTTTTCCTTCTAAACTCATTTATATGCCTCTATTATTTCTGAAACTTTGAGTATGTTTTTTATACCGATATTAAATTCTCCGCTTTCTATCCCTTTTATCACCTCGGTAACCGCGTCGCTATAAGGAGTTGCTATCCCAATTTCCTTTCCTCTTTTCGAGACAAATCCGTTGAGATATTCAATTTCAGTAGGTCGTTCCTTGATGATGTCTTGAGCCATTGATGGCCTACCAGGTAATTTTGGTTTACTACCTGTAAGAACTGAAATAACCTCTGGGTGACCTTTGGGACCAACTGCTTCTTCCATTTCCTCTAAAGAAAAATTTCCCATTGGTGGAACAACTTTGTGTCCCAAAGCGCGCCCAACACGTACAGTTTCAATCGCAAGATTAAGAATTTGGATTCTGGCATCCTCGTTTTCTCTGATCTCATGACTCATAAGTCCTGTCATAGCCGAAGTAGCATTTACCATGCAATTTGTGACCATTTTTGACCAACGTTCTCCCCATAAGTCATCTGTTGCCACTGTAGTTCCGGCCGATGAAAAAATCTCAACCAAAGTTTCCAGTCTTGGAGTAATTTTGCCATCAAGTTCACCGACTTTAAAACATATGGGTTTTTCTTGGAGAGATTGGGAAACACTACCGGTGCGTGTAATATGTGCTGGTGTGTACATGGCAGCAGAGATCGTTGTTATACATCCAATTGTTCTGTGAGCACCCACGATAGGAGCTATTTGAAGCTCATTAATACTGTTTTGTGGACTTACAACCCATGTGTCTTCGTGCATATACGGGAGCATGGATCTTACGGCTTTTATTGTGTCGTATGATTTGACTCCTATTATTACCAAATCAAAATAGCCATTAATTTCTGCAATTTGATCTGTGTGAATTGCGTTCACTTTAACTAAGTGTTCGCCGGTTATTCCGTCAAGAATAAGGCCTTTTTCATTCATAGCGGCTACATGGTCCTTCCATCCGTCTATCATGAGGACGTCATGTCCTGCCCTCGACATGAAACCTGCTAGGGATCCCCCTATTGCACCTACTCCAATTGCAGCCGTTCTAATTCCCATAGAATTTTTGAATATATTTAATCTAGTCGTCTGATGTGCTTATTATTTCACTTTCTGAGAGTTCAGAAATCTTTTCGTTTGAATAACCTAGGACGTTAGAGAGTATCTCGTGTGAATGTTCTCCAATAACTGGAGCAGATCCAACAACCATTTCCGTTCGCCCAAATTTGATCATTTTTCCTGTCACATGGATAGTTCCAGCTATCGGATCAGGTACTTCAACTAGAATTTCGCGTTCTTTGAGGTGAGGATCTACTGACGCTTGAGCGGTTGTGTTTACTGGGGAGCAAGGGACTCCGTTTGAAGATAATATATCGACAGCATCGGCCATTGTTCTTTTTGAAAACCATTCAGAAAGTTCGTCTTCCAAAACTTGAGCATTAGTGCTTGTCCTGTCAGATCTGCTTTCAAATCGAGGATCAGTTAACCACTCCGGTTTTCCGACTGATTCTGAAAGTCTTATCCACATATTTTCGTTGGTGGCTGCGATGATAACCCACCCGTCTATTGTTTGATAACAACCTCCGGTGCTCTTGCCGTTACCCTCACGAGGTTGTTCATATCCCGTTCCTAAATAGGCTGTTATGGGGATTTCATTACAGGTGTACCCTGTATCTGCCAAACACACATCAATAGTTTGTCCTTCGCCCGATATTTCTCTTTCGCGCAATGCTGCGAGAGCCCCAATAGTAGCGTGAAGTGATGTTATTCTGTCGATCAAAGGGAAAGCGGTTTTTATTGGAGGCATACCTTCTTCACCTGTTAATGTCATTAGTCCTCCCATTGCTTGTCCTATCGGATCGAATCCAACACGGTCCTTATAAGGACCATATTGACCATATGCAGAAACATTAACCATGATGATTCTAGGATTAATTTTTTTGAGTTCCTCGTAGCCAAACCCCATTACTTCGATGGTACCGGGTCTGAAATTTTGAATTAGTATGTCAGACTCTTTAACAAGGTCTCGGAGAACCGATTTACCCTCATCGGTCCGGAGATTAATAGAAAGACTTTTTTTACCACTGTTGTACTGAACCCAGTATGCACTTTGTCCTCTTACGGTTGGACCGTTTTTTCTACTTTCATCCCCATTCACTCCTTCAACCTTGATGACTTCAGCTCCCATTCGAGCAAACATAAGTCCACACCTTGGTCCGGCTTGATAACGTCCGAGATCCAAGACTCGGATACCGTCAAGTGGCGTATTTTGTGTATTAACCATTTCGTTACTCCTTGCAATAGAAAAAGCATTTGAGGCTTAAGATAATTTTTAAGGTTTGCGTCCTTTTCTGTCGATAAACGGCTTGAATCCTTCAAGTACTGGTGTAGGTTCCAAGCTGCCAGACTGAGCGTTTAGCTCATTCTGATAAGCATCCCTCCATGTTCCACCTATGTCCTCAACAAGTAATTGTTTGATTCCTTGTACCATTCTAGAATCATTTCCGGCAATCAATCCCGCCAATTCTCGACACTTATTCATAAGTTCATTTGATTCGACAAGATGGTTCACCAGGCCAATCTGTAGCGCCTCATCAGATTCGACTACTCTTGCAGTTAATAGTAATTCTTTGGCTTTTGGCCAACCTACCTGCATTGGTAAGCTCCAAGTAGAATTGACTCTTCCGTATGCGGCCGCTAGAAATCTAAACTTAGTTCTTTCGCAACCGACTCGAATATCTAAGCTTGAGGCCAAAACAGCTCCACCCCCAAAAGCCAGTCCGTTTATTGCCCCTATTGTAGGTTTACTACATGTGCCAATATGCCATGCATATTCCGACCTCTTGGGATCAGGTGGAGGAGGATTCTCACTTTCTGCATTTCTCGTCATTTCATGTATATCCGCTCCAGCTGTGAAAGCTCGGTCACCTGCTCCGGTGAAGATAACTGCTTTTATTGCTTCATCCGATTCCATGTCTGAAACGGCATGGTCCATTTCCTTAAATAGAATCGTACTCATGGCATTGAGTACTTCTGGTCTATTTAATGTAATTGTGCCTATTCCATCTGTCTTGTCTATCAACAGGGTTTCGTAACTCATGAGTAACTCCTCTAAAATATTGGAAAGTATCAGCATTATAGGAATCAGTTTCTGAGGGGGTCAAGGACGATCTTTTTTATCTGACGTCAGCCATCCACTTTTTTTAAGATCAATAACCTCATTTTCACTGAAAACAATACCTTCTGAAAGTAGCAATTTTTTCTGAGTTAAGTACTTAGGTTTGTCTTTAAGTGATATTTTCCCGTCTTTATTAATAACTCGGTGCCAGGGAACAGAATTACCACAAGTGTGATTGCTAGCTAATGCGTACCCAACAAGCCTGGCATCTCTAATACCTGCCATGTGTGCTACTTGTCCATAGGTTGCGACACTCCCGCGTGGGATCGATCGAACTATGGTAATAATGGTAGAAAAGATTCTCTTATCCTGATCATAAGTCATATCAATATCAATTTTCATTTGATCCTATGAGTGTTTGGGAGAACATCATCTTATACACATGTGGATATCTGTGTATATAATTGCGCGCAGTTCCAAAGATTATTTATAGAAGGTACCGCTACTTTCTTACTAAATATAGTAAACCCTTCAGCGTCTATCCATCTATATTAGAAAGGATGCGTTAGTAACTAGGTTTCTTATAAGCATTATGGAGGAAATCAATGACCGATGAGACTTTTTCACCCATCACAAAACCTTCGCATGAACAGTTTGATGTTAAACCGAATCTTCATTTAGAAAACTCGTATAAGGATTTCACTTGGGAATCAATGTATGACCAACTTGATTGGTTGCCTGGGGGCGGGCTAAATAAAGCACATGAGGCTATCGACCGTCATGCTAATGGCCGGAATAGAGATAAAATTGCGATGATTTGGGAAGGAAAGAATGGCGAAAGAGAGGACTATACTTTTGGGGATATGAAGCGTCTCACGAACAAATTTGCGAATGTTTTGCAAAGTCTAGGGATAGAGAAAGGCGATAGAGTTTTTATATTTATGGATCGACTGCCGGAACTCTACGTGGCTTTTTTTGGTGCACTAAAGGCAGGTGCGGTTGTTGGTCCTTTGTTTTCAGCATTCGGTCCCGAACCTGTCAGGGATCGTATGCAGGATAGTGGAGCTAAGGTCTTAGTAACTCAGCCTGATTTGAGAAGGAAAATATCGGGAATAATACCTGAGTTATTTGAACTTCAACACATATTAATCGTAAATAAGGACGAGAGAGATCCTAATCCAATTGACGCCCAAGATCTATCCTACGATGAAGAAATGGGTAAAGCACCTGCCGATTTCACTACTGTCGTCACCGGTCAATACGATTATTCAATAATGCACTACACCTCAGGTACAACTGGAAAGCCAAAGGGTGCCGTTCATAGGCACCAAGCTGTTGTGCAACAGATGGCAACGGGTAAATGGGCTCTAGATCTTCATGAGGATGATGTTTATTGGTGTACGGCAGACCCTGGTTGGGTTACTGGAACGTCATATGGAATGCTAGCTCCTTGGACCAATGGCCTCACCCAGCTCATTTATGAAGGAGGATTCAGTGCTAGCCGGTGGTATGAACAGATTCAAAAGCATAAGGTGACGGTATGGTACACAGCTCCTACGGCTATTCGTATGCTTATGAAGGCTGGCGAAGAAGTTCCTGGTAGGTTTGATTTATCAACTTTGAGGTATATGTGCAGTGTTGGGGAGCCTTTGAATCCTGAGGCAGTGGTGTGGGGAGATGAAGTTTTCGGGATGCCTTTCCATGACAATTGGTGGCAGACAGAAACGGGCGCAATAATGTGTGCTAATTTTCCGTCTATGGAGGTAAGACCTGGTTCTATGGGTAAGCCTATACCCGGCGTAGAATTAGCAATTGTCAATGAGGATTTTGAGCAAGTACCTGACGGAGAGGATGGAAATCTTGTTGTTAAACCGGGATGGCCGTCAATGTTCCACGGTTATTGGAATAATTCAGAAATGTACAACTCTAGATTTAGGAAGGGTTGGTATATCACTGGAGATACCGCTCGTAGAGATGAAGATGGTTATTTCTGGTTTGTTGGAAGAGCCGACGACGTTATAAATACTGCAGGTCACTTGGTTGGACCTTTTGAAGTAGAAAGTGCTTTGATTGAGCACCCAGCGGTTGCGGAAGCTGGAGTTATAGGAAAGCCTGATCCAATCGCTATGGAAATTGTAAAAGCGTTTGTGTCACTTAAAGATGGGTATGAGGAAAGTACTAAGCTACGGAATGAAATTATGAGGTTTGCGAGAGAAAAGTTATCTGCTGCGGTAGCCCCACGTGAAATTGATTTCATACCCTCTCTTCCAAAGACTAGAAGCGGTAAGATTATGAGAAGGCTTTTAAAAGCAAGAGAACTTGGCTTGCCAGAGGGTGATACTTCGACTCTTGAGGACGATTGATTTAGGGGCTCTATCTGATATCAAAGTAAAAGGACCTGAAGGTAGAATTCTTGTGTATAAATCATATCTATGAAATATAAGCTGTGAATCTTGAAGCCATTAAAAAATTAGCCTGTGACAGAATAGACTCTAACGCAGATAGGCTGGTACGTGTATCTAAAGATATTCTTGCCAATCCTGAGACCGGATTCAGGGAATTTAAATCCTCAAAAATAATCACTGATGAGTTGTCCGATTTAGGCATTCCTTTTGAGGATAGTATTGCTTTAACTGGAGTCAAAGCCACTCTAAACGGGGCCCAGCCTCAATCATTAAATGTGGCCGTTTTGGCTGAAATGGATTCCTTGAAAGTATTAGATCACCCATTTGCTGACGGGCATACAAATGGTGCTCATGCCTGTGGCCATCATTGTCAAATAGGCATGTTACTTGGTGTTGCGATAGCCCTGAAAGCCCCTGAAGTCCTTGAGAATTTGGTCGGCAAGGTTTCTCTGATGGCGTTACCTGCAGAAGAATATATTGAAATCGGATATCGTAATGAATTGAAAAAGCAAGGGAAGATCGAATTTTTTGGAGGTAAGCCAGAATTTATTCGTCTTGGCCATTTTGACGATGTTGATATAGCAATGATGACACACACATCTTCTTTTCCTGATCTAGGTAAAATATCTCTAGGAGGTACGAACAACGGACTAATTGCGAAAAGCATTCACTTTCATGGCAAGGCTTCACATGCCGGATCTGCTCCACATTTAGGTGTCAATGCGCTTAATGCAGCGATGATAGCCCTATCAGCAATTCATGCTCAAAGAGAGACTTATAGAGATCAAGATACCATCCGAGTACATCCCATAATAACTGATGGAGGTTTGTCAGTCAGTTCTGTCCCTTCAGATGTCCGAATGGAAACTTATGTTAGAGGAGCATCTATAGATGCCTTCATGTCTGCCTCACAAAAAGTGGACCGAGCCCTCAGGTCAGGGGCGTTGGCGGTTGGTGGGTCTGTGACCATATCTACTATGCCCGGTTACCTTCCAATCGTAAATAATACTAAGGTTATGGATGTATATGCAGCCAATGCCTCTTCATTGGTAGGTAAACAACATGTATACCACCGATCTCATCAAACAGGATCAACGGACATGGGTGATGTTTCACAACTAATGCCTGCTATTCATCCTTACGTGGAATCTGCCTCTGGCGTAGGACATGGTAAAGATTATTTGATTGATGATTATGAACTGGGGGTTTTGACCGCTTCCAAAATTATGGCGATGACAGTTATAGACCTTATGACAGAAGGACCCCAGAATGGACACGGTTTAATGAAGGGCTATAAACCAAAATTGTCGAAACGCGATTACCTTTCTTTGCTAAGAGGAATGTCAAAAGAGGAAATATTTGATCAATGATGATTCATCAGGATTTAAAAGAACTTGCTTGGAATGAAATAGATCGAAAGTCTGATTATTTGATTAACATTTCAAAAAGAATTCTCAATATCCCTGAAACTGGGTTTATGGAATATAAAACATCTAAATATGTGAGTAAGAAACTGTCAGAATTAAATATCCCACATAGAAAAGGGATCGCATTGACTGGCATTAAAGGGTATTTAGAAGGCATAAAGCCAGGCCCGACCATTGCAATTATAGGTGAATTGGATTCTGTTCGTGTAGAAGGACATGCATATGCTGATCCATCTACATCAGCCGCTCACGCGTGTGGTCATCATTGCCAAATAGGAATGATGATTGGAGTTGCTGTTGGGTTAAAAGCTTCAGGCATATTGGAGAATTTGTCCGGCAGAATCGCTTTTATGGCTCTTCCTGCTGAAGAGTTTATAGATGTTGAATACCGTTACGGATTATACAAGAGTAACCAAATAGAATTCATGTCTGGAAAACAGGAATTTCTTCGTCTGGGTGAATTTTCTGATATTGATATGGCAATGATGACTCATACAAGTCATCTAGGTAACACCAAGTTTTTGCTTGGTGGAACTACAAATGGTCACTTTGTTAAATTCATTAGATTTCTGGGTAAAGCTGCTCACGCCGGTGGTGCACCACACAATGGTGTAAATGCTCTACAGGCAGCAATTTTGGCTTTAAATGCATTGAATACTCAGAGAGAGACTTTCCAGTCTGAGGATACTGTTCGATTGCACGGGATCATGACTAGTGGCGGGGTATCAGTTAGTTCTATACCGTCTGAAGTGAAATATGAAGGTAGGGTCAGAGGTGCCTCTATAGATGCTATAGAGAATGCAAATGAAAAAATGGATAGATGCTTACGAGCTGGTGCGCTAGCAATAGGCGCAAAGGTTGAAATTGTTACAATACCAGGTTACCTACCCTTGATAAATAATCAGGAATTATCTGGTTTGTTTTCCTCTAACGCCTCCACAATCGTAGGTACTAATGCTGTCAGAATTAATGGTGATAATGTAAATCGCGGTGGCAGTACTGACCTAGGAGACTTGAGCCATATAATGCCGGTCATACATCCTTACACTGGATGTGCAACTGGATCAGGACATGGTATTGATTACATAATACAAGACTATATCCAAGGTGTTATTAACCCTGCAAAAGCGATGGCCGCTACAGTTATTGACCTGTTGAGCAACCATTCCCAAAGGGCCTCTGGGATTATAGATAAATTTGTTCCTAGGTTATGTACTGAGGATTACGTTTCCAGTCAAAGGGCTCGTTTTCGCGAGGAACTTTATGAGGGGAAGTGAAATATATATCCCCCCTGTTGTTCAATTCATTTGTTTGTGATGAAATCTTCAATCTCAGCTTGATATTTTGATAGCCAGGATATGTTGAGTTGTATTCTTTCTTTCGCCTGTTTAATTGTTCTTTCGGCAGCTGGAGTAGGATTATCATTAAAGAATTGTGAAACCTCTTCAAGCCTTTCATTAGTAGTAAATCCCGAGACTAATGAGACCAGACGCATTAATGCGAAACCTCCGTCTCCATATCTCCTATCAATTTCATTCCAATTAGTGCGAATGAATTCCCACGCCAATGCTCTCCCTTTTTGAGTAGAAGAAACCGAAACTATTACCCTGATGCTGTCTTGTACCCGTATATCGTTTGACAGGGACCTTTCCAAAGTTTGTTTTAGCAAATCTTCGTCTTCAAAACTGGCCAACGCCCCATGAAGTCTTACTTTTTCTTCTTGCAATGCTGTAGATTTTTCAAGTTCCCACATTTTCTCGTAGGTGTCTTGTCCACCGTGATTGGCTGCTAGTTGAAACACTAAAGATCTTAAATCAGGATGTACTAAGTTTGTGTCTGAGCAATAAAGGTCAAATCTTTTTTTTGCCTCTGCTATTACTTCAGGGTCTCCGTAGTGCCCTAGATTGGATAATGCAGTGCTTCTTAATAGACTATCTAAATGGCCTTCATTTGGCTTTTTGTCCCACCCTATGCTCTTGTATGTGTTAACAAATATCTCTTTACAAAAATCCCTGAATGTTTTGTGAAAGTCATATGTTTCTATTAAGTTTTCAATGTTCCTTAGTCCATTTGCAAGATCAGACAATACTGAAGCATCAGTTTCACCTGAATACGCTTCTGCGAGATTAAGAAACGTTTTTGGGGATGTGTAACCTGCTTTACACAATGCAAAAGCATCACCTTGTAGCCCTAACCGGTCACGAGGAGGTAATGTTCCTTTTTGAATTGCATTTTTGAAATTAAGGATATCCGAAGGTTCGTAGTTTACTCTGTAAAAACCAGTTTGATCTAGATTAAGTTTAATCCACTCCCCAGTTTCACTCGGAAGGTTAATTTTTGTGGTTTCGTCGGCGAATAATACTGATATTGGAGAAGTATCACCCTGGAACCCTACATTTAGAGGGATTTGCCATCTTGTTTGGTCTTTGACAGATTGGTTATCTAGTATGTTCTCATATAAGAAGCGATCTTGATCAACTAATAAAGATCCTCCTTTTTTCGATACGTTTATTATAGGAAACCCAGTCTGTTGTACCCAGGAATCCATGACTTCTTCCACTGGTTTGCCTGACGCATGGGCTAGGGAATCCCAAAGGTCTCTGGTTTCTGCATTGCCATAGGAATGTTTTTTCATATAGTGTCGGATACCACTCTGGAAGTCTTTTTCTCCAAGGTAGTTTTCTAGCATCCGGAGAACTGAACCGCCCTTACTGTAACTTATTGCATCGAAAAGCTGCCCGATCTCAGCCGGATTATTAACTTCTTGTTCAATAGGGTGTGAGTTTGATAGCCCGTCCAGATTGAAAGCTGAAGCAGTGTCGGCAGTGAGAAATTGTGTCCACATCTCCCACTCAGGGTGAATAGCATCAACAGCTTTATCACCCATCCAAGATGCGAAACTTTCGTTTAACCATAAGTCGTTCCACCATTTCATAGTGACTAGGTCCCCAAACCACATGTGAGCCATTTCATGGGAAATAATTGAGGCTACTATTTGCCGTGTGCCGGCTGAACTGTTTTCCGGGTCTACTAATAGGGCTACCTCTCTATATGTTATGGCTCCCCAATTTTCCATAGCTCCTGCAGCGAAATCAGGTATGGCCAAATGATCTAGTTTTGGGAGTGGGAAGGGAATACCAAAGTATTCGTTATAAAAATCTAGCAAGTCTAAAGCTGTTTCGAGAGCAAACTGTCCTTGGCTTTCTTTTCCGCTTGTTGTCCATACTCTCATCAAGGTTCCGCTTTTTGATTTCTTCTGAATACAAGATAAGTCACCAACGATAAAAGCTAGTAAATAGGTGGACATTTTTGGAGTTGTATCAAAATCTAGAGATTTTGTGCCGTCTTGATTAATTGTTTCCGATACAACAGGCATGTTTGAAACTGCTGTAAATTCTTGCTTTATGGTTAAGGTGACGTCAAAAGTGGATTTTGCTTCAGGTTCATCCCAGCATGGAAATGCTCTACGTGCATCCGTGGATTCAAATTGAGTGGCAGCTAAAAATTTTTGGTCGCCGTCTTTATCTAGGTAACTGCTTCTGTAAAACCCAAGGAGTCTATCGTTTAATTCCCCTTTATATCTAATGTCTATGATTGCTTCACCGGCCGGAAATATGTCAGTTGTTGTTATGGCAAGAGTTTCTGTATTTTCATCTAATTTGAAATTTGAAATCTTAACGGTTTTCTGGCCTGAAACTACAGATACATTTTCGATTTCCAATTCGGCAGAATTTAGGACTATCTCATGCGACGGGTTTTTAATAGTCACCTTAATTGAAACTTCGCCGTAAAAGTTAAAGTTAGTTAAGTCGGGAGTCAGATGTAGTTTGTAGTTAATGGGCGTGACGTTTTTCGGTAGTATCAGCCTGTTTTCAAAAGCCATTTTTGTGTTTTCTCAATTTATATAAATTAATTTTAAGTAGATAGATTGTTTAAGATGCGGTCCAATTTGGAGGTCTCTTTTCTGAAAATGCCAATGGACCTTCTCGCATGTCGTTTGAGGTTTGGAACTTGGCCTCTTCCGTATATTTTCTAGCAAAGGCATTGTCTAATGGCCATCCAAGACCTTCATATGCCATTTGTTTTGAAGCTCTGACTGATAGAGGAGCTGCTTCAAGTATGTCCGATGCCCATTTTTCGGCGGTCGACATAAGGTTTGAAAGTGAGACCACTTCGTTGACTAGACCTAGATCGTAAGCATCCTGGGCACTAATTCTTTTTGCCGTCAGCATCATGCCCATGGCTCTTTTAAGTGGTATGTGGCGTGGAAGTCTATGCACTCCTCCTGCCCCGGCTATCAAACCTACTCTAGGCTCAGGTAAACCAACCTCTGCGTGGTCAGCAATCACTATTATGTCGCATGCCATTGCTAGTTCCAATCCGCCTCCAAGAGCATAGCCATTTACCGCCGCTATTAATGGTTTGTGACATTCAAAGTCAGAGGTTATTCCACCAAAAGGAGCTCTGTTCGATATTCGCCTTCTTTCTTCAAAATTTTCAGCTGTGTACCGTAGGTCGTTACCTGCGCTGAACGAACGATCCCCTGTTCCGGTTATGATTGCGATCCATGAGTCATCATCATTTTTGAAATCCGTAAAAACATCCAACAATTCTTGATTAGCTGGAGGATGAAGTGCATTTAATCTCTCTGGTCTGTTTATCGTGACATATGCTATACGATCTTTCTTCTCATAATTCACAAACTCGTAGGCCATTTAATCCTCCTGATTTAGGACTTTTCATTCGATAAAATTATTTCAAGGCTAATGGATTATATATAAATTGGACATAAAAATTTAAGTGAATGCCTTAAGGGCTGAGATCACACGACGCTTTCATTTGTTGAATATTAAGTGAATGTGTAGAATCACCACTCGTTACCAAGGTTCAAAAGTTACTATTACAAATATATATTTAGTTCAAGAGGTTTGCTCATGAAAATTCAGTCTAGCTATACTGACTATTCTGTCGAAGGGATTGCTGAGGCCGCCAGAAAATCTGAGGAAAGAGGATATGACATATTTTCTTCAAGTGAAACAGGACACAACCCTTTTTTACCTCTAGTGTTAGCGTCAGAGCATACTAACACTGTACAACTTCAGACTTCTATCGCATTGTCATTTGCCCGTAGTCCAATGGATACAGCCTATATAGCGTGGGATCTCCAGAATCTTTCAAATGGACGCTTCACTCTTGGATTAGGGAGTCAAGTAAGGGGACATATTGTAAGACGTTTTTCAATGCCTTGGGCAGCACCGGCTCCTCGAATGAGAGAATACATTTTAGCTCTTCGTCACATATGGGATTCATGGCAAAACGGCAATAAGCTAGATTTTGCAGGTGATCATTATTCTTTCAATCTCATGTCACCATTCTTCAATCCTGGTCCCATTGATAACCCTGATGTAAAAATTTCAATTGCAGGGGTAAATCCCAACATGCTCAAAGTGGCAGGAGAGGTTTGTGATGGGGTGATACTACACTCATTTAACACTCCCAAATATACTCGTGATGTTGTGATTCCTAACTTACAAAAAGGTGCGGAAAGGACGGGACGATCTATAGAGGATATTGAAATTTCAGGGGGAGGATTTATTGTGACAGGTGCAGACGAAGAGGAATTGGAAAAGAATAAAGATATAACTAAGAGCAGGATATCTTTTTATGCATCTACTAGGAGTTATTCAGACGTGATGGAGACCCATGGCTGGCAAGATACCCATGAGAAACTCTACAGAATGTCGATAGATGGTGAGTGGTCAAAAATGGGTATGCAGATAACGGATGACATGCTGGATAACTTTGCTGTAATCGGGACATATGATCAAATCGCTAGCAAAATAAAATCTACCTATGGAAGGTATGCGACATCGGTAAGTTTTTCTATGCCTGTGAATAACGCTCAGGACGAAGAAGTATTACGATCGATAGTTAGTGACTTAAAAAAATCTTGATTTAATTGGCTTGATAAATACACTATTCGTATTAATCATGGAAGTATTCTTTAGATTTGTTGTTACTTTGAATGGTTGAGCATATTTGAATAATTTGGTTAACAACGTCTTCTATCCCGTCATCTTCGTTAATGATCGAGAAATCAAACCAATCAGAATCTGACAGTTCGTTTTTTGCAGTAACTAATCTTTTTCTTAAATCACTTGTAGATTCTGTCATCCGGTCTCGCAATCTTTTTTCGAGTATATGAAGAGATGGGGGCAGTAAGAAGATAAAAGTTGCTTCCGGAGCTAGAGTTTTTATAGTACGTGCTCCTTGAACGTCTATCTTTATGACGACATTGAGCCCGTCATTTAGCGCTGAGGTGACCTGCGTCTTTGGAACTCCATATAGATTTCCATAAACCTCAGCCCATTCGATAAATTCTCCTGTCTTCAATTTTTCTTCGAAGTCGTCCCTAGATAGGAATATATAGTCTTTACCATCCACCTCACCTGTTCTTTTTGGACGTGTTGTTGCCGTAACGGTGAAGTGGAAGTTTGGACAGACACATTTCATTTTATTTAATACGGCATCTTTTCCGACACCAGATGGTCCGGAAAGTACAATAAGCAGTGGATTCTTATTCACTGTCAAATTATCCATTAATATTAAGGTTAGTCCTGCATAGAATTTATTGAATCCCAAAATGTTGGATATGATACGCTCGCGACTTCAGCGCCTTTTATTATGGTCTCTTGTGTAGACACCAGCCCGGCTATTGCACTTGTCATCGCTATTCTATGATCGCCGTGGCTGGATACTGTGGTTCCTTCTAGCTTTTTTTTACCTTTTATTTTCATACCATCATCTGTTTCTTCAATGTCGGCTCCGAGCTTCGCCAATATATCTACTGTGCTGGATATTCGGTCGGATTCTTTGACTCTCAATTCTTGAGCATCCTTTATCAAAGTGGTTCCCTTGGCGAAGCAAGCAGCGAGTGATAACACAGGTAATTCGTCTACTACCCTCGGAATAATATCCCCTGAAATTTCGACAGCTTCCATGTTACTACTAGAGGCTACCAAATCTGCCACCGGTTCCCCTCCTTCCATCCTTTCATTTTTAACTTGGATGTCCGCTCCCATATTTTCCAGTACCTCTAACACTCCAGTTCTAGTAGGATTCATTCCTACATTCTGCAAGTTTATTTTCGCGTTTGGATGACAGCATCCTGCCACTAGCCAAAATGCAGAACTACTGGTGTCACAAGGAACTTTAACGTTAACAGAATTCAAATCACTTTTTTTGATCGTAATTGAAAGGCCTTCGCTCTCTAAATGTGCGCCCATGGACTTCAGCATACGTTCCGTATGATCTCTTGATTCTGCTGGCTGTATTACTGTTGTGTCACCCTTTGCAAGCAGTCCTGCTATCAAGAGGCATGATTTTAGTTGTGCGCTTGCGACGGGCATTTCATACTTTATTCCTTCTAAATTACCACCATTAAATGCTAGTGGTGCCAAAGCACCTCTATCTCTACCAGATATTGAGGCGCCCATGGTTTCTAGTGGTGCCGTTATTCTTCTCATCGGTCTTTTGCGAAGAGATTCATCTCCATTTATAACTGTGTAAAAATCAAGTCCCGCCAACAAACCTGAGACGAGGCGCATCGTTGTTCCACTGTTTCCGGCCCACAAAACATCTGAGGGCTCAGTTAATCCTTCAAAGCCGTTGCCTCTAATCTCGAAGCATTCTTCGGTCTTACAAACCGAGCAGCCCGAATGGGTAATAATCGTTGCTCCAAGACCTTTCAGGCAGCCTAGCATCGATGTTCGGTCATCTCCTACACAAAAATTTGATACATGTGCTGTTCCATAGGCAAAGCTATTGAGGAGAGCTGCCCTGTGTGAGATTGACTTGTCTCCGGGGGGCGTGATGGTTATGTCTATTTTATTTGGGGATTTAACTTTTTTTATCATAGTTTGATTCCTGACTATCTATTTCTAGGATATTTCCATGATGCTCTTTTCTCTTTATCTTCAAGATATATTAGTCTCTTGGCTAATTTATCCCCTAAAAAACTTGTGGCCATCGTTTCACCCGCGGACGGTAATCTCGGACCGCTCTGTTCTTTTCCCAAAGCTCCTATTTCCCATTTTGCTCTTTGTTCCCAAGCCGATACAAAGGAATCTACAAGGTCATCGTTGTCTTCGTTTAGATAAGTTCTGAATTTGTGAAGTGACAGGATCATCTGATCAATCCAATACAGTAATGGGTCTGAAAGGGTGAGACAGTTTGTTTCGGCGTCTACTGGGTCTTGTGAGGACATTTCAGATTGAGATTCAAAGTATTCGCCGGCTACTTTATACATCTCTGACCAAGAATCACTGTTGGCTGTTGTGTCTACAAATGCCGCTGAAATAACAGATGGTAATATGTCGACTGCCGAAGAATAACTGTCATGTTCAGAAGGGTCCAAAAAGTATGGTTGAGATCCTATTGCTTCAACCATTCCGACTACGGTTTTGGTAGCTTGGTCATCAGCGGTGTCTGAAGGCATCACGCAGTACCTAGCTCCTTGGAGAAGCTCATAATTTGAAGATGATATTCCGTCCAGTTTGGATTTAATAATAGGCCTACCACCTACATAACTCACTCCTTGTGGCAGGAACTTTTTGGCCCATGCAGCGGTTCGTACTTTGGATGTGCATGTATCAGTTACAACGGACCCTGGTTCGACAAATTCAGAGATCAGTTCAAGAATTTCTCGGGTTCTTGATACAGTCGCATCAATTAAAATAAGTTGAGCGTCAGAAACAACACTTTTCATATTAGACTCTATGTGGTCAAACGCGCTCATTTTGTTGATTGCGTTTCTGTCGCTTTTTGAACTAGCAAAACCTGCGACTTGAGTGTTTTTTAGTCCAACGTTTTTTAGAGCTAGTCCAATAGAGGCTCCTATCGGTCCCATACCCAATATGGCAATTTTTTCCATCGAAACTCTCCAATAGGTTACATTTACTCACTAAATTCATGGTTTACTGAGTAGAAACAAGAAAAATAATACACGAACATGTTTTTTGAATTTGTTTTTA
>CAYFIW010000023.1:0-26156 GCA_964343265.1 uncultured Dehalococcoidia bacterium | reverse complement strand
CTTTTGAACTGCTGAATATGAAATCAGAAGGAATAACAGTAAAGCAGTAGGGATGGCACCTCCCAATACCCCGGACAATAAGAAGGTAATAATAAATCCAACAAGACCTATAACAACTAAAATCAGGAAAAGTTCGCTTAGTTTTAGAACTCCTGGGGTTACAGATGCCCTTGCTATCCATTTAATTCCCGACAATGCGAGTAATAGCTTGTTCCGTATTAAGTAAATGGCACCTGCTGACAGCAAAAATATAAATAGCCCATTTATCGATAATAATTGGGATAACGAAGTTGTATTTGTTGTTCTTTCTATACTGTTAAAAAAAGTTTCCGAACTTATTTGATAAGGAACAAATCCAGCAAAAATTACGATGAGGACAAATATTGCTTTTAAAGCAGTTTTATAAAATACGGTGAGTCCTAATCCTCCGTGTCTTAAGAATTCGCCTATCCCTATACTTACCAATCCTAAAATGGTGTAAGTGGGTAAATCCCAAGTGTTTATTGCTCTAAGCGATCCTATCGTTAAACCAAGTAGAGTTAAGGTTAAGAATTCTTGAAATTTTGGAGGGGTTCTACGATTGTTGGCGAGGATTAATGATAGAGAGATTCCTACAACTAATAAGGTAAACGGAATTGCTATCAAGTGGGCGTGTAGGTCTGCAAATAAGAAAGAAAAGAATGGGAATTCAGTGATTTCATGACCAGGAGGATCTGGAGGCATCATGCGACTGCTCCTCCAGAAATCGAAAGATGTAATCATCGTATTTCCAGATAACTTTTCAAAAATAAGGTTTGACGCCTGTAAAAGTCCGTCTAGATTGCCTATCACACATACAAATGCAACCGTTGTCATTCCCGTTAGGTATGCAAATACTGTATGTTTTCGTCCCTGTGATACTAGGTTGTAACCTATTGTGAAACACCCTGCCACTGCTAACGAAAATAATGTCGGTATTGCCAAGTTGTAAGCTATTTCTGTTGGTATACGGGTTATGTGAATAATTGATGCTATTACGAATTGACCCCAGTAGTAATAATTTAATACTCCACCCGAAAACCATGGGTCGTATGGAGGCATGTAAGTTGATTTAACTACTGCATTTAGGTAGGCAATATCCATAGGCTTTTCGCCGCCTCTGTACGGGTGCCAGAGGTCTGGATTACACATCCTTATGAACACAAATATTAAAAATGAAACCAAGAATATCAATTCAAGGATGCCAATATGTTTCCATCTAGTTCGGATAAAGACTACGAACTGATTTCTATTATAAAAAATGATCGGAACTGAAAATAGAGTGACTATAAAAATGCAAACCCAGATGGTGAATGATTCAAATTTCATAACCTCGTAAGTTGTTACTATCCATGCTGCGAATGAAACGAGCAATAATCCAATAATCTTGGAAAATAAATAGCCCCTGTCTGTAAATTGGGAGAATAAAACGAAGGTAAACCCTATAGCCGACAATGCAAAGAGCTGAATGAAAAGGTACCATCGTAGACTAGCTGATATGGATCCGATAGAGTCATCAAAAATCATTGACCATGTGCCACCAGATTGCTGTATGGCTTTTCGATTTGGGTCCATCATCAAGTTTTGAAAATCTTGATCTTTGGAATAGATATCTTCAGAAAAAGTGGTATGGGGACTCAGGTCCGCAAAAGCTAAAATGTTTTCGACGATGAAGTCTGCTGTATAGTTTTTACGATTTTCAAATATTAATACCTTGGGGTGGTCGTACACTGAGAAGCTTTCATCTGCAAATCCTAGGTTTATTCCTTTGACAGGATTGTCAGAGGCTAAAGCTTTTGTAGGGTCTGGCAAATCAGGATTTCTGAAAGTATCTTCAACGAGATGTATTCCGCCAAAATTTAGATAGGAGCTTTTAACTAATACAGGCTCATATCCGAGTGTTCCTGAGAAAAGTGACTTGTAATATGCTCTCATAAATGGGTATCTATCGTTTAATCTGGTTACACTGCCATAAAGTCTGTTGCTGAATAGAACTATGTAGTCACCATTTGATAAATGGTCTGCCATAACGTGTATTTTCTTCTCCGTGTCCGGTTCATAAATAGGTAGTTCGATCTGAACAAATTTATGCAATTCCGGAAGAGATTCTTCCCAATGTTCTTTAAGAATGACATCTCCTTCAGATGCATTGTTGTTGATCCATTGAGATGCTTTTACGGCAGTATGTGTAGATTGATAAATACCGGTTGTTGATAATCCATACCAAATAGTTACTGACAAAGTGATTGCTATCAATCCGACTTTGGATATCTTGGAGTATTTAGAGTGCCTAGGATTAATTTCATTTATAAATGCTGAGGCAAGTAAACACATTAACGGGAGTGCAGGTAGTGTGTACCTCAGGAATTTGACATCAAAGCTCCCTGTTATAAGCATGTACGGGACCAGCCAAGAAAGTAATATCATAAATATATGTGAATACTTTGAGCTTGAGAGGTAACGAAAATAAAGAGATACAAGACATAGAGTGGAGGAAGCTAAAATAGAAAATAAATTGTTATTCAGGATCAAAATAGAAGCGGGGAGCACTATGATTCCTAGTAGGGATATCAAAAAAACTGGGTAGCTAATGCCTCTTTTCAAGGCCCATAAAATACCTGCTAGTGCGGTTATCAAAAGAGGCCACCCCAATCCCCATTTTCCAAGTTGCAAAATTTGGTAAATATATGGGGTCGTGTCAATGTATTGTCTAGTGTAGGGGTAGTCTCTAATCCTGCGCACCATTTCGGATTGCTCAAGGATATCTTTTATAAACACGTTGAAGTCTAAGAATGCATAAGGTTGTGCCATAAAAAACAAAAGCAAACACGTTATAAGACCAACAAGACACAGGTTTATAGATTTTTTGATTCTCGATATGTCTATGAAATTATTTTTGAGTCCATTCGATGCATATATAACGTGAGCTAGGACGAAGACACCAAAGATTGGAGCCAAACTGATTTTGGACGCAAGACCTAGACCCATCAGCGCACCTGCGCTTATTGAATATCGTTTCTTACCATACACTGATGTTTGGTATAGAAAGTAAATTATCCAAATCGCAAAAAAAGTCGTTATAGTATCGAAAGCAAAAAAATGCGACAGCTGTATATGCAAAACAGAAAACGATAGGAAAACTGCAGCTAATAAAGCTGTTTTTCTTCCGAATGTTATTTTTCCAAGTGCAGCGATTCCTAATATAGAGCCAACGTCAGCAACGCTAGATATCGTTCTGGCCAAAACACGAGTATCAACGATTTCAAAAGGTGTCAATTTCTCTAGGAAATACTGAATGATTTTCAGGGCGTATAGTGGAAAACTTCCATATGGGAACCATTTTGGGTTTAAAGGACTTTTTTCTGCGTTGAACAAGGTTTCAATTTCTGAAAGTTTGGGAGATTTCAATTCTGATGCCTTCATCAGAATTGCTCTTTCATCAGGGTGTGGAGTATATGAAAAGCCGCTGTCCCATGAGATGTCATAGAACCTTAGAAAGCTGCCTGCCAACATTATAAAAACGAGAGTTGCCCAGAACAGCTGCTCTCTCGCATATGGTCGATTTATTAATGATGAAATAAACAAGAACATTTTTAATCCCTTGATTACTCATGATTATATTCTTACAGGTGCTAAGTTACATGATGGATATTTTGGAAAATTTGAGTTTTGAAGGGTAGAATCGGATCATAACGGTGGAGCTAGAACGTCAAAATCTTAAAGGAAAGGGTAATCTAGTGGCAAAGATCAATTCTTACAGGTGTAATATCAAAAAACCTGATGATTTTGAGTCATATTGGGAGGATGTGATTTCGCAGGCTGATAATGTCCCATTAAACATTGTGTGTGAAAAAGATCCTTTAAGATCCTCAGATGATATTTCAGTTTATGAGGTTTTCTACGACAGTATAGATAACGTTAGAGTTTCTGGATGGTACAGCCTGCCTGTTAAATATGAAGGTCAATTACCTGCAATTCTTTTATTACCCGGGTACCAAAGTGATCCTGCCATACCCAAAGATTGGGCTCGGAAGGGTTATGCGTGTCTTTCCGTGAACCCTAGAGGTAAAGTGAGAAGTCGACAGCAATTCGACCCAGGTTACCCAGGCCTGTTAACTTATTCAATTACAGATAAAAACACTTACTCTTACAGAGGTTTTTATGTGGATGTATGGAGAGGGATAGATTTTCTGACATTTAGGGAAGAAGTTGACGCATTGAGGATTGGGGTTACTGGTAGTAGCCAAGGAGGCGGTCTGACGATAACTACAGCGGCGATGAGACATGAAATTAAGGCAGCGGCATCAGGTGCTCCTTATTTATGTGGTTTTATGGACGCTATAGAACTTACAGACAGTTACCCGTATCAGGAGATCAATGATTACTTGAAGCAGTACCCTGAAAGCCGTGATTCTGTAAAGAATACATTAGCCTATTTCGATGGCCATAATTTTGCAGACAAAATAGAATGTCCGATCATATTAAATATAGGTATTCAAGATAATATCTGCCCGCCTGAGACGGCCTACTCTTTGTTCGAGTGTATAGGAAGTAAAAACAAGAAACTATATGAATATGATGGGCATGGTCATGAAGCAGGTAGGTATTTGCATACTTCCGTTATCGAAGATTTTTTTGATTTGCACTTGAAAAAAGGATCTTTATTATGACAAGTCTTAGGCCTTCTGATTTTGGGAAGTTTTGGTACGGATTGGGGAAGGATCTTTCAGATGTTGATTCTTGCCCAGAAATATCTACATTGCCTATGAGATCTACAGAATTTGCAGACTTATACGGCATAAATTTAACGAGTGTGGGGCCGTACCGTATATTTGGCTACTTGAGCATTCCTAAAGGAAAGGGTCCATTTCCTTCTATCTACTACCCACCTAAGAATGCGAGTGTTTTGGAGATAATTCCACAAGGTTCATCAAATTATATTAGAAGCCGATTTGTGACTTTTTCACTCGCCTGTCGTGGCATGAGGAATTCAGATACACCTTATACCGCCATGTATCCAGGCCAACTAACTGACGGTTTGGCATCTCTGGAAACGTATGTGTATACGGGAATCGCCGCAGATATTATGAGGGGATTGGATTATCTTAGTTCAAGAGATGAGGTTAGGAAAGATTGTGTGATTGCCTGTGGTAATGACAATGCAATCCTTGCTGCTGCACTACACGATGCAGTCACTCACGTTGTCTCTCAGCCTGCTTATTTGTTTGACACAATGGAAAGTGCTGCAAAAACTTCTTCTTATCCTCTCGAAGAATTCAACGATTATCTTAGAGAATATCCAGATCGCAAAGAGAGAGTGGCAGAGACATTGGAATATTTCAATTTAAGATGGCATGCCCAGGCTGTAACTGTACCGACTTTGCTGATGGCAGAATATGAAAACGGATTGTATTCAGCCGAAAATCTTACGACTTTGGTTGAAGATATTGCAGGTGAGGTATCTATTCATGAATCAGAGAGATCTAGTTATAAAGACGGGATTTTTCTAGAGAGGTGGATTACTGAAAAGAGTTTAGGCCTATCTGCCATACCAATTCTTCCTAATCATTGGACAAATAAAAGTTCGTGAACCTAAAGTCTAGGAGACTTATATGCTAATTTCGGACGTAAAAATTCCTTCTGGGATAGCCATTCCACAGGTTTTCACTTCAGATCCTTTAGACCTTGAATTAATAAGAACTTTTGTTAAACAGGCCGAAGATACCGGGTATGAAAGTTTGTGGGTACAGGAGAAAATAATAGGCGAGGCTGATTCGCTTGAGCCAATTAACTTGTTGAGTTACGTTTCAGCTATTTCACAAAAAATCAAACTGGGTACCGCGGTAATTATTGCAACTACAAGAAATCCGATATTACTAGCAAAAGAATTGAGCACGTTGGATTGTTTATCAGATGGTCGATTGATTGTGGGAATCGCTCTGGGCGGTAGACCTGATACATATTCAATTCTTGGTGGTCCAATGGAAAAAAGAGTAAGACACTTCAATGAATTTATCGATATTTTAAAAGTCCTTTGGACTGAACAAGATGCAAATTTCAATGGTGAGTTTTGGGAGTTCAAAAATTTATCAATGAGACCTAGACCTCTACAGAAACCTAATCCTCCATTGTGGTTTGGGGGTAGGCATCCTGCAGCTTTGAAAAGAGCTGTTTTGTATGGGGATGGTTGGATGGGTGCGGGATCAACATCAACCACTCAATTTAAGAGACATGTCGATATCATAAAGAGTCAACTCGATGAGTCAGAAACAAGACATAAACATTTTTCAATCTCTAAGAGAATCTACATAGCTATTGATGAAAATGAGAATAGGGCGAGGAGTCGACTTCGGAAATGGTTCAACATTCATTATGGAAATGCGGATCTCTCAGATAAAGTTTCAATATGGGGTTGCCTTGAAAAATGCAAGCAAGGTCTTCAACAAGTTGTTGACGCCGGAGCTCAAATGCTGATGTTTAATCCTGTTTTTGATCACATGTACCATCTCGAAAAGATAAGTCAGGAACTAATACCAGATCTTGACCAGCCTCGTAAGTTGTAGAAATAGGGTTTTAATTTTCCCTGTGATATACTCCCGCAACCCTTTGATCAAAGCCTACGACATCGCTTTTTTTAACAAAAAACCCCCCAAGAATTCAGGAGATTCAAATGCCTTCTAAAGGTTTTAAAAATTCAGATTTGCTGGTTACAACAGAATGGTTGGAAAAGCACATTAACGATGAAGACGTGAGAGTTGTAGATTGTGACCCATTTGATTCATATCTTCGGGCTCATATAAAGGGAGCAGTTGGTATCAAAGTCCATCATTACATAAAGCATCCCGGATATTCATCCAATCCTAAGGATTATCCATGGGTAGCCGAACCTGATATTGTGAAAGAGCTTATGGAGGACATGGGGATAGGAGATGATACAACTGTTGTCGCTTACGACAGTAGCGGGAGCTTGTGGTCGTCTAGGTTTTGGTGGGTTCTAAACTATTATGGCCATTACAAAACAAAGGTTCTTGATGGGGGATGGAAAAAATGGTTCGATGAAGGTAGACCCTTGTCCATTGACCGACCATCCGATAAACAGGCCGTTTTCAATCCCAAAAGTGATGACGGATTAATCTGTGTAATTGATGATGCCTTAACCAAGTTGGAATCTGATGACACTATATTTTTAGATGTTAGATCTGACGGTGAATGGGATGGTAGCAACGATAGAGGTAACGAAAGATCTGGACGAGTTCCGGGTTCCGTCCATATAGAATGGTTGAAATTCGTTCACGATGATTCTCATAAAACTTTTAGATCGGCTGAGGAATTGAGTGATTTATTGCTCGAAAACGGGATTACCCCTGAGAAGGAAATAGTCACCTATTGACAAGGGGGAATCCGTGCGGCGCACGGAGTATTTGTACTTACCTTACTTGGGTATGAAAAAGTAAGGAATTATGATGGATCGATGGGAGAGTGGGCTAATCGAAAAGATACTCCTTTGATCAAGTAATTACATTAGGAAATACTGATGGGAAGATCAGTTCATCATCCAGTAGGGCTCATTCATAAGTCAGCAGAAGTTTCTGATGGGTACGTGTTGCTCACCACCCACGGAGGCACACATGCGACTTTGCTTGATACGGATGGTCAGGTTGTTCACAGGTGGAATAGTGACGAGGGGATAGTTCATGCCTGTCTCCTACCCAACGGCCATCTATTATGTAGGACAAAGCCGTCCACAATCGAATCCATCGTAAGTAATATAGGCGGAGTTTCATCATCTATTATCGAGTTCGATTGGGATGGTCGCATTATATGGAGATATGACGACCCATTTATTCACCATGACTTTGAAAGATTAGTGACAGGTAATACCCTTGTTCTTTTGTTCAAGGAATTGAGCGAAGAGATCACCTCAAATATTAGGGGTGGATACCATACAAAAGAAGATCCTAAGAGGATGCTCGGTGATGTTATAAGAGAGGTTAACACAGATGGGTTAACAGTTAATGAATGTAGTATATCTGAAGGGTTACTGTATGAAGATGACGTTATTTGTCCTTTAGAGAGCAGGCGGGAATGGACTCATGGAAATTCACTTACAGTAACAAACAATGGTGATTTCCTAGTTAGTTTAAGAAACATAAACACTGTGGGAATCATCAATAAGGAAACACAACGTTTTATTTGGAAGTGGGGTTCGGGTCAAATATATCATCAACATCACGCATCTTTTCTGGAAAATGGCAACGTTTTAATTTTTGATAATGGTAGTCATTCCAAGGGAATAGATAGATCCAGAGTGGTGGAGGTAAATCCAGAGGAAGATAAAATTATCTGGGAATATACTGAGTCGCCACCTGTCTCTTTTTACAGTTTTCATTTAAGCAGTGCTGATAGGCTAACCACTGGCAATACTTTTATTTGTGAAGGTGCCTATGGACGACTTTTTGAGATTACCATGGAAGGGAAAATTGTTTGGGAATTTGTCAATCCCTTTTTGTCTCCAGATATGAAATTTGATTACTTAACAAATATGGTTTTTAGGGCTCATAAGTATTCGACTGGATATGCTGCATTTGATGGTAAGGTACTCGATCCTTCTGCATATGCAAGTATAAATAAGTCATATATAGGTGGAGTGAAGAGACACGGCTTGATAATAGCTTAGGGAACTGATAAATATATCGGAATTAGGAGGGTTGTTAAGATGAAACTATTATTGTTGAGCGGTGGAAGACATCCGTATGAGGAGTCTACACCGGTGTTGAAGGAATTTTTGGAGTCGGCAGGGCACAATGTCGAAATGAGGGAAGACTCTCAAGCGCTTACTGATGGGACGCTACTTGGAAAGGACGCTTTAGTTTTTAATACTTTAAGGGAAGGGGAGATGGTGTTAAGTGCAGATGAACAGGAATCCATGAAAACTTTCATTAGAGATGGGAAAGGGTTTATTTGCATACACATATCAGGGTGTGTACCGGACTCATGGAGTGAATATGCCGACATAACTGGTGGTGGATGGGTAATGGGCGAAAGTTTTCATCCTCCATATGGCAAATTCCAAGTGGATATTCAAGACTCTAATCATATTTGTGCGGGAGGACTTGAGACATTTGAGACAGAAGATGAGTTGTACATGAATATCGAATACAGGGATCAAGGGAATGACGTTTTTGTTTCAGCAGACTTCGATGGAGGCACATTTGGTAAGAACCGGGAAGGGGCTGAAGACATGCATATGCCAGGGGGTACCTTTCCACTGGCGTGGACGAGAAGCTATGGAAACGGAAAAGTTTTTGTAACACTTCTCGGACATGATGGTAAAAGTCATCAAAGTGCCGGGTTCCAAAAGTTGGTTCTAAATGGGATTGATTGGGCTACTGGTTAGGAGTTATTTTCAATCAATTTATTGTTCAGATAGTTTATTAAGAACTGCTTCTGCCCAGGCTGTGAGATTACCATCAAGGTCTTCGCCACAATGTGGACATTCGAAGTCTCCGGTGCTCCATCTCATTCCACATCCAGGACACGGAGGTATTTGGTCCAAGATATTAATAAGGAATTGGACTTTTTCCTGATAGTTCATTTGTTCCCTTTCATATTTTTAAAAATGTTATAAACTTTTTCCCTGTCAGGTATAGCTGCAAGCGCCCCCCTTCCAGTTATTGTCAGCCCAGCAGAGATATTGCCTATCGTAGCAGCGTCCGATGGAGTGAACCCTTCCAACAATCCGTGAATAAATCCTCCCTTGTAGGCGTCTCCGGCTCCTGTTGTGTCTATGACGCTGCCGCCGATGAATGGTTCGAACCATTTTGATCCTTCCAGAGAACTTAATAGAGAACCTTTTTCTCCCATGGTCACCACAGTGGTTTTTACTCCTCTTCTTTGCGCTTCTGAGACGGCTATCTCAGGGTTATTGGTGTCAAATAAAGGAATGATGTCTGCAGGAGCGCTAGGTAGAAATATGTCAACAAGAGGAATAATTTCTTCCATAGCTGCTCTGGCTTCTTTATGTGTCCATAATTGGGGTCGGTAGTTGGGATCGTAAGAAACCAAAATACCATTATCTTTCGCGATTCGTGCTGCTTTCAGAACGGATTGTCTTGAAGTTTCAGAAATGGCCTGGGCTATACCACTACAATGCATTATTTTCGCATTACTAATATATGCCTCTTTAATGTCACTGGGGAGAATAGTTGATGGTGCGCTACCTTTTCGATAATAAACGAATTCCCTTTCTCCATTTTCGTCAACCGCAACAAAATGTGCGGCATTGAAACCTTTTCCTCTATCCACTATGACGTGAGAGGTGTCTACTCCCTCTGATCGAAATGAATTCTTCAGGTATCTTTTGAAAGGATCATCACCTAATTTGGTTATATAACCTGTTTTGGTCCCGAGTCTGGAAGCTGCAACCACGATATTGAAGCTATCTCCTGCGATTGATCTTGTAAATGTTTTCGAAGTTTCAATGGGTTCTTCTGAAAACAACTCTATTAGGCATTCTCCCATACTAATCATTTCTATCATGTGTTTTCATCCATTGGTGGAAATAGGTGAACACGCCTTCATAACTTCTAGTGTTCCCTCCACGGTACCTGGCCTTGAAGACACTACTCTCACTATCGCATTGTCCAGACCTTCAGAAAGTCTCTGAAATTCAGCAGAAGCATTATCTGCCTTACCGAAGTAGGCTACTGATCTAAGTATATTCTCAGGAAATGCTTCTGCTATTTCATCGTTTGAAGCTCCTTTTAAACGTAATTCATCTAATTTGGATAGTTCGTCTGAAAATCCCATTCTTTCAAAATGAGCTCGGTAACCAAAAGAACGTTCCTTTTGAGTGGGTACAGTTGGTCCAAGTGCATATCCCATCGTGGCTTTTGCTAGAGCTATTCGAGCCCGATCTTCATCTTCATCAACGCACACGCGTATATATTCAGACACCTTGATGTCAGAAGGATCTCTTCCAGATAATTTTGCCCCCTCAGCAATTTTTTCTCTGCTCCAAGCTATTTGTTCAGGAGCGCACCAATTAAGGGCTGCTCCATCGGATAATTCTCCAGCTAAACTCAGCATTTTAGGCCCGAGTGCACCGAGATACACTGGAGTTTTCGGCGCAGGCCTTATAGCTAGTCTCGCACCTCTTAATTTGGATACCTCTCCGTCATAGTTAACTTTCTCTCCGTTAACAAGTTGCCTGATTATCACGAGGTAGTCGCGCATTAGAGTTAAGGCCGACATTTTTGGAAGGCCCATCACTTTTCTAACATCAGGCCTATATGCACCACCAGCACCGATCCCCATGATGAATTTTCCTCCACTCATCTGGCTAACTGTTCCTCCTGCCATGGCGAACGCTGCAGGGGTTCTCCACATCACTGGAGATACAGCTATTCCAGTTTCCAGTCCACCTTCTACGACTTGGTTTGTTGCTGCCCACCTCATCAAACACATTTGGTATGAATCTTGCCCCGTACCTTCGGGCGTCCAGATGCTCTGGTAGCCTAGTCTCACTGCTTCTCTCGACAATTCAAATTGTTCTTCAAGAGATAGTCCTAATGTAGGGTCAAGACCAATTCCTATATCCATGTCAAATACTCCTTAAATTCACACAATGGTTGTGTAGTGTAATCTAGCTAGGCCCAAGTAACAAAGCGTTTACAACTAGAAGAAAGCCAACGCTAATAACAAACATTCCGAAATTGATTTTGTCTGCGATGTTTAAAAGAATTTTTATTGTCACTAATCCAGTTATTAAAGAAGTGCCAAGGGCGATAAAACTTTCTAGGGACCAATAAAATTCATTTGCAATTCCGGCATATATACCGGCGCCTGCCGTTACAGGTATACCCATAAGAAAACTAAGGGTTAAAGCCTCTCTTTTATCCACGCCTCTAGCCAGTAATGCTGAAACCGTCATTCCTGATCTACTTATACCGGGTATTGCAGCGATGCCCTGAGCTACCCCAGTTATTAAAGAATCTAGGAAATTTAATTGGTGTTTTGCACGGTGGCCGTTGCTTTTTCTTGATAGTAAAAATAACCCAGTTATCACCATTGCCACTCCCACCGCTGAGCTAAATATTTTGAGACCTGTTTCAGTCTGGTTGGCGGTCAGAATATCATTTCCCAAAATCAATAACGGTACGCCCAATAAAATGCTTATCGAGGTCGCAAGTATCAGAAATCTTATGTCTCCTTCAAAATTTGTTGGAGATTGGGCTACACGTACCAATATTGAAGCTATGTTTTTTCTGAAATATATCAGTGCAGCGAGTGAAGTGCCCAAATGCAACCATAAGGATAGAGCAATAGCGTCCATGGGCGTAGCATCCCAAAAAATAATGGCTACAGTTGCCACTACACCTTCTGAACTAACTGGAAGCCACTCAGTTATACCTTGAATTATTCCTAATATGAAGGATTCCAACATTAATGTTATGAATCAGATCTTTGTAATTTTTCCATTTCAGTAGCAAACCAAATTGCCATAGATCCACCCCGATCATCGTAGCCATATTCAGCAGCCCTATACAGGTAAGCTTCTCTACTTTCTTGGAATCCCGTGCCTGTGCATACGTCAACGAGTCCCGCATCATTAGAAATGCGTTTTTTAACGCCGTCCCAGGCTTTGTCTAATACGGGCCGTAACTCTTCCTTTAACCAGCCGCGTCGAATACCTCGAGCAAGTGCGTACCCAACCATACATGTTACTGACATTTCCTGATACGTTCCCTCAAAATCCAACAGTTGAGTCCACATGCCAGTGGGTTGTTGGAAATCTTTGAGACCTTTCATCTGATTAGAGTGTATTTCAATCAGTTCTTTTTTTGCAGGATTATTCTCCGGGAGATAACTGATTCCTTCAGCATATGCCAAGGCAGCAAACCCATTTCCTCTTCCCCAGTAGAACGGGGCATTTCTACTGTGCCAGAAAAGTCCATTTTCTTGCTGGACATTAGCTTCTAATAAGAAATCTGTATATGAATCAAGATACCCACTGTCACCGGTTAATTTATACGCCCTGCCACACATTGCAGAGATAAAGAACATATCTTCACAACCAAACACAGGATCACAGGGTTTCGGGGCTGTTCCTCTTTCGACACGTTCGTAGGTGTTGGCTACTTTTATAAGCAAGTCATTCCATTTGTTATCTCCAGTGGATTCCGCCAGTTCACCAGCCCAGCACATAGCGGCAAGATTTGGACCAGTCCTGTCGTTACCCTCATAGCCTTCATCAGTGGTTAGAAAGCTCACAAGTTTTGAAACATCATCATTTGGGTCTGGATAAGAATCATCTAAACTTTTAAGCCTGAGTCTTCCGCTTACTGCAACTCCCTGTACATAATTTACAGGCTGATCAAGCTTATATCCGTACACAGCACCCAAAATTTTCGCAACTTCTATTGGGGATCTTTCGGATCTTTTATTTAACTCAATTCGAGCTTCTGAATGTGATGTGTCTGAGTTAAATATATTATCCACAACTTCATTGAAAGATTTTTCAATAGTATCTGTTGTGCATGAAATCCGTATTCCTGGTATTGATCCCGGGGTTTGGCCTTCCCCACATGATAGAGCTGAAAGAAAGGAGTCGTCGTTAATCGATCCATCATATTTTGTAATCTGTGAGGTTGAAGCATCACACACCTCTATAACTAGATCTGGGGCTTCCATCGTAAGCCATCGCCAGAGGTATCTCGATTCAGGTGAGCTATCGTCAAAAAAATATCCGTCAGAAGGAGGATACGAAGCGTCACAAATTGAGTTTCCCACATTCTCAAGATCTGCCGCTATAAATTGATTAACGTCTGTTCTTTCACATAATATATCTAGACTTTTTTCGAAGAGACTTGAATCGTTTGAGGTACCTGAAATACCTGAAATCAAGGCTAGCCTGAGAGAACCTTCAGATAGATCATCATGGTAGTTGCCGTAAATTAGCCCTGAGAAAGTTGTTTCGGACGACGTTACCCCGATTGGATAGTCAATCAATTCTTTTTTTGTCATATTTTCTCCTGTTGGATACTGTTATTTGGGTATCGAGGACAGTAATATATTGGCTGCCAGATATCCTGCTCCGAATCCGTTATCTATATTTACGACTCCGACACCTGGAGCGCAGCTATTAAGCATTGCTAACAATGCGGCAACACCTCCAAAGCTAGCCCCATATCCGACACTAGTTGGGACGGCTATTATTGGCACGTCGACTAGGCCTCCTATCACCGATGCTAAAGCTCCTTCCATACCGGCCACAGCGACAATAACTTTAGCATTGTGTAAATCATCCATTTTGTCGAACAATCTGTGAATTCCTGCAACCCCGACATCGAATATCCGGTTTACGTCGCATCCCATCATTTCAGCAGTAATTGATGCCTCTATCGCAACAGGCAAATCTGAAGTACCGGCGCATGCTACCAATAGGCCAGGGACTCCCGGACTATTGTCAGTTTCGCTTAAGATAGTAATGATTTTTGAGGAATTATCGTAGTTGGCGTTATGGTGAACTGATTGCACTTCTCTATAATCTTCCTCGCTTGCGCGTGTGATCAGCACTTTGCCAGATCTTGATAGTATCGCAGATGCAATACTGCAGATTTGTTGTGGCGTTTTGCCTTCACCATAAATGACCTCTGGGAAGCCTTGGCGAAGCTCCCGGTGGTGGTCCACTTTTGCAAAGTCAAGATCTTCAAACGGGAGACCTTTCAATTCTGAAATTCCAGAATCTATATCTGTTGTTCCTTTTTTGATGCTTTCTAGTAAAGCTCTTAAACGTTTCTCTTCTATTTTAAGTCTCCTGTTATTGATGAATTATCTACTTGATCCACTTTATGTTCGCACAAATTTAGATACTCTTTCCCCTCCACCTATCTCCGTTACGTATATCGATCCTTCAGAATCAACAGTTATTCCGTGCCCACTTATCAGTGTTCCCTGTCCCGGATGTTCGTCGATCTTCCATCGCGATACTAAGTCTCCATTAAGTGTCCAGATGCTTACCCCGCCGTGTTCACCCTGTTCTACACAGTAGATTAGGTCGTCGTGTATCCAAATATCCCCAGGTTTTGAAACATTTGTCCATTCTTCAATAAATGTTCCGTCGTCTTGAAATAACTGTATTCTGTCATTTTCCCGGTCACATATTATTACTCTGCTGTGTTTATCAACCCATATGTTATGTAGAAGGGAGAATTCACCTGGGCCCCTTCCTTGTTTTCCCCAGGAAAGTAGTAGGTTCCCATCTGGGCTGAATTTGTGGACCCTGTGTCCTCCATATCCATCTGAGACAAATAATTCGCCATTTGGAGCGATAGCTATTCCAGAAGGCATATTGAAAGGCAACCCCTGGAATGAAGGGGAAGGGGCTAGTTTCTCCCCAAGTGTCCTTAGTATATCTCCGCCAGGTGTATATTCTGACGCGATATGAAAGTCTCTATCTACCAGCCAGACATTGTCGTTCGGGGCTATGTAAATTCCATGTGGATTTGCTGAGAATGTACCCTCGCCCCAAGAAGAAACGAAATCACCTTCCTTGGTCCAAATAGTGACAGGATGACTTCCTCTACTGAAAATATAGATTTCATCATTAGAGTTCACCGCCGCATCTGAGGCAGCTCCAAATTGCCAGTATTTGGGCATATTTGGCCAACTTGGTACTTTTTCGTATCTGTAATTGGCATTTCCTAGAATTGGCATTCTTCGATATCCTGCAATTTTAAGCCTAGTGAGTTAATTTCTGTGCGAATTATATTCTTGTAACTTTGGTAATTAAACTGGATTGTATATCGAACGAAAATAATTATCTTAACTTTTACATGCGTGGATTAATTACAAGAAGGTGTTTTTAGAATCACAACATAAGATTTGTTATTTGGTATTGCACCGCTTTACCCTTTATACCGCAGGATGTACCCTTTAACGTGATCTTTGAAATTAACGGGGTGTGGCGCAGCGGGAGCGCGCCTGTTTTGGGAACAGGAGGTCGTCGGTTCGATCCCGACCACCCCGACCATTCTTTTTAGCTATGAAACTGCTAAATAATTGTCTCCAGTATATGACGTTTGAGGTCCTGCTAGAGCCTAATAAAGATATAAGGATTCAGAGGGATGTCTATGTCTGGAATAATAACCAGTAAAAGACTGATGTTGGCAGCATTTTTCACTTTAATGAGCTCAGTTTTGTCTTTGGTTGCAGTTTTGATTATCGATTGGAATCAGGTACAGAACCATGATGATCTGCAACATTTGACCTATTCTAGTTTTGATAATAAGTTGCATCCTACATTGTTTGATTTAGTGTCTTCGTATATTGACCCTTTGTCTACTAATTCAAAGGCTCGGTACCCTTTATATGCGGAAAATATTCCCGTATCAATAAGGGTTTCTAACTCTCCATATGAAACCATTACATTTATTAAGTCGTCGGGAGGGATTACGGGGTTTAATGGTCAAGGATATTTGGAAGCATTAGTTCCGTTTAAATTGATTCAACCGCTTACGCAGATAGAATCAGTTTTAAGTATAGCCTTAATACAATCTCCTAAGATTATGGAATCAAATGAAATAGGAGAGTTGTCTCGTTTACTGTTTTGGAATCAAGCTAAATACAAAGGTAGTTCAGTGAAGGTGGGTATTTTAGATGGAGGGTTTGTAGGTATTAGTGAATTAATGGGTAAAGAACTTCCAGAAGCTATTAACTCACGGTGTTATAGTCCAATTTTTCAATATACTGAAAACGTTATAACTGATTGTGAAATAACGACGAATCACGGGACATCTGTGGCGGAAATTATCTTTGATGTAGCCCCAGAGGCCGAAATCTATGTTTCAAATCCCAGTACCCCCGCTGCTATGCGTGATGCTGTTGAATGGATGGTTTATAACGGAGTGGACGTTATAAACCATTCTATGGGTTGGTATTGGGATGGACCGGGGGATGGAACTTCACCCCGATCTGATAGTCCACTGCATTCTGTCGACTTCGCTGTGGAAAACGGAATTGTGTGGGTTAATGGAGTTGGAAATGAAGCCAAGTCGACATGGTTTGGGAATTTTTCCGATATTGATAAAGATTCGCTACTTGATTTCAATGTGGGTTCTAACTCAAATTTTATCCAATTGAATAAATTGAAATCGACGACTCTACAACTTCGTTGGGAGGATTCTTGGGATGCAGCGGAGTCTGATCTAAACATTTATCTTTATCCTTTTGGAAAGTCCATATCTGAATCAGTAGCGTGGAGCACCTCCGTTCAATCTGGATTGAAAGGACAAATCCCTCTAGAAGTTATCACTTATCAACCTAAGGAATCCGGGAGGTTTAGTTTTTCAATAGAAGGTAAATCGGGTCCTTTTCCCGGATGGGTACAAGTTCAAGCGTTCACGAGTGAAAATTTAGGAATATATTCTCAAGGATTTTCGATTTCCAATCCTGCGGAAAGTAGTAATGAAGGGTTGATTTCTGTAGGGGCTGCTAACTTAACTTCACCTTCTAATATAAACCCGAATAGTGGTTTGGGACCTACAACGGATGGAAGGATAAAGCCCGATCTAGTAGGCCCAGATGGATTAAACACTGAATCGCGTGGCGTATGGTCAGGTTCTAGTCAATCCTCTGCATTCGTTACAGGGTTAATAGCCTTGGTTAGAGAACGGTTTCCAGAGTTTACCCCAATTGAGGTGGCCAGATATTTAAAAATTGCAGCAGATCCCAGGGGACAGAAACCCAACAACACTTGGGGGTACGGGTTTGTGCGACTTCCTTTTCTGGAACCAGGTTCTCCCATGGAATTGTCTGTAGCTTCAGAATTTGATGGACTATATATATCATGGAGTCGTCCCAGTTTTAATGGAGGTACTCCTTTAACGGGATACCTGATTACTGGCGACATTACTGAGAAATCGATAACCCTCCCACCTGAAGTCACATCTTCTTCGATCGGATTATTAGATGTTGAAAAGAACAATAAGATTGAGGTCTATGCTATTAATCAGCAAGGTAAAAGTCTCCCAGCCACTATATATTTGGAAGAACAAGGAGATGGAACAATAAAGTCATCTGCTTATGCAACAGGAAATCAGATGGTTGAGGTATTAGGGCTTGGACTTCCATTAGTTGGAGATGATTATTTTGCCAGATTCATCAAGTGGATATTTTTCATAGGCACGACACTTATAATTGTGGGTGCCAGACTTGTTTTCACGGGAAGTAGAAAAAACCTCTAAACCAATTAAACTTCTTTTCAATTGTGGTAGGAAAATTGTCCTGTTCTATGCCATAGATCGATGCCTTTCAAAATGGCAGTGAATTTGGTGCCGGGGGATGTCGAATAAGGAAGAGTGCACCTGGATCTATACGGGTACTCTACAAGCTCAAATAGATTCCTATGTTCGTTGTTGTTTTCTAGGGCGATGGCCTGAAACAATGGTGGTTTAGTTCCATCGAGGTAGGACTCTTTTAAGTACTTCAAAAACCAATATCTATTTCTTGACGACTCAATAAGTTTGAGTTTTTTGGCCTGAGATTCGCAGTAATATACAGTATTTCTCATTTCTTCATTTGAAAATTTAGGTCGGCCAGTTTTTAAATAATGTACCAGTTGTCTCTGTACCTTTAGATCTGAATACCTTCTGATTGGTGAACTGGCCTGTGTGTATATATTGAGTCCGAGTCCTGAATGAGCTTCTGGCCTCATCGATATTCTTGCCTTTTTTAGGTGTCTACTTGTTAGGTACCAAGACAAGGGATCTTCCACAATTCCATATGCCCGGTCGATTTGAGGTGGCTCTTGAGTTCGGTAAGCCGCTGGAATTTGGTTTTCGTGGCAAAACTTTGCTACATGATAGTTATAAAGGATCATTAGCTCAGCTATCATGTCTCTGGAAGTCGAATTGATGGGAAATGTTTTAACTTCAACCTTTCCATCTCCGCTGGTCGATATTTTCATTTCGTTTCTATCAACAATTAGAGCCCTTTTTGCTAATCTTTTTCCCTTCGAAATTTTAGTGATGTTAGAGACTTTTTTTAGTATGCTCGATAATTCATGATCGTTATCGTTAAGAATTTTTTCGACTTGGGAATAACTTAGTGATCTATCCACCTGTATTCTAGTGATTTCGAATGTTCCATTGTCGAGGCATCCGTCTATACGTGTATCTAACTTTAATGAAACGCATGACTTATATTCCGGAGGGGTGAGACTTCCTTGCCCTTCAGATATAGACTTTGGGAGCATAGGTACTTTCCCATCTGGTATATATATAGTTGAAGATCTATTAAATGCCTCTTTGTCAATTTCTGAACCTTCTGTAACACAGGATGAAATGTTGGAGATGTGTATCCATAGACAATCTTCTGTGATGGAAAAAGCATCGTCCCTATCTAATGTGTCTTCATCGTCAATGGTATATGTCGGTAGGTCGATTAGGTCTACAGTGGGAACGACAGAAGGCTGCGGTTTTGACAATTCAGACTTAATGGCATCGCTAAATTCAGTTGATATGTGGTTTCGTTCAAGCTCTATAGGTTCATTGGGTTCAAATATGCCGAGTTTTGAAAGACCTTCGAAGGAATAGCGTTGTAGTTGATCGCTATCTCCAGATATTTTCAATTTAAGTAGTTCTATTGCTACAGAGCTACGATTGTATTGCGAACCAAAAATTGCAAATTCACGTAGGTGATCTAACAATTCTTTTTGGAAATTGCTTATTTCATTCCGGGTTTCTCCAGATTCTAGGAACTCTAATAGTTCTATGCTTTCCTGTCTTTTTTGTTCCGCCAGATGTCTTTTATTTAGAATTTGTTTGACTGAGTCTGCTTTTGCGATCACGAATTTGCCATTAGCTTCTTCAAAATATAATGGTTCGTTCTCAAATGCCAGATAAACTGCCGCAAGATTCTCTGGGCAGTCAGTGTTTTTATCTAAAATCTCCAATATTTCTGTTACCGAAATATTTAGGGACACGTTTTTTAATGATCGCCATAATTGCGCTACTTTTATTGAAGAGGCGATTTCCTTTGATTTTTCGGCAAAACTTAAAACATCCTGACTTGATCTAACTTGTTTTCCCGTGCGTAATATGATTCTACTGGATGGAACTTTGATTTCCTTATTTTTTCCAAATTTCAGCCTCACACGTTTCTTGCTAGAAATTGTTTCTACCAGTTCACATATGTTTATGCTTTTCGCTAGCTTGGCTAATACTATTTCACCCATTGAGTATTATTTTAAATCAGATAGGTTGGGCAATACTTTTTTTGCCAGTAGGGTCATTGAATTCTTCCACTTATCTTCAGGAGACCATTCGTGCCCCATTGCTAGTAATACCCCGAACCCTCCTACTTGATCGTAAAGTTCTCGTATTTTGTTTTCTACTTCAGTGGGATTTCCCACAATCCAAACATTTTCCATCACGTATTCAGGAGTGACTTGCTCGTCGCTCATAGAATCGTTATTTTTGTACAGAGAAAGCATATTCATTTTACTCATTAATTTGTGAAAATAATTATCAAAGTCTCTTCTTAAAACTCCATTTAATGCCTCGTATTTTGCTTCTTCAGAAGACTCCGCAACATAGATTTCTCGTGCTATTCTCCATTCAGATCTATCGGGTGTGTTTTTGGTGTTTCTTGCACCATCCTCCACCGCATCCCAGTGGCCGCTTAAAATATTTCCTGGAACTAGATTAATGCTCATGGGTATCCATCCATTTTTGCCTGCCATAGTTAAGGTGTCTGATTTAGGAGACACTCCAGCCACACCGATTGGCGGATGCGGCTTTTGGTATGGGGTTATATGAAATCGTAACCCCACGTTATCGTCAGGTTCAGGTATGGTGAAATCCCAGTATTTTGTTTTGTATCTTCCTGGTTTCGGGTCGTTCCAAATATCTAAAACAAGCTTAACCGCTTCATTAGACATTACTCTGTGTTCCCCTTCATCAGGATTAAATCCGAAAACCTCAAAATCTCCAGGGAAACCTCCTGACCCTACTCCCCATTGAAATCTTCCGTGTGCCAAATGATCCAATTGCGCTATTCTATGAGCTATCATGAATGGGTTATGGTTAGGCATACAAGTGACCCCTGTGCCCAAAACAATATTTTCTGTCATCCCTAGAGCTTTGGCTATAAATAGATCTGGAGCTGGGATGTTTTCCCATTCAGCTGTGAAATGTTCTCCGATCCACGCTTCTCTATACCCAAGTTTGTCTAGATGTATTATTTGGGCTAGGTCCTCGTCTAGGGTTTTTGTTAAATTGGATCCAGGCGGATGTAAAGGCATAGTGAAGTATCCGAGTTCCATATATAACCTCCTAAAATTGATAAATAGTTAATTTACTAATGAAAACGTTTCTGGAATTATGTTTTAATCTGATATTGAAAGCAGTATAAGCCAGTGAAAAATTCATCTCAATGCAATATCTCCTAGACACGTAAATCGGAGGTAGATTTATGGAAACGGACAATTTGAAGCCAGAACATCATGAAGTTATAGGACAACTTGCATCGTGCCCTGCCACTTCATTTCATGAATATTTAGTGTCAGACAAAATTAAAAACATTCTTGTTAAATCCGAAATTGAGTTTATAGAGGATAGATATGGAAATATTGTTGCACGTGTGGATGGGAGGGGAAGTGATTCTAAATCGATTGCATTTGTAGCTCACATGGATCATCCAGGTTTTGAAGTTAACAGGACGCATTCAGGGAAAATCATAGCTAGTGCTTTAGGAGGGGTACCGGTAGCTGTTTTTTATCGAGAGAGCACTCCAGCTTTTTCTTTTGACAGAAATGGAGTTAGATTGCCTTGTGAATTGTTACCGTTTGGGCCCCCAGAGAAAAGAGAAGTGGAGGTTGTCAGTGACCACGATTTACCTAAGGAGACTCCTATAGTTTTTGATTTGCCTGATATTGATATTCACGATCAGCAAATAAATATGAGAGCTTTGGATGACATTGCTGGCTGTGCTTCAATAATATCTGCCATGCAAGAAATTAAAAGGAATCCGTCTGATACGGCAGTTTATGCAATTTTCACACGAGCAGAAGAAGTAGGTCTTATAGGGGCAAAATTGTTGTCTCAGTCCGATTTGATCCCAGGGGATACTGTGATGGTGTCTGTAGAAACTAGTTCTGTTATACCGGGAGTAGCTCAGGGCAATGGACCAATCATTAGAACAGGAGATGCATCATATACTTTCGATGCAGAAGCAGAGCAGGTGATTATACGAGCTCGTGATTCGATACTAAAAAAACAATTTGACTTTGCATCTCAGAGACATCTTATGAGTGCAGGGTCTTGTGAGGCTAGCGCATTTGCCGCAAATGGATTTAAATCCACAGGGATAGCATTTCCGCTGGGTAATTGGCACAACGCGACTACTTCAATTCAGGATCCAAGTGGTTCTATTGGTGTGGAGTATATTTCACTTATGGACTATATCAACGGTATCAAATTGATAGAAATTTCTGCCAGAAGCGTTTCATTGGTATCAGAATCTTTAAATCATCGGCTTAGGAATGTTCCAGACGACTACAGAATGCGTCTTAATGTTGAGGTTTAGGGGGTCCACTAAGACTATGGTTGGCTCCTGTCCCATCCTGGTAATACCCAGTATCCTACTCTAGGTACGATTATATTAGAGCCCAGTCCTTGTGCCATTCTTAGTCTTTGAATGTTATATAAGTGAGTTATCTCTTCGAAGTATATATGCCTAAAGGTGGCTTCTAGGGTCATACTTCCTGAGGCAGGGCTACCGCTAACGGTTATTCCGTGTGGATGTGCTTTAGACATCATTGCCCATTGCGGGGTTGGAGCTCGGTAAATCTTGTGTTTTTGTAGGAATTCCAGGTCGGTAGTCTCCAAAATATTTTGGGTCAGAGTTATAGATTTGCACAAGATTGGTAAGATCAGGTCAGTGTCCCAGTATATGGAATCATCAAGCCTTCGGTCCGACGTGGAATTTGTAATTCCTTCCAAATTTATGAATCCATGATCCCCATTTGGGAACAGTATATGACCCCAACGGGCTATTAGCCATCTTGGGATTAATGAAGCCATGTGGCTTAGTTGATTTCTAATGCTCCATTCAGCCCATTCCCATTGGTTTGACTTGTAGTCAAGGTTTATTTCTGAAAGTCCTGTTATTTCTGTCAGTATAAGAGAATAGAGGTCATCGAATTCAGGAAAAAGCTTTTCGGTTTGTGAACTACTCATGGATTTAGTCCCTGTAACGTTCCATTGCCCTGCAAAGATGTTCCATGGATAAGTTGCCTCCACTTGCTATGAGAGCGACATTTTTTGAGGTCAATTGGCTTCTGATTTTGATGGCAGCAGCTAGACTAGCTGCTCCAGCATGTTCAACTAGGTTTCTAGAGTGCTCAAGGTGAAGAAGTATAGCGTCTTCCATCTCTTCATCTGAAACCAAAACAAAATCGTCTAGCAGATCTCTTAAAATCGACAAGGCGGGTTCATAGGCAGTGTTAGTAGCTACTCCTTCTGCAATGCTTTGCATCGGAAAAACCATTTCTTTTCCTGACTTCCAAGATTCATATACTGCCGGAGCAGATGAAGCTTGTACCCCAACCACCCTAACGCTTGGTTTGATAGATTTTGCAACAATCGCAGTAGATGCGGCTCCGCTTCCTCCACCTACAGGTACTATTATGACGTCTACTTCTGGTAAATCTTCAAGGATTTCCAAAGTGTATGTTCCTACTCCCGCATATAAAACCATGTTTTTCACTGAGTGAATAAAAAGATAGCCCTTCTCTTTTGACAGCTTTTCCATGAATTCATTGGCAGCTCCGAAGTGGGGGCCGTGGTGGACCACCTCGGCTCCAAGGTTTTTCATTGATTGGACCTTACCTGGATTTGCTACTTCAGGTACAGCTATATGGGCTTTGGCACCAAATAAGCTAGCTGCATACGCAATTGACTGACCATGATTTCCACTCGATGCAGTTGCTACACCATTTGCAAGTTCTTGCTTCGACATTTGGGATAATAAGTTGATTCCGCCACGTATTTTGAATGCTCCGAGCTTTTGATGGTTCTCGTGTTTGACAAAAACTTTTGACCCAACCAAAGGTTCTAAGGCCATATGACGATGCAGCGGAGTTCTAACAATATATCTTTCGATTCTTTTTTTTGCAGCTAACACATCTTCAAGTGTGGGCCTTTTATAGATATCCATCCATTACCATCCTTAGGTCCTTGTATTTCAAGTAGGACGTATTTTAAGGCTTTCCTTTCCATATCAAAAGAAAGCTACTTTCTCGTGCTAAAATTCGTCTGAATTCTGTGTTGCTTTAAGCACTTTCAGGATAGAATCTTGTTTTAAAATCGAATTGATTTTCCATGGTGAAGAAATGGTAGAAAAAAAATACGATCTGGTGATTATAGGTGGCGGCATTATAGGACTTGCAACAGCTATGAGAATTTCAGAGGAATTCCCTAGATTGAAAGTCGCTGTCTTAGAGAAGGAAGGGGAAGTAGCGACACATCAGACAGGTCACAATAGTGGTGTTATACACGCCGGTATTTATTACGCTCCTGGGTCTCAGAAAGCCAATTTTTGCTCAACAGGAGGTAAGTTGCTAAGAGATTTTTGTGACCAACATGATATTGAGTATGAAATGTGCGGCAAACTTATTGTTGCAATAAACGATGATGAAGTTCCGAGGTTGGAGGAGCTATTCAGGAGAGGAACTGAAAACGGGGCTGAAGGTCTCAGAATGGTGGATAGGGACGAAATTAATGAAATTGAGCCACACTCGGCTGGTATTAAGGCAATATTTTCCCCTAATACCGGGATAATTGACTACAAGAAAGTTACACAGGCTTATGCTACTCAATTTGGGGAGAATGGTGGAGATCTTATTGTCGGAGGAAAGGTAAATTCGATTTCTAAGCGTGATGGATTAATTCATTTGGACACAGATGTCGGGGAAATTTCAGCAGTCAACATTATAAATTGTGCTGGTTTACAGGCAGATGAAGTTGCAAGAATGATGGGGGTAGATATTGGTGTCAGGATAATACCTTTCAGGGGAGAATATTTCTCAATTGTTCCCGAAAAAGCTCATATGGTGAAAGGTCTTATTTATCCAGTTCCCGATCCGAATTTACCATTTTTGGGGGTACATTTCACACGAAGAGTTAATGGGTCAGTAGAGGCTGGTCCTAACGCCGTATTTGCATTTGCTAAGGAAGGATATAGTAAAACAAATATTAATTTTAAAGATACTGTCGGGGCGCTTACATATTCAGGATTTTGGAGAATGTCCGCCAAATATTGGAAGGTTGGATTTAGTGAGCAGTATAGATCTGCGGTTAAAAGTGTTTTTGTGAAATCTCTTCAGACTCTCATGCCTGAAATAACATCAAATGACCTTGCAGAACCCGGTGCTGGGGTGAGGGCACAGGCTGTCGACAAGAAAGGACAATTACTTCAAGATTTCAGTATTGCAGAAACGAAAAATGCTATACATGTAATAAATGCACCTTCACCGGGGGCTACGTCGTCTCTTTCAATAAGCAGATACATTGTCGATATGGCTGATAAATCGTTCGGGCTGGGTTCCACATGATTAAAGATGGTTGTGGCTAATTGTAGAATATTTTGACTTTTTAATGTTGACGAGTGTTCCTAATTTGATTAGACTATTTCTCTGTCGTGTTTCTGACGCGATATTTTTCGGGCACTAGTCCGAGGCACTTTAACAACTGCATAGTAGAAAGAAACCGTTAATTATTTAGAGTTTGATCCTGGCTCAGGACGAACGCTGGCGGTGCGCCTAATGCATGCAAGTCGAACGAGCGACCCGGGCTTGCCCGGTTAGCTAGTGGCAGACGGCTGAGTAACACGTAAGTAATTTGCCCTGAAGAGGGGGATAATCCAGAGAAATTTGGCCTAATACCCCGTACCTTTCCATAGAGCATGCTCAGTGGAAAGAAAGGCTTCGGCCGCTTTGGGAGAAGCTTGCGGCTTATCAGGTAGTTGGTGGGGTAATGGCCTACCAAGCCTAAGACGAGTAACCGGTGTGAGAGCACGATCGGTCAGAGGGGGACTGAGACACGGCCCCCACTCCTACGGGAGGCAGCAGCAGGGAA
>CAYFIW010000022.1:26811-28154 GCA_964343265.1 uncultured Dehalococcoidia bacterium | reverse complement strand
GCTTTATTAGTGGCGTCAGATTCATCAACGAATCTTTCCCTAAATAATCTCGGATCTGTTATTTGACCCCTGGCATACATGTCTATTATCAGGCGTTTCTTATCCTTGGTCAGAAGTGAATCTGGTGGGGCATCAAATATCAAAAGTCTCTTTTCATATCGAGTTACAGCATCTACAAAAGGAGCTTTAACATTGAGTCCAGGACTTTCTTTAACACTAATTATCTGACCAAATCTAGTAACAACAGCAACTTCAGTTTCATCAACGGCAAAAAGAAGTTGTGGCAGCAGTATAGCCGCGCCAATTATCACTAGTATAAGTAGTATCGAAATAGCCTTCATGGAATAAAGTCACTCGTTTCCTTGAACAGGAACAGGAATTACTCTTGTTCCACTACTATCGGGAGCCATTAGAATAACTTCACCCGGGTCTCCAAGAATTTTGCTTATACCGGGCAATATGTCTTCCATGGCTTCCAAATATAATCGCTTTCTAGTTATGTCTGGAGATTTCACATACTCTCTTTGAGTTGCAAGGAAACTTTCGGCCTCACCTGTCGCAATAGCAATTTTCTGCTGCCTGAATCCTTCTGCATCCTGGAGAGCTTTCGCTGCTTCACCTCTAGCTCGTGGCAAAACATCTTCTTTATATGCATCCGCGAGGTTTATTATTCGAGCTTTGTCTTCCTTAGCTCGTACAACATCATCAAATGCGTCCTTGACCTCTTGTGGAGCAAACACGTTCAAAAGTTTTACTTCTCTTATGTTAATACCAGAGTCGTAACTGTCTAATATCTCTTGGAGTTTCTTTTTAGTCTGAAATTGAATATCTTCTTTTTTGTCTGTCAACACATCGTCAATTGGACGACTTCCAACAATCTGCCTTAGAGAGGTCTCTGTAGCATCTTTGAGAGTTGCACCGTCAGGTGAAACTACTTTATATAGAAAGTCTCTCAGATTCTTTATGTCATATTGAACTAGCAATTGCACATCAACTATATTTGGCGCCTCCCCAGGTCTTCCATTTTCGTCTGGATCACCGCTTATCATCAAGGATTCACTAGGAACAAGCGTGTCGCCTCTGACACCTATCTCCAATCTACGAACTTCATCCACCCTCACGACATCTTTTGCACCTATTGGGGACGGCCACCACCAACGCAAACCAGTTTCCTTGGTGTGCGAATAGCTGCCAAATAGTCTAACAGCGGCTTCCTCACCGGGATTAACGGTAAAAACTCCACTAGCGGCCCAAATGGCAGCTGCAACTGCTATAACTACCAGAATTAAAACTGGCCCAATGCCTTTACCAGCACCACCAAACCTACCAAACACAGATTTAAA
>CAYFIW010000022.1:0-26711 GCA_964343265.1 uncultured Dehalococcoidia bacterium | reverse complement strand
CCTGATGAAGATTGTGGATCAAAAAGCCCTCTAGCATTCATTTCCTTCGCATTAAACGCCGCGGACGAAGCAGTGAACTCATATATGAATTTCATCAAAGCTACGTCCCAAAACTCATCAACACCAACTATAACAACTGATAATTCATTTTTATTTTCATTTAGCTCTGATGATATTCTGTTACCTACTTCAGCTGGTATCCCACTCATAATATCCAAGTTCTCAGGTTGGTTTTTATATTGATAAAATATACCGGGGCTATTAGGACCGTGTTCATCAGAAACTTGTCTCATATAGTTATAAGCGCTCTCACTAAACCCACTCAAATTAAGAGCGTATGTAGGAGTGACAAGAGAGGGTTGTTTAGCTATAACTTTCCCTTTCCTCACGACAGTTTCTAGATTCCTCTTTTGCGAATCAATAGCAGTATATATAGGTTCAGTAACGACAAAATAATCTAAGTTTGTGATTCCAAACGTAGCAAGATGCTGTTTTGGAAACTTAACAACGTAGGTTTGTTCAATAGCTCTAAGCCAATCAGCGTGTGTATTCATTTAGCTCTTTGTTTATATAAGGTTATGTAGAAAAACCATTAAGAGGTAATCCTATTAATTGTACATTAAGGATACATCCACTTATCAAAAACGAAACTACAAAAAGAATGAGGGGTTTTTAGAGTCTCTTCCTCAGAGCAATAACTAAGACAAAGCCAAGCATTAGTAAGACAGAGTTATTGGTTTTCTCAAAACTTTCAACTTGATTACAGGATCTGCTGTCTGATTTACCTTCAAAGGCATCAGGTTTTTTTTGTTTCACGTTAACATCAGTTATCTCTTCGGTTTTATCAATGCCTGATTCTTTGATCACCTTATTTAAGGAACCAATTTGTTTTGAGCCTGATTGAGGGGTAAGAGATAAAACTGTCACGGTAGGTCTAGACAATGGAGTAGGTAAAACCTGTGCCGTCACAGGGAGCACGTATGGATCAGCTCCTATATATTTTCTCCACTTATTCTCTAAGTCTATTTTAGAGAACCCATAAATTTTTTCAATTGCTGCATCTATTTTTACTCCTTTTTTTAACTCAGCAAGTAAACTCTTCATTTTTAGTGGCCCTTGAATTTCAATCATATAGGCAATCAAAGAACTAGCTTGACCGTAATAGATAATTACATCTTCAGGATTCCCAGGTTTTCCTGGCATGGATGTGATAGGAAGAACTCTTCCTGAATGAACGGCAAAATCAAGGGCAATATCATAAGAGAAGCTAGGGGAAACATTTGCATACTCAGCGAGACCTTCGTGAAGCCAATCTGGAACGTCTGAAAGCACACTATGAGCCGACCTATGTACAAGGATATGCATTACTTCATGGGATGCTGTACCTGTCGATAATCTCCCTCCTCCCAGAACTAATAACGTGCCAACATCATTAAATGCTTGTCCCTCCGTAATCAGTTCCCGTCTAATTGTTGAACTTCCTGGAGGTAATGCAACTAACATTTCCTTAACATTGTTGTACATGGTAACTATTATGGGATCCTGCTGACTTTCTCCCAACACTGGTTCCATCAAAATCATTGTAGAAGTAATCGCATCTAAAATTTCGTTAGCCCTAGACTTGACAGGACCATGGTAATAAACGACTACGTTCCCTTTTGAAACTTCATCCCACTCGAATCTCATGTCCTCAAATATCAATCGCTTAGTTTCAGTTTCAAAAAGCTGACCATTTGAAAAGAAAATCTCGAATTTATATTCAACAGGGGTACCCGGGGGTATGTAGCGACTAGATGTGTTGGTATTCCAGAATAATTCAGACGAGACTTCCTTTGATGGAACAATGTCCATATATTCATAAACGCCTGATTTACGTTGTCCGATTTTCATTCGTACGGACACTTCTTCTATGGTAACAGCCGATATAGCGTCTAATTTAAACAAGATCCCATTGGGAAAATCACTCTGCGCTTCAAATGTCAAATTCAACTCAATGCCATCTGCAAGCGCCATACCTTTATTATCCACTCCCCATAAAATAACAAGAGAAATAACAATAACTAATGATATTTTGGATAAAAAAAACAACATAAATATTAATTATCTGATTTACTATTTTCTAACAAGAATTTCATACGCTTCATTGCTATGAAGCTTTTATTTATCGGCCTAGTAAAATAAATTCTCTCATTGCTAATTATTCAGAACCCTTTAATCATTCTTCAAATTTGGCAGATGCATAATAGAGCCTTTGAAATGTGGTAAAAAGTCCGAGTACTGTAAGCGTTGCCAAAACTAAAATCAAAAATACCGGGATCCAGAAACTGATTATCAGACCCATCCCTAAAGCAAAAACTCTTTCCGGACGAGTCATAATCCCGATTTTACAATCAATGCCTAGGCCTTCAGATCTCGCCCTCAGATAGCTGACCATAACTGACCCCACAAAGGCGGTGAAGCATAATATTGGGCCAATAACATCGATACTTGAAATACCAAATACAGGTTCAGGATCCTTATTTATGTAATGAACCAAAATACCCAATAAGACCAAACCCTCTTGAATTCTATCAATTACTGAGTCCAACAAAGCGCCGAAATTGCTTACCATACCTTTTCGTCGTGCTAACCCTCCATCAATAAGATCGAGTGCTGCACCCACAAACATCAATACACCGCCGACTAAAAGGCTGCCCAAAGATATAAAAATTGACGAAACTAAGACTATTAACAATCCAAGCATCGTCACGCCATTAGGGCTAAATCCAAGGGCGTCGAAAAATCTAGATACAGGATCTTCGTAATATTTTGAAAGGATTGTTCTTAGAGATTCTCTGTTCATTTATTAATTGGAGGCGAAGATTGACTCAGATCACATTCGCAAGTGTCTTGGAGTAATTATTGTCGCTAGAACTCTGATGGTAATAATCAATCACTTTGTCAGAAACATTGTCCCATTTATATTTTCTAGCAGAATGTAAACCATTTAACACCAGCCTTTCTCTGAGGTCGGGAGTTTGAATTAAAATCGATAGAGATTTTTTAAGATCTTCGACATTCCTTGGTTCAAACAGTAGAGAATCTTGATTGTGACAAACAACCTCCGAAAACCCTTCAATAGAACTCGCGATTACAGGAGTAGAAGAAGCCATAGCTTCAAGCAGAACGATACCAAAGCTTTCTTGGCCAGTAGCGGGCGCACAAAACACATTTGCTGTCGCATAATACCTTAATTTCTCTTCTTCAGAGACCGCACCTGTAAATACAACGTCTTCAGGGTTCCTCTCACCTATTATCTTTGAAGACTCAACATCTAATGGTCCTTTTCCAACGATGATGAGCCTAGTATTAGGAAATTTCCACTTTAAATCACTATAAGCAGATAAGAGATATCTTAAACCTTTTCGTTTCTCAATACGTCCCACAAACAAAATATTTATTTTCCCATCCATATAAATATGGTATGGAAGCGCTTTAGAAAATTTATCTGTATCAATACCGTTGGGAATAACTTTGTAGTCTGCAGGTATGTGTTCCTCAATAAAATTTTTTGCGGGTTTTGAAACAGCAATTTGACCATCAAGCTCCTTGGCATATCTTTGAAGAATTCGATTAGAGACCAGTTTGTATAGGTTGCTCCCTTTATAAGAATGATAAGTGGCAATCTTGGTGGGAACTTTCATACCTGGTTTATCAAAGGTCAAAGCACTCATTGTCACGGCACTCGCAAATGGCTCATGTATATGAACAATATCGAATTGCTCTCTCTCCATCATTTTCCAGAGCCTCGGACGTATCCATACTGATAATGACACTCGTGCGACAGAACCACCAGAAGGAATAGAGACTGGTCTACCCATAGGTATAAAATCAGCATGATCATTCGGACTATTGGTCGATGTTGGGGCGACTATTTTAGCTTCGAACTTTTTGTCTACTAGTTGACTATGCAGATTCAAAATATGATCATTCACGCCACCAGGAAAAGCAAAGTCGTAGGGAGAAAACAGACCTACTTTCAGTGAGTATTCCATTAAATAATGGGCCTCCCTTTTCTGATAAAAGACGGGCGCTCAAGGTCTTTATCTAACCTTGAGCTGTCTCCTCTCCGGCTATAAAGCCTTCAACAAGTTGTCTGGCCTCATCATCAGTGTACTGGATCAATGGCGACTTCATAAAATATGAAGATGGTGCCGTTATAGGTCCGCCTAGACCTCTATCCTTTGCTATTTTTGCACATCGTACCGCGTCTATGACAACACCCGCAGAGTTAGGGCTATCCCACACTTCCATTTTTAATTCCAAATTTAAAGGTACGTCTCCAAAACTCTTTCCCTCCATGCGAATGTAGCACCACTTACGGTCTGTAAGCCATGGGACGTAATCGCTAGGACCAACATGAACATCTCTATCTGGTATGAATTCATCCACTTGAGAAGTAACAGCCTGAGTCTTCGATATTTTCTTAGAATCGAGGCGATCTCTATCAAGCATATTCATAAAGTCGGTATTGCCACCAAAATTCAGCTGGTATGTCCTTAAAAGTTCAACCCCTCGGTCCATAAATAATCTAGTCAAAACTCTGTGAGTAATTGTAGCTCCAACTTGAGATTTAATATCATCACCAATAATGGGTGCCCCAGCCTCCCGAAATCTCTTTTGCCAATAGTCGTTTTCGCCACTCGCAATAAAAACCGGTATGCAATTCACAAAACCACAGCCTGCCTGTAAAACCTGTTCGGCGTACCATTTAGTAGCTTCCTCCGAACCCACAGGCAGGTAATTAATTACGACATCCACCTCCCGCTCTTTAAGTATCTCAGCGACATCATCCGTCCCACCTTCGGCTTTAGTGATAATTTCTGATGTGTATCTACCAATACCATCATGAGTCATACCTCGTTGAACGGTAACTCCCTGATTTGGCACATCTTGGAATTTGACAGTATTGTTTGGGCCACTGAAAATAGCCTCCGATAAATCTTTTCCCACTTTATCAGCATCCACATCAAAAGCCGCCACAACTTTAATATCCCCGATTCCATATTCACCCAATACTGGATGCATCAAACCGGGAATAACTTCATCCGGTCCAGCATCTGCATATTTGGTTATTCCTTGTACCAAAGATGAGGCACAATTGCCCACGCCAATTATTGCAACATTAATATCAGCCAAAACTAAAACCGCTCCTATTTACGACGGTAATTTTTCAATTCGTAAAAACCTGTACTTTATTTTTAAAACACGGAGTCAAGTCTAGCACTTTGATTCAATCATCCACAATAAGAACTCGGTCTCAATGGAAGGCAGTCTTTGACCCTTATCCTGAAGTCATGCTAGCATCGCTCGCCACAAACATCAGACAGGATCAATAACATTGCTGTGAATTTAGCCAAACCAATTTCTCAAAAAACTCCTTTTTTCTATGGCTGGATAATCATCATAGCATCTGGGTCGACTCTGATTATCAGAAATGCTGCAGCAACTCTGACTTTGTCGATTTTTATGTACCCAATGCACGAAGATTTGGGTTGGAGCATTACATTGATTGCCGGAGCAGCGAGTGCTGGAGCATTAGCATCAACATTATTATCTCCAAGTACAGGATGGGCGATAGATAAATACGGCGCTAGAAATGTTCTTACTATAAGTATTATCGTTCTCGGACTTACAACATTCCTGACAGGTTGGGCCGTAGTCCCAATCTTCTTCTACATTACCTACGGCATAGGCAGATTGATATTTAACAGCCCAATACAGATAGGGTCCTCTGTCCTAGTGTCTCGATGGTTTATAAGGAAAAGAGGAAGGGCCAACGGTATACTTTCATTCTGTCATTCTATAGGCATGATAGGGTTTCCTATATTAGCCTCGATTTTAATCGTCTCATACGGATGGCAATCCACATGGCACATTTTAGGGATAATTGTCTTGCTTTTTGGAGTGCTTCCTTCATTTCTCCTTATACAGGAAACGCCTGAATCCATAAATCTACTTCCTGACGGCAGATCGACTCCCAGTAAAGCAAAAGGTAAAAATGTCGGTTTACAGGAATCCAATATATGGACACTTAGTAGAGCTATGAAAACTACTGCAATTTGGCAACTTGGAATTGGCGGAGGGCTTTTATATATCATCCATTCTGGAGTAAATACCCATATCGCATCACATATTCAATCAATCGGCCTAAATGCAGGAATAGCTGCTGCTGCTGTAAGCACAAACGCCATATTTACAGGGATTGGGGGACTTGGTTGGGGCTGGATTATTGAGCGAATCCCAGCGAGATTCTGTTATACCCTTGTGGCAGGAATTATGGCGATATCATCCCTGTTATTCATGTTTTCAGAAACTGGATTGCAAGCAATCGGTATATCTGCATTATTTGGTATTTCCCTAGGTGGAATGCTCGTGGTTCCACCAGTAGCGATTGCAGATTACTTTGGAAGAACCTCTATGGGATCTATACGTGGATTTACTGAACCATTCTATACCGCAGGACAGGCTATTGGGGCCGTGCTATCAGGGGTTATATATGATTCTACTGGAGATTACAGAATGGCCTTTTTGAGTATGGCGTTTATAGGGATGCTAGCTATCTTACTAACTTTTTCAGCAAAAATACCTAATATAACAAAAGAAAACCCAGGCAGATGAAATATTTCATCTGCCTGGGTTTTCTTCACTTATACGATCCATTCAGCCAGATCCTGGACCTCTACCCATGGAATAAGGCTGCCACCTCTTAAGACCAGCATCTGCTAAGACGGCAGGATTTACACAAGTACGAGGCCAACGCCCAGTCAATACCAACGAAATTTCTTGGCCTACCCTTCTTCTGGTTTCAGGCGCCATACGCTGAGATGCTGACGCTACGTGAGGAGTCGCTATTACGTTTTCCATATGGAGAAGTGGATTTTCCGGGTCCGGGGGCTCCTGTTCAAATACATCCAACCCCGCACCTGCAATCCATTTTTCTTCTAGAGCTTTTATCAAGGCCTTCTCATCTACCGTTGGACCACGTCCATTATTTATAAATAAGGCGGTCGGTTTCATTGCCCTGAACTGATCCTCAGACATCAAATGATGTACTTCTTGTGTAGACGGAGCATGCATAGAAACAATATCTGATCTCTGTAAGAGCTCTTCAAGACTACTTATAGGTTCCACCCCATACTCAGTCATCGATAATTCTTCGATGTAAGGGTCAAATGCAATCATATGAACTCCAAAAGCTTTTGCCCGTACTGAGGTTGCCTTTGCAACGTGTCCGAAGGAAATAAATCCGAGGGTCTGGCCCCATAATCTAGGAAATTCAGACAGCAAGGGTCTGCCTTCAGACCATCGACCAGTCCTAACCATCTCGTCCATAACATTTAATCTTCTAAAAGAAGCAAGCAACAACATCATAGTATGATCAGCTACTTCCTCAATAAACGTATCCGGAACATTAGTAACTGGTATACCTCTCTCGGTCGCAGCTCCTACATCCACCGTATCAGCGCCAACGCTGCCAAGAGAAATAACCTTACAGTTTTCTAATGAATCTATGATATTTTTTGATATTCGTCGTCCTCTTGCTATCAAAGCATCAGCATCTTTCGCGTCACGTATAAATTCTTCCTCCGTTGATGCCTCACTCGTAAAAATTTCTGCTCCAATAGGATCAAGTGATTGTCTTTCCAATTCATATTGTTCGTCAGCAAGGTCAAAAGTGACGCCTGCAGGTCTTTGTGTTACAACTTTAAATTTTGCCAATTTATTCCTCCAACTGTCTCCTCAGAGCAGATCTATGTTTTTGCGGTTCCCTAGCTTAATTTAATCGCTAAATTATGTCCAATGATTGTGATCAAAATATGGCAATCGGATTGACTGGAGATCCGGTTGTGTTAGCTAATTTCAAAGTAGCTATCGATAAAGCAAACTCCCACCTGTTCCTATCAGTGCAAGCTTTTGCTAAATCTTCTAAATTTGCATTGTCCAGAATCCAAAGCCCCATCGCTACAATTCCTACCTGGTGTATTGGTTGTATTATTTTTGGATATGGCGCAGGCATAACATCGTTACCAGTGTCCGTCCCCAAAAGAGCAATCCCTCTTTCATGGAAGAGTGGAAGACAAGCAGCATGGCATGCCGTTGAACCTTCAAGACGGAAATCCACAGGACCCTCTACATCTCTTCTATTTAATTGGCCAGTCCTGATTAGAAGTAAGTCCCCTTCCTTTATTTTAAAACCACATTGTTCCTCTGCCTTCAATATATCCGAAGGTAAAACACCTTCGCCCCGTTCAAGCCATCTAACTCCTCTGATTTTGGGAACGTCAACCAAAATACCCCTAGAAAATATCCCTTTGCCAGCCAATTCTATAGATTCTTCGGTTGCGCCCATGCTCGTGGAAACCAAATGAGCCGGGCGACCGTTATACATTTTCCCTTGCCAAAAAAAATGGGCTAGGCTATCAACATGTGTAACTGTAAAACCGTGAAAAACCAACCCAATATAATCAGTAGCTGCTTGGCTAGCACGAGAAGTTATTTTATCTCCAGTCGCCCAACCTTCTCCACTTTCCACCATGTAATGTACAGCAGGTCCTGTTGCGTCAGGGGTAGGTTCAAAAACAATGGGCCTAGCGCATGAAACTGTCACACCCTCATTTATCATCGCAGCTGATTCCAAAGTTTTCTTTTCATCTAGATAATTTAAAGTCCCCATTTGATCTTCATTCCCCCACCGGCCCCAATTACTCAAAGTACTAAAATATTCCAACACTTCTTCTTCCGTCGGCAAAGTTTCCATATAAGCATCTCCGTTTTTATGTCATATTAAGTTATCTTTATTTATAGAAATATATTCAAATAAAGGTATTTACACTCTGGGCATATAATAGCGGTTGTAGAAATAAATATTCACCTTTGGATTAATTTTGACTAATAACATTCTTTCAAACAGATTTTTATCAGCTCTTCAATACAGAGATTACAGGATCTTATGGAGCGCAAATCTGGCTGGAGGCGCTGCGACATGGGCCTTAATAGTGTCGATAGGATGGCTAACTTGGAACATATCCGGATCATCCTTAAACGTGGGCTTCGTTACATTTCTTCAAATGATCCCAAGAGTTCTAGTACCCCCTTTCAGCGGATATTTAGCTGATCGGTTCGACAGAAAAAAAGTAATGGCTATCATGTTTGTTTTAAGTGCCACTTTCACATTCTTCTTGGCAGCCTTAATCTTTTTTGATGCCATCGAATTATGGCATTTATCCGTACTGGGTTTCGCAACCGGTTGCTCGAGATCAGCTCAAATGCCTGTCGGGCAAGCCTTAGTCCCCAACTTGATACCAAAGGAACGATTACTTAACGCAATAGCATTAAGCCAGGCAACGATACACGGCTCTAGGTTATTGGGTCCACTGACAATTTTACCCCTACTTTCAGGTGTGGTTTCTCCAGCAATATTAAGTGGAATTGATAGTGATAAAACTGGAATAGGCCTCGCAATTTTACTTTGCTCAGGATTTTACATATTAAGTTTTATACAAACTCTGCGCATAAAAACATCCTCAACAGGAGAAATGGATACAAAGAAAGGATTTCTTTTCAATCTTAGTGAAGGAATTCCATACGTCTACAGGCATCCACAACTGAGGGTGATCGTCCTTATGGCATTTTTCCATTGCGGATTTGTTATGTCATTTGAGTCTGTTCTACCTGTTTTATCTGTGTATAAATTCGATGCAGATCAAGGTGCAGATTTCAGCCTAATGATGATGTCAATAGGAGCTGGAGCACTAATGAGCATAATTGGTTTATCAGGTGTGACCAGTGAGTCAATGAAAGGGAAACTTTTTCTCAATCTAGGCGTATTGAGCGGGCTTGGCCCACTCATAATGGCCTTCTCAGTTAATTTACCAATGGCCATATTCGCAGCGATGTTAATGGGAGCCGCTCAAGCAGGTTACATGACACTGACGCACACTATGATCCAAACGATCACCGAAGATTCTGTACGAGGAAGAGTTGGAGCAGTATATTCGGTCCACATAGGCGGAATCATGGCATCCATGAACCTAGCTAATGGAGCCTTAGCTGACTTAAATTTCCTTAATTTTGAAATCTTCAACGGGCTGTTAACAATGATCCCAGCCGATACCATGTTAACGGTAGGTGGAATCTTATTTATATCTGCGGTTTTCCTTAGTTGGTTTACCTCAACGTTGAGAAATATTTACGAAACGGGACTTCCCAGCCCAGCTTTAATTGATTAGATCTTGTCCTAAGCCTAAAAAACAGTCATACAAACAAGACCCTATAATTCAATACATAATAAGTTTTGTGCCGTCTCTTTTATCTCATCTAGGCTCAATTTACTGGGCCCCGCAATTTGACACTTTAAAGAAGCGGCAGACACAGCCATTGCAAATGTCTTCTTCACATCCCATTTATTAACTATCCCACTTATAAACGCTGCTGAAAAAACCGCCCCAGCACCATTTGCATCAACCATTTTAATTGTAGGCGGGGTAATTGAATATGATCTGTCTCTTGTTATATATCGACAAGCTTTATCTTCATTTGTAACAAGAACTGCAGCTATTCCTCGATGCAATAAATAACGGGCAATTACTTCAGTTTCCTTAAAGTTTGAATCTCGTTCTTGAGCTATTTGAATTATTGACGACACTCCAATAATTTCGTCAATCAATGCCTCATCCGAATATTTATCTTCAAGATTTAGGAATACTAAACTGTTATTCTCACTCGCACTCCGTAAGGCCGGGGCATTATAAGGCCAGTCATACCAATCCGCGTAGACAACTTCACTTTTCTTTATCAGTTCAGTGTTGGCCGTTGCCAAAGTGCTCAAGACAGATATGTCCCTGTTCCAAACATATTGCCGTCTACCATGTGAATCTGAAAAAACCACCTCGTATGGGGTCGAAATCATACTGTTATGTTTTAAAAAGTTTTTTATCCTTAGCTTATTAAATTCCAGCATCACATTATGGCCAGTCACATCATCCCCTAATTCATTGCAAACCATAGCGACATTAAAACCATAATACTTCAAAGTGGTAGCTACTATCGCGGCATCTTCAGACAAAAAATCATGACGGGACTTCCACGCTGATCCCCCATTTTGATCTGGCATATTTTCTACTACATATACCTCGGCTGGTGACAACATGCCTACACAAGCCACATCAATATTGTCATTGTCAATATCCTCATCTGACATCGCTCTTTCAAATTTATCAAACATCATGAGTCACCAAGCCAACTTAATCTAATCACGACACACTAAAAAACAATTAATTGATACCTCAAAACACTGTTTACTTTCAAAACGCATTTCCCCGCAAAAAATGTTTAAAATATCCAAATGGTAAGGCCAATGATACTAAAATTAACGGACGGTGCTTTCCAAATAAAATTGGGGGGTACTTCCACCACAGTTTTGGAAACTAACGACGGACCTATATTAATTGATACAGGTTGGCGTTGGAGCAGAAAAAAAATACAAGTAGGATTAAATATCATTGGCTATTCACTTAAGGATATTCATCTAATCGCTCTTACTCACTTCCACCCCGACCATATTGGGAGTGCAAAGCTTTTTAAAGAAACCCTACGTACTCCAATAGCCGCTCACGTTAAAGACGCCGAAATCGTATCGCGAAAAAAATCCATACACAGCACCTCTTTTTCTCGCTATGGCAAGTTCATCTTAAATCCATTCCTGAGCATAGTTCGCGGCGGTATTGTGGAACCAGAAATATTATTAACAGACGGGGAAAAACTTCCGACTGAACTCGATGTTGAAACAATTCATACTCCAGGCCATACACAGGGAAGTATTTGTTTTTATATACCTGAAAAAAGACTACTGATTGCTGGAGATGCGATGGAACATAGAAATGGTGATCTCATGCCTCCTTCAAAGTTTTTTAGTCAAAATGTCGCTATGGGAGTAGCGTCAATCAAAAAATTGGAAAAACTAGATTGTGAAATAATTTCCCTTAGTCATTTTGACCCCGTTCTTAGTAAAGGCAATAAATTAATCACTAGGTTTACAAACAGGTATCTGCAGAGCAAAGATAAAATTATCTAAAAAAAGTGCATATTTTGGAGTCGTCTCTGATTTACATAATTATTGCCGCATTAACATTAGTCACTATAGTGGCATTAATTCTATGTATCGTGATTTATTACGCCCTAGATGCAAGGCGTCAAGGCTTCGATGTTATGAAACGCCAAATTGACTATTTCTCACTGGTCACATTCATCGACGACAAAAATGTGACTTTCACACCTCATGGTGACGATACAAAACAATATTCTATTCCTATTCTTGGAATAGAAGGAAGAAATGGACACATAGTTTCTGAGGGTGGACCCGTGAGGCACGATATCGGAATAACCAGATCTATTTCAACTTTAAATGGGGATATTCGCAAAGGGTCTAGAGTACGAACAGATTTATTTGTTTATGAATCTGACCCAAAAACTTCACTTGGACTTGACTATGAAGAGATCCAATTTGACTCTGAACTGGGTGAACTGGATGCCTGGGTTGTGCCACACAAATCTGACAATTGGTCAATATTTATACATGGTCACAGATCAAACAGAAGAGAAAGCTTAAGGCTAACGTCTCTTTTCCATAGATTAGGCTACAACCAGATGCTCATTACTTACAGGAATGATGAAGGGGCCCCAATAGATAAGGGCGGGTATCACATGTTTGGTATAACCGAATGGAAAGATTTGGAATCAGCGGTTAGATACTCGTTAAATAAAGGAGCGAAAAACATTAACTTAGTAGGTCACAGTATGGGAGGTGCGATAGTTCTGAAATTCCTATTAGAATCAAAATTATCTAATCAGATATCAAATATAATTCTAGAATCTCCGGCACTAGACTTAAATAGGATCATATCAGCCAAAGCAGCGACTCTTCCTTTTCCAGCATCTACATTTCTTTTACCTGTAAAAAAGGTGGTTTCTAAAATTGTAGGTTTTAACTGGTCAGAATTAAATTACCTTGAAAAGACAAATGAATACAATGTCCCCATCTTATTAATACATAGTGAAACAGACGATACCGTTCCTGTAATCCTCAGTGACGAATTCGCTTTTTCAAGGCCAGACATAATTGAATATGTCCGACTTCATAAAGCTCCACATGCTGCTGCGTGGAATTTTCACAAAAATCAAGTAGAAAAGAGCATAGAGTCATTTCTGGTACGATCACATTAAAAATAATGATGATGAAGCAGGATTGGTGGATAATTTGTATCCATGTAATAAGGAGACATTAAATGGCAAACAAAAAAGGAACGGGTATGCTCGCTGTTTGGTGCGAAGTTCCGGAAAATCTGGAAAACGAATTCAATCGCTGGTATAACGAAGAACACGTCTTTGAGCGCTTATCCGTTCCTGGGGTATTAAATGCCGCTAGATATGAGGCAGTGTTAAATGGTCCAAAACATTTAGCGATATATGAACTTGAATCTATAAATGTTCTAAAATCTAGTGAATACAAACATTTTCTTTCCAATCCAACCAAATGGACGAAAAAAATGTCTCCTGATGTCATTGGTAAAACATATATACGAAACGTATACGACTTGATTTTCCCGAATCCATTAGAGTCATCTGCCCTCGTTAGTCCACTTGCCGATGCCCTACAAGTGGGGAGAATGAATATACCGAAACAATATGAAACTGAATGGAATAATTGGTACAACACAATTTATGTGCCAAATTACGAAACCGTGCCTGGGGTCATAATGGGAAGGAGGTTCAAGGCTGTTGAAGGGGAACCAGATTATATGACATTCTATGAATTAGATTCTCCCGAAGTTTCCCAAACTGAAGAATGGTTTTCTCAGCAGACAGCACATCCATCAAATGCCTCAATGAGGGAAGCTATGGAACATATATCCGGATCCCCAGGGATCTGGGTCAAGACTTTTGATCCGTCTTGAGGTTCTGGTACGAGTTCTTCCAAAAAGGAAGTATATAAATGGAATGGATGATTTTTGCTGGAGCTAGCGCATTCACATTCGCCTTAGTTTCAGTCCTAGATAAAATTCTCATATCTGAGCATGTCAATAGTGGAAAAGTTTTCGTGTCGATTGTCGGCGCAACACAAATTCTATTAGGACTTTCGGCTGTCCCACTAGCCATAAATTCAGATTACAGTTTTAGCACGGTTTCAGTGGCACTCTTATCAGGTGTTTTTTCTGGAACTTACCTAGTGTCCATGTTTCTCGTCATGGAGTCTCAAGACGTCTCTAAAGTGGTTCCAGTTGTATCGACTTACCCCATATTTGTCGCATTATTGGCTTTCATGTTTCTGGGAGAATCTGTGACAACACTGAGCCTGATATGTGTATTAATAACAGTTTCGGGTGCTGTGCTTGTGTCAATTGGCCCGCAAGGAATGGCCACCGGAATTAGGAAAAATGACGTAACCGCAATGATGGTTTTATTTGCCGCCAGTATGTCTTTCGGATTAAGTCAATTCCTATCAAAAACCATTACAGGCGACATGACTCTGGAAGCACAGTTTATGTTGAGAGGCCTAGGTGGAGGACTCGTATGTGGAACTTTAATTTTTACTCAGACAGCCAGAAACGGAATCAAAAAATTGATGAGCAAACCAAAAACTCTGGGATTGATAGCTATAACGGAAATACTCTTGGTATTTTTTGCTATATTCTTCTTTTTCCGCGCAATATATTCTGGGGATGTTTACTTAACCTCAACAGTGTTGGCGACACGCCCACTATTTGTGTTCATACTCAGTCTTATCCTTAGTATCCCACTTATTGGATTATTGAAGGAGTCTGTTAAAGGAAAAGATCTCATAATGAGAACTATGGGCATAATACTTACCGTTGGTGGTGTGGTCGGTGTGTCATTTTTTTAGAGTCAAAGTCACACTAACGCATTTTCGCCTGTTATATCTCGTCCTATAATTAGGGTATGCACATCTCGGGTACCTTCGTAAGTATCCACTGTTTCTAAATTTAACATGTGTCTTACCACTGAATAATCAAGCGTGATGCCACTGGCACCAAGAATTTCTCTAGCCGTACGGGCAGCTTTCAATGCTGACCGTACATTTTCCCTTTTTGCTACTGAAACATGGTTGTAATTCATAGTTCCTTCATCTTTCATCTTCCCCAATTTCCATGCTAACAATAACCCTTTTGTATGGTCGGTTATCATGTCCACAAGTTTGTCTTGCACAAGTTGCCTGCTAGCAATTGATCTTCCGAATGTACTTCTAGATTTTGAAAAAGACAAGGAATCTTCATAAACCGCCTCTAGGGCACCAAGCGCACCCCAAGCGATTCCATATCTTGCTTGTGTCAGACATGATAGAGGCGCGGAAAGGCCTTTGGCGCCAGGTAGTAATGAGGTAGCAGGCACCTCGACATTGTCCATAACCAATTCACTCGTGACCGAGGCTCGCATGCTCATTTTTCGTTGGATCTTATTGGCGGTAAATCCTGCCGAATCAGTTGGAACTAAGAAACCTCTTACAATACCTTCCTGATCTTTAGCCCAGACCAAAGCAACGTCTGCTATATTTCCATTAGTGATCCACATTTTAGTACCGTTGAGAATGTACGTCTCACCTTCCAGATGAGCTGTCGTCTTCATGGCCCCTGGATCTGAACCTCCATCATGCTCAGTTAGGCCAAAGCAACCAATTAAATTCCCTTCGGCCATTTTGGGTAATAATTCTTGCTTTTGTTCCTCCGTTCCATAACGGCTTATCGGATACATTACTAAAGCACTTTGCACACTCGCAAAGCTTCTTAGACCTGAATCAATCCTCTCTAGCTCATACATAATCAAGCCGTATGGGATATTTCCTACTCCAGGACAGCCGTATTCTTTTGGCAAATTGGATCCTAAAAATCCCATCTCTCCCATAGCAGGAATAACATCTCGTGGAAAATCTCCCTGCTCCCACCATTCAGAAGCGTAGGAACTTATTTCTGAGTCTAAATATTCCCTGGCAGCAGATTGTATCTGTCGGTCCTCAGATTCCATTAGATCCAATATCGAATAGTAGTCAAGCATATTTTTCCATCCTGAAATTATGTCTATTTATGACTCAATACTTCTACTAGAGTTTCAGCTCCCTCAGTAATAGTATGTCTACTACATTGTAATTCAATGGGATAGGTTTCATAAATCTCTAGGCAGAGTGTATGTCCATTAGTAAATTAGGCAATTTACCAGAGTCGAAACGCAAAGTTATTCGCGCATGGTGTATGTATGACTGGGCTAATTCGAGTTTTGCCACTAGCGGAGTTGCTGCAATATTCCCGGTTTATTTCGTTTTTCTATTTAAAGACGCATTTGGTGAACAAGAAATATTTTTGGGAATCACTTTCACCGGAAGCTCTTTATGGAGTTTGGGGATCGCTTTATCCACGGCTATAGTCGCTTTATCTAGTCCTATACTTGGAGTAATAGCAGACAGAATACCCATAAAAAAAACACTCCTTTGCGTATACACAATCGCCGGCTCACTGTTTACTATGCTAGTTTTCATATCTGCTTATACCCCCTGGCCATGGGCATGGGTATTTGGATCATTTTTGCTAGCAAATATTGGATTTGCCGGAAGTCTTGTTTTCTATAATTCGTTTTTGCCGCATATAGCACCTAAAGAACTGCTAGATGATGTGAGTTCTAGAGGATTCGCATACGGTTACGTAGGTGGCGGATTGCTCCTCGTAATACATTTGATATTAATAACTGTGTCGGAAGGAAGCGAAATAAGCGATCTCGTCACTAGGCTATCGATAGGATCCATAGGAATCTGGTGGTTTGGCTGGGCACTCTGGACTTTAAGGGTTATCCCAGAGCCGCCAATTATAAATCGGATACAAGGGCTAAGTATTCTACAAATAAGTAGATTAGGCGCCAAAGAACTGATAACCACTTTTAAAGAATTGAAAAAATTTAAGGTCCTATTGCTGTACCTAGGTGCTTATTTGCTCTTCAATGACGGCATACAAACGGTTATGGGAGTTGCGGGAGCGTTTGCAGCAGACACATTAGGTATTCCGCTCACTTTCAATATGGCAACGATACTTATTATTCAATTTGTAGCCGCAGGTGGGGCCATAGTGTTTGCAAAACTAGCAACATTATTGACAACCAAAAATGCCCTTATGATCGCCCTATCAGGTTGGGTGATTATGGTTATGTTTGGAGTTGGGATAGCACCACTCATACCATCACTTCACACCCTGCATGACTATCAATTAAATTATGCCTCCGATAAAAACATATATATTGTAACTTCGTCTCCAGAATTGGGAGATTCAGAAAACGAAAAACACTGGAACAAAGTCTCCGGAGGTTTAGAAAACGACAGCAAATTATCTTTAAGAAAAGCAGAAACGTTTGTAAATACAGTTTCTGAATTTGCAGACTCTAAGTACAGTATCTCAATTGCCGGAGGCCCTTTAGACAATATGAACGCAATTGGTCAATTACATCCTTCAGTACTAGGAGAGGGGACATTGGATTGGTGGCCAGTCATGGTCCGGAAATTTATATGGCAACCACTGGGACTACAAGTCGGGTACCAATGGCTTATTTTAGGGGTCGGAGTAGGTTTGGTCATGGGCGGAAGTCAGGCATTAGCAAGAAGCCTATTTGCAAAAATCTCCCCCGAAACTAGAAGTGGAGAATTTTTTTCATTCTTTGGGTTTATGAGCCGAGCTTCATCGGTATTTGGTCCTATGCTATACGTACTCATCACTGGAATCTTGGACACGAGGGCTGCAGTATTTTCCATCCTTGTAATTATTGTAATGGGTGGCATTATCTTAAAATGGGTCAACGTAGAAGAAGGATCAAGAATCGCAGAAATCGAAGACCAAAAAATCAAATCTGAATTTAAAATACCATCTTAACTAGGTCTGCCTTTCTCCAAAACTTTTCTTGCTGATTCAGGCCAATTGACCGTTACCCCGTCTATACCTAGATTTAATAGCTTCCCTAAATCGTCAGGAGTCTCCATCCCCCACGCCCCCACATACAAACCATTTGAATGTGCTAGAGAAACGATATCCTCTGTCAAAGACCCATAATACGGAAAATATCCCTTTACTTCGTTGTCCAAACAAAAATTGATTGTTGAATCGTCCGGTTCCATTAACAAAAATCCGAGTTCCACTTCAGGCAATATTTCATTAGCTCTGATTATTTGATCTGGAACAAAAGATATTACTGTAACACCTGGCAAAGCCAAATTGGCTTCACTGTAACTTTCCTGACTCAGAGGCAAGCATTCGTACCTTATGAGTAAGCTTCTCAATGATTTCATCAGGTTAGTTTCTTCAGATTTGATCTCAATAAAAAGATGAGCTTTAGCAGCATAACGTTTTAGAATCTCTTCCAAAGTCGGCACTCTTTCGAAGGAAAATTTTTCGTCAAACCAAGAACCGGCATCTAGATTTTCTATCTCACTAAACGTCAAGTTTTTTATCTCGCCAATACCATTCGTTGTACGATCAACTGTTTCATCATGCATTACGACTAGTATTCCATCCAGAGTACTATGAATATCAAGTTCTATATATGGAAATCCTTTTTCTAAGGAATAATCGAAGCTAGATATAGTATTCTCTGGTCTTTGTGAGGAATATCCTCTATGAGAGATTATTTTCATCATTTGTATTCATCCTGTACATTTATTCAGTAACCCACAGATTACATGATTTTGCCAATCGACCTGTTAATGGCAAAGGTGTAAAGATAGACCGTAGAGTACATCAAATTAGGTATGCGCAGATCCCTCCTATGCTAAAATTTAACGCTCACTCATAGATTGGCCAACGTAGCTCAGGGGTAGAGCAATTGTTTCGTAAACAATAGGTCGGCGGTTCAATTCCGCCCGTTGGCTCCATTTAATAGCATTATTACAGTCGCTACTAGCTTTTTATTGTATTTATAGAACTGGATAACTGATTTTAAAATTCGTGTAGTAAACTTAGCCTATCCAATTGCAGGATAAAAGAGTCAAAAATTATTTAAACGGGAGTATCACATGATTAATGCGGGAGAAGAAGCTCCAGACTTTTTACTGCCTGCCCACTTTGGGGAGCCAGTGAAATTAAGCTCATTTAAAGGAAAGAAAAACGTAGTTCTGTCTTTTCACATTCATTCATTTACAGGTGGTTGAACTCACCAAGTTTCTTCGTTTCGTCTCTACAACGAGGCCTTCGAAGAAACAGATACCCAGGTTCTGGGTATCAGTTGTAATTCAAAAGCAGTTCAGGCTGCATTTGCAGGGACTTTTGGCTCAATACCTTATCCAATATTGTCTGATTTTTACCCACATGGCAAGGCTACCCAAAGCTTTGGAGTGTTTAACGACGAAACAGGAGTCCCAAAAAGATCTGTTTTCTTAATTGATAAAAAAGGTATCGTTAGGTTTAGTAAAATTTATGATCAAGCCATAGATTTAAACCCTAGTGACATATTGGCCGAAGTGAATAAACTTTGATTACAGTTATTTGACTCATTCCTCTAATTTGAAAAGAAAAGGCTTGTTTGAATACGGTGAAACGGTAACCCTATGGGATAGACGAGAACGTCAATACATGTTCACATTGGCTATTGGTAAACGTTTTGAATCACACATAGGAAACGTAGAACATGAAGATTTGGTAGGTCAGTCGGAAGGTTCTTGGATTACTACGAATAAAGGGCATTTCCTTCTTGCCTTTAGACCCACTAGGGCCGAATTCACCGTGAACATGAAAAGAATTGCTACTGTTGTCTACCCCAAGGATATCGGAATAATTCTTTCATATGCCAATGTTTATCCCGGGGCCAAAGTGTTAGAAGCAGGGTCAGGATCGGGAGCTCTCACTATAGCTTTATCTGATGCTGTAGGGTCTACAGGGTCAGTAATAAGTTACGACATAAGAGAAGACATGTCTAAACTAGCCCAATCAAATCTGGAAATCGTCGCAGAATTTCCTCAAAATGTGACTTTCAAAGTAGGTAACCTCCAAGAAGAAGATATAGAATCGGATTTCGACAGTGCTGTATTGGACATGCCGGAGCCATGGCATTGTATAGAAAATATATCCACCAGTTTGAAATTGGGAGGTGTATTATTAACGTTTCTTCCTACTATTATGCAAGTAAGTGACTTAGTCGAATCTCTTAGAAAGTCTGGTAAATATGCCCTGATATCAACTCGTGAAATTATGGAAAGACCTTGGCAAATAGAAGGGAGGAGCGTCAGGCCGATGCACCGCATGGTAGGACACACAGGGTTTATCACCACAGCTAGGAGATATTTACCAAAACCTTTTAATGAGAAATAACTAATCTTGGAACAATTGACCTGCCATGTGTAAATTCGAAATCCTTGGAAGTTTCCATATATTGCGTGAAACTACGCTGTCCGGAATTAGTTCATCATAGCTTTGGATTCCCGTGTTCAACTCTTGAACATCAACTTTAAATCCGCCTAATCCTTCTGGGTCTGTAAGCATTCTAATAAAATTGAGCTCTCTTAGAGATACTTTACCATCTCTAAGATCACGGTTTATAAAGTCTTCAAAATGTAAATGATTAAGCCAGTCGCGTTGTGATATAAATGCCAAGGAGCGAAATCCCACATCCTGTGCACAATCGCTAAAATGGGTGAAGTCTACATGGGCTGTTATATCTTGCAATCCTACTCTTTGATATGGGTTTGAGGTTTCGATATGTTTGTAGTAGGTTTGCAGCAGACGATGTGATTTGTTCATCGAATAGTAAATAGAATTCTCGAACCCATAGTCTATAGTAATTAGAAACCCTTTTGAGAGCACATTACTAATATTAGACATCCACCTTTCTATTCCACATCTCACTGGACCTCTATAGCCTTCTATTTTTGAGGTGTCACCCACAATATCTCTTAATTCTGGACTTTCGCTTCTGTCCTTATCAATAATCTCAATAATTTTATTTTCAGAATCTAATCCCACGCATATCTCTTGTATCTCATTCTTGTGTATTTCAACCATTTTGGTAGGTAACGCGTCAATTAATTCATTAGAAATCACGACACCAGTCGCCAAAGATCCAGACACCGTCTCTGAAATAACAGTTTGTATTTCATCAGGAGTATTTGCTTGCGAAATTCTGTCAAAAGCCAGATATCTCAGAGAATCTATGCATTTTGTTTTTGAAAGCGTTAGTGAGGAAATTATATCCCTTGCCATTACACCGCAACCAGATCCTATCTCAATCACGGTAAACGGATTAGGTCGTCCTAATATTTCCCACATAAAATGAATCTGAAGAGCTACAAATGATGAGAATGCTGGATGTAATGTTGGACTTGTGTAATAGTCTCCAAATTTACCAAACGGTTCTTGTGTGTTGTAATAACCGTACTTAGAATAAAGAGCTATGTCCATAAAAGTGTCAAAAGAGATTGACCCCAATTCTTTTATAGTTCTCTTCAACAAATCCGACACTGGATCGGAAGCGATATTACCCAAGGCTATTCACGAAATGGATAAAGTTATTTTTTGTAATATCTGGAACACTGATAATCTTAGCTAATAAATAAAGCTTGTTTTGTTATTTGCTAAGTATTGGCCTGCTTAGTTTTCTTCGCCTGTCCACTTCTATCCCATCCAGATCCTGGCATAGAATTTCTAAACTCTTCAGTTATCCCACAGTGTTTGCACACACCACTGCTGGTAGGACCATTTGGCTGAGCCAACACCCAGTGATGTACACATTCTTCGTTCAATACTTCCTTACCCAAATTGACTCCTTTCCCTTCTTAATAACCACCCAGACAATAATTATCTTTCCGTAATTGGAATAAACGGCCTATCTAAGTCCCCTACGTATTGTAGTCGTGGTCTTAGAAGTATATTGTTATCGAATTGCTCAACAACCTGTGCCGTCCACCCTGGAATTCTTCCCATGGCAAATATCGATATAAACAAGTCTTCCGGTATGTTGAGTAGAAAATACATGGCACCAGAAAAGAAATCTACATTTTGACAAATTCCTCGCCTAGCATATGGCTGCATTGCCTCAAGAACCTGTTGTAATATTGAATACCATTTCGGTTCACCTTTTCTTTCCCCAAGTTCCTTAAGATCATCTTGAAGGTGAAGAGATCTAGGATCCACAGCTCTATATACTCTATGTCCAAATCCCATGATTCTGCCACCACCCGCTAACGTATCTTTAATGTACTTTTCTGCGTTTTCTTCATTACCTATCTCTAAAGCCATGGTCATCACAGATTCAGCTGCTCCTCCATGAGAGGGGCCTTTAAGTACAGAAATACCAGTAGTTATAGCGCAATGAAGGTCTGCTTGGGTAGATGCTGAAACTCTCGCCCCAAATGATGAGGCATTCAACCCATGCTCGGCGTGTAACACAAAATCCTTATCTATCAATGCCGCGTCTCTAGGGTCGGGCACCTCCCCAAAAAGCATATAAAGAAAATTTGCTGCCAGCCCTAAGTTAGGGTCTGGTTGAACTGGGTCTTTTCCGTCTCTGATCCGGGCGTGGGCAGTGACTATAGTGGGAGCCTGAGCTGTGAGCCTAGTCCCTTTCCTAAGTGTCGCTTCTGGAGAATTATCATCTACTTCATCATCGAAGGCTGCCAACGCTGAGACGGCAGTCCTAAGGACGTCCATAGGATGTGCTTCCTTAGTCGCTCTTATAACATCCACAATCTGATCCGGAATAGTCATATTCGAGCGCAGCTCAGTAGTGAAATTCGTTAGCTCAGACTCAGTAGGAAGATCTCCCATCATTACCAAATAGATAATTTCCTCGAAGGAACAATTCGTGGCAAGATCGTCTATGTTGTAGCCACGATAATATAGTTTTCCTTCCTTGCCATCGATGTAACTAGAGGTAGTACGGTCTATGTAAACCTCTCTTAATCCTCTATGCAACTCCACATTCTCTTCGGTCATTAATTACCTCCAAAGTGAAAAAATCAAAAAGTAAGTACCGGAAAGTATCCCTAACGTTCCATTTAGACTTAACAGGTGTTTTTTATAAAAAAGCCTTGCAATTCTAGCAACGCTCACGAAATTGAGTCAAGGTTGCAAGCTAGTTGAGGAATGTCAAGCTTAGATTACTAAATATATATATGAGACTAGTATTTCATTTCACAATTACCATGGCTTAAGTTATACTCCAAAAATTAATGAAAGTTGACTCTTTGGATCAACAGTAATATCAAGTCAACCAAATAATGATATCGATCAATATATAACTAACGTAACATGTCTATTTAATATCCATAAAGGAAGTTAAAATTAATCAATCTTCAGTCCCAGAAGTTGTAGTTTTACGCCTCCCTCTCTATGCAAGAGTTCTTAGTCAACTCAGTGATCAAGGAATCGAGGTCATTAATTCCAAGCGCCTTGGAGATCTACTTCAAATGACCCCTGCGCAAATACGCAAAGACCTTAGTTATTTTGGACGTTTTGGAAAACAAGGGCGCGGATATAGAATCGCATCACTACTTGAAGAACTTAGGTCTATATTAGGTATCAATGATGCATGGAGAGCCTGCCTTGTAGGAGTAGGACGCTTGGGGCTCGCCATAATAAATTATCCTGGATTCACTCCTGAAGGCTTTGAGATAGTTGCAGCGTTTGACAGCGATCCTGAGCAAATATCATCTCGTCTAGGTAACATATACGTTCAACCTATGGACGAAATCTCCATAACTCTTAAAGAAAGAAATATAGATATCGGTGTGGTAGCCGTACCATCAATACAGGCTCAGGGGGTAATCGATCTACTTGTTGAACATGGCATCAAGGGCATATTGAATTACGCTCCGGTGGCTCCAGTGGTACCAAAACATGTGATCATGAGAAACATAGATCCAGTTTTATCTTTGCAATCCATGACCTTCTACATGAAAGAGTTCAGATAGGCAACAGACTCTTACCATAACTTTCTATATATAACCATAAAAGTTAGAGTTTCTGGCCTACGGTTTTATTAAGTCATTACCGTTAGAATCGTTACTTTGTCGTCTTTTACTTCTAAGAAGCCTCCATTGACAGGTACACTGGACTCTTGGGTACCATTACGCAACACCACTTCCCCTGGTTTGATGGATGTCAATAAAGGGGCATGCCTTGGGAGTATACCAAGCTGCCCTTCCGATCCTGGAGCAATGACAATGTCAGCAGCACCAGAATAAACTACTTCTTCTGTTGTAACTATATCCACATTCAAAATGAGTTGCCCTACCCTGTTTATTCTTCGCTTGACATTTGTTTCGCTCTCTCTACTGCCTCATCTATAGTTCCCACCATGTAGAAAGCCTGCTCAGGTATATCGTCATGTTCTCCATCAAGTATTTGCTTGAAGCCTTGCACGGTATCACGAACTGATACGTATTTACCTGGGCTTCCAGTAAATACTTCAGCAACGTTAAAAGGCTGAGTCAAGAATCTTTGAACTTTCCTGGCCCTCGCTACCGACGTCTTATCTTCATCTGATAATTCTTCAATGCCTAGTATGGCAATTATATCTTGTAATTCCTGATACCTTTGAAGAACCTGCCTAACTCCTGTCGCCACATCGTAATGCTCCTGTCCAACTATGGAAGGTTCAAGAATGTTCGAAAAAGAAGTTAACGGATCTACAGCAGGATAGAGTGCTTGTGCTGCCAACGATCTTTCTAAAGTCATGACTGCGTCTAGGTGACCAAATGTGGTTACAATTCCAGGATCAGTATAATCGTCCGCCGGTACATAAATGGCTTGGACCGAAGTTATTGAACCGTTCTTGGAAGAAGTTATACGTTCCTCTAAAGCACCCATTTCAGTTCCCAGGGTAGGCTGATAACCCACCGCCGAGGGCATCCTGCCTAGCAGAGCCGACACTTCCATACCAGCAAGTATATACCTATATATATTATCCACGAACAGCAAGACATCTTGTCCTCGTTCTTCCTTGAAATATTCAGCCATCGTAAGACCTGTCTGAGCAACTCTTGCTCTAATACCAGGGGGTTCATTCATTTGACCGAATACTAAAACAGTCTGTGGTAAAACCCCGGCCTCTCGCATCTCATGCCAAAGGTCATTCCCCTCCCTAGATCGTTCCCCTACACCAGCGAAAACAGATACACCTTGATGTTCTGTCGCTATGTTATTAATTAACTCTTGAATGACAACCGTTTTACCCACTCCGGCTCCACCAAAGGCACCGATCTTCCCTCCCTTCGTAAAGGGTGTCACTAAATCTAGAACCTTTATACCAGTCTCTAAAACTTCTACTTCAGTGGCCTGATCTTCAAAAGAGGGTGGCTGCCTGTGTATAGGCCATCTTTCTGAAGCATCAATTTCTTCCAATCCGTCTAATGTTTCCCCTAAAGTGTTAAAAAGACGGCCCAGTGTGGCATCTCCAACAGGCACAGCGATAGCCGCCCCTGTATCTATTGCATCAATACCACGCTTTAGGCCTTCGGTAGGGCCAAGTGCGAGGCATCTAACCCAGTTATTACCTATATGTTGCTCTACCTCTAAAACAAGGGCATCATCCCCAATTTTTGTCTCTAAAGCGTTGTAAATGGACGGCATACCATCTGGGGGAAATTCCACGTCAACAACGGTTCCAATCACCTGAACTATTTTTCCGGTTGCCATTACTTATGCTCCTAACCTGAGAAAGGTTTTATCAAAATTTATATTACTAATTCTCTATGGCCGCTACGCCACCTACTATATCGAGCAACTCTTTAGTGATAGTTTCTTGCCTCAATTTATTCATCAAAAGAGTAAGATCCTCAACCATCTCATTTGCATTGTCCGTAGCTTGATTCATCGCCACCATCCTAGCTGATTGCTCACTCGCGCTAGCCTCCAACACAGCATGATGGATAAGGGTTTCAATGTATCTGGGCAAAAGCTCTGTAAGAACTTCGTTTGCATTTGGCTCGAATATATAGCCTTGGTTATCGACTTTTGAAATTTCAGGGGGCACTACTGGGGCCAATTGGATTACAGTTGGCCTTTGCATAGTGGTGTTTACAAATTCAGCATAGGCTACATGTATTGAGTCAACCTGCCCGTTTATAAACGCGTCAATTATAGATTTCGAAATAGGTAAGGTATCAGAAGACGTAGGACGATCACTGATTCCAGAGAGTTGCCCTATCAGTTCTAATCCGCTCCTCCTTGCATAATCAATTCCTTTTTTACCCAGAGCAACCACTTTAACAGGTACGGGCTGAAGGCCGATAAAGTCACCTACAGCTCTAAGAACATTAGAATTCAGTCCTCCTGTTAGGCCTCTATCAGGGGTTATTAGCACGAGACCAACATTGGTAATCTCGCGAGGTTCTGCAAGAGGCTGTGACAATTCATCATCCTGAGCTTGAGACATCACATTAGAAACCATCTCAGACATACTATCTGCGTATGATCTCCCTTGAGTTGCAGCGTCTTGAGTACGTCTCAACTTAGAAGCAGCAATCATAGACATTGCTTTAGTAATCTTAGCAGTGTTTTCGACGCTTCGAATACGTCTTGCTATCTGTCGTACACTCGCCATTTAACTAACTAACCCACTTTGCTTAAATTCATCGATTGCAGTCTTGAGTTTATTTTGGGAATCCTCACTAAGATCACCTTCACTTGCAATCGAAT
>CAYFIW010000021.1:3338-29616 GCA_964343265.1 uncultured Dehalococcoidia bacterium | reverse complement strand
TTCTTGCTATGTTTGTTGAATCTCCGCCTTCAGAAGCAACAATTGCATTTATGTTTGAAATGGCTTGTTCATACTGAGCTTCCAGTCCTTCAACTATACTGCCGTCTGAAAGATTGCCGATTTGTCCAGCGATGACCAGCAGTCGGTAACCTGCCGGCACTATGGCGAGGTTGCTGTAATTTGCAGCCGGTTGAGGGGCGTTTTTAGGATTAACGAACTCTAAACCCATAACAAGTCTCTCCCAAATATGTCTTCAATAACCGTTTAATGTAAAAGTAAGGATTTCGCCTTAAGTGATGTTGTACTGGCATAATCATAGATGAATACTAATAGAGCTTACTGGAAAAATTAGTACGCTAGCACAGTTAATAGTAGTCTAGCGACCGATTAGTAATTGATTTCTATCGTCTCACGATTTTAATATAAGAACATGAGAAAGACACTTTACCTTGGTATGTTCCTTATGCTTACTTCTATTGCCCTAATCTCCTGTGGTGACACTGCCGAAGACGTATCAAAGTCTGAAATAGGTACCCCTTCTACTGATTTACTCACCGCAATCGACAAAGAGGATTTGCCGATCATAAAACAACATATTGGTGCTGGAACCAATATAAATGACTACCCAATACCAAAAGGACAACCATTTGAGGGTGTTGAGCCCCTAATTTTAGCTGTACTAAAAGACAATTCGGAAATAGTGCAACTGTTGTTGGATAACGGGGCTGACATAGAAATCACAGCTAAAAATAAAGATGAGGGCAAACCACTTCATTGGGCTGTGTATTTCCAACTGGAAGAAATGGTATCTTTTTTACTAAGTTCTGGAGCCAATGTTAATTCACTTGACGGAAATGGGTTAACTCCACTGGATACTGCTAGCGGCGTAAAACTAACGGTTATGCAAAGTCCTGAGAAACTAAAAATAAATGAAAGAATTAGTCAGATATTAATTGATAATGGTGGCCAAAGTGCATCGGATTTGTAGAGTGATCCAAGGGCATTTCAGGATTTAACTGGTCCCTTACTGCGGATACTACTATTAGTATTTCCTATTTATCTTGATTAAGGATCACACCTTTTTTTCGCCTGTTTGGGAGAATATAAGTTTGCACAGAGACCGATATTAGCGACCTCTGTGCAAACAATAAATCATAGAGATTTAATATTTTGACCTGTTAACAGTAAATTATTCGGATCGTAGGGCAAATATTCCGAGAACTAGAGCCGATATCGGGGCTGACATAAATGGCACAATCCATATAACGTCTAAGTCAATATCACTTCCTGCCACGATGTGCAAAAGAAATAACAGAATACCTGATAATAGTAACAACCCCGATGCTATTCGGTTGATTTTGTTTTCAATAAGAAGTGCTGTACCTAGAATGATATTGCCTGCTGTCCATGCTAGAAATACAGCGGCGAACATTGAATTACTTACCACTAATAGTGTTTCAGCTTCTGCCAGATTTTCTGCACCTTCACCGATAATCGGATAGGTAAGGCCCAGGCCAACAAAAATTATAGAGGTCACAGCAACAAAAATAACGGCAGCGATAGAGGATAAAGTACCTACTGTTGTTGACCCATCGGCTCGTGCCCACGCTAGTAGAGTAAAACCTATAGACAGTGAGCCCATAATTATTACGCCGAGAAGCGTGAATATACTAGATAGTATAGGTTTATCGAGCATGAGGTTCACTTCTTCGGCGGGAGTATCACTTTCACCAATAATTGCGGGCCATGCAATGAATATCACCAAGACGAATAAAATAGGCGCAATGGTCAACATCCAACCACTTAAAGTTTTTGAGTTCATAGTATCTCCTGTTGGTTCGAATAGTAGATAAAATTACCAAATAACAACTAAATTGGAATAATCCAGCGGTACGTTATTTTATTTTGTGATATTTATAATTTGAATATGCGTCAGGGTCACTTTTTTGGAATTTTCATTTCTTTACGCTGACTGCAATTTCTTACTTCAGGTGTTACTAGTCATGGATTATTACAGCTGGTATCCAATTTATAAAAGGTAAGTAGAATCGAAAAAACTTTGTTTACGAAGTCATATCTGGCAAGATTCTCAGCTTCCCAAGCTACGTGAATTGGGTGACATAGTTTATGAAGAGCTTGAAGGACGTCCTGTCTCCACATAATTAAATCCTAAATTGACGGGGCAGCAGATTAAGGAGATTAAATGAGATTAGAAAAAGTAGAGAGAATTTTGAAGCGCAACCACAACGCGGTATTCACTACATTTCGTGGAAGTGGTGCAGCTCAAATGAGTATAGTAACAGTTGGAATTGTGAATGGTGGTGTTGCATTTACAGTCTCTCCTGGCAGTGCCAAATTGGCTAATTTACGACGTAACTCTCGCTGCTCATTAATGGTGTCTAGGAGCGACTGGGGTGACTATGCGGTTCTAGAGGGATATGCTCAGATATTATCTCCAGGAGTGACCTCAATAGAGAGTTTGCGACTGGCACTGCGTGAAATATACAGTTCAGCGAGTGGAAAAGAGCATCCTGACTGGGAGGAATTCGACCAGGCTGTGAAAAAGGACAGACGTTCCGCGATCATTGTAGTACCTGAACATATTTACTATGGAAATTCGGGCTGAAAGATTTCAATTTATTTTTTTGGAGGTAACATATTTACTCCATAAGTGTATGATTATGCCATGATTAATGAGAAATCAAAAAATGCAATTTCTAGGTCATGGCTTCCCGCCCTGATAGTGGCAACTGTTTATTACATTACTATGTGCTCCGGTTTTGGTGTTGATAAGTCGGTTTGTGTTATTGGTTCTGCTTTCATTGGCGCAGCTGTGTTTGTTTCTCTTTCTGTGTTTCGGAGTAGGTAGTTTTTAGATCGAAAGATTGATTAGCTAGATCCCTTATTTCAATCTATCTGATCGATTTCGTGTGGAAGATGTGGAAAACTGTATATATTGGAGGTTATCGTGTTTCATATTAAGAGAGTTTTCAAGGCGAATCCGGGTCAAGCTAGGAAAGTAGCAACTTTAGCTTACCAAGCCGCTGAAACTTACAGAGGTGCGGGTCAAAGAGGAGAATTTTCCGTCTATTTTAACGCCGAAACTACACCTGGTGAGAAAAACATTGTTGTTTTGCAATGGACTGATGAAGCTTTGAAGTCCGTGTTTAGAGGGGAAAATGACATACCTGAACGATCATTGAAAATTTGGAAGGAACTTATGTCTTTGACCGAAGATACGTGGATAGAATTCAATGAATTATTGACCCCAGACAAGATGTCTGAATGATTTGGATTTAAACATATCATTGTCAAATATTTTTTCTTATATTTGTGAGACTGTGCTTGATTATGTGGGAGTAATCAAATGAGAGAGCAGATGCGTGATAAATCAAGGGATGATTTGGCCTATGTATTGAATTCCACAGGTCTAAAAGCAGAAATGGCTGATCGTGGGCGACCAGAGGAAAAAATCGATAATTCTTGGTATCAAAGATCACTTGGAGTCATAGATATAGCAGATGGTCCAGTTAGATGGATCAATATACTGAAAAGGGATAGGAGCAAGGATAGTCCACCTAAGTGGTGGGTTGTAATGGGGATTCCGGATAATGTTGGTATGCCTGGTTCTAAGGAGATCAAGATTAAGACTGTAAGGAAAAAAGCTTTTCCTTTTTTTGGTAAGGTCGTGGATGTAATTTGGAAGGGAGATGGGGGCAGTACAGGATTGATTGATACTTTATCAGTAGACCAAGATGTTAAGTCGTTATCAGAGCGTTTGGGAAATATAGAAATTAAAAGTTATTTCAGCTCGGGCCAGTGTGATAGCTGTGCTAAAGAACGAACCGAAGATGCCTCAGTTTGTGTCTCATGTGGTAAGGATCTGGGATTTCAGGGATGGGCGGTAATATTTGATAGGAGAATTACAGTGCTATCAAACACAGATTGGGGAGTTATTGAGAAAATAGCTGACTATATACTGCGATGTCCTAGGACAGTTTGAAAATGTTTCACTTATGAAAACTTGCAGATATTAATCACTTAACAGCATTTTGATTCTTTATTTGTCACGGAGACAGGAATTGGGCAGCATGAATACTCCTCATCGTCCTCTCCGGGGTTCACCATAATTGCACCAAATAATTTCTTGTCAGTTACAACGCCTAGTTCGGGTGAATATTCTGCGACCGGAACCGCATCAGGATAGAATCCTTCAGGATAAGTGGGGCAAACCGCTGAATAACCCTCTGATCTTTCTAACACTTGCCCGTCAAACGAATTGGTAATCATGTAATCTAAAGCTTCTTTTATGCTATTGAATGGCTTTGAACATTTTGTGTAATTCCATTCACTCATACTTAGTCCTCCTTGGATTAAGCTTCACTATCCCATCAATGTAACATTTTTTCATCGTGACGAATAACAGTAAAATCATTGTCTGCATAAATAATTGAGCCCATGTCACATTCAATAAGCTGTGAGTCAGACTGTACCAATGTGTGAGTAATATGATTTTCTGAAATCACAGACCGTTTAAAGTCACAATCTTTTTCAGTTGCTGAGTAAAAATTATCAGCGGTTATTTTGCGCTCATACCATTGTACGATTTCTTTTGGTCTAAATGGGTGGGTCTTATCATCCACAAATACGGGATTGCCGGTATGTAGTCTAAAGTCCATCAAATTTGGTGGGATCATATATAGATTACCGGAGCGGGAATAATCCTTGGAAAATTCTAATGCATTATAGAATGGTAAATCATTTGTTTTTTCAACGCGCACGAACATGTAAAGCAGGCCCACTATGGCACAGGTGATTACCATGCAGAATAATAAATACGGGTAGTACTTTACTGGTTTGGGAAAATTAGTACATAATTTTTGGATAAGTACGGGAATTAAATATCCTATGATTACTGCGAAAGATATTGGGACTATAACCACTGATATTCTCCATGGAAATAATAGTGCCAACCGGTGATTATCAGTTATATGTTGAATGCATGTCAGCCCTATCCCGCTTAGTAATAGGAATGACAATAAGAAGCCCAACGTATTTTTTCTGGTAATGATTATTGCGGTTATGCAAATCACTATTTTTAATATAACTGAGGGGCCAAGCCAAGATGCTATTTGTGCATGGTGTGGGATACGATGAACGACTAGGATTTCTGCCGCCAATTTCATTGTGTCGATATTTTCTGAGCCTAGTCTCCAAAAATGCCACACTGCCGGCATTCCTATCAACAATGCTCCGAGTAGGACGATTTTCAAAGAATTGATACGGCATTTTTTGATTGAATAAATATGGATTACATAGGCCATAAGTATTAATAAGCTGATGGGGATATACGACGGATGTATCCACGAGCTTATCGATAAAAGAAAAAGACTGAGGAGTGTCCTGTTTTTTGTATACAGAAAAATAGATGAAATGCAGAGTATTCCGAAAGTACTTGGTTGGAATTCTGGATTTATTAATGTTTGGCCGGCGACACCTTCATATAGTATTTTTGGAATGTTTGAATTGAATAATTTTGTGGATATGTATCCAGATGAGGCTGAGTGAGTCAGGATTAATGTAAGACTTATAAAGAGTTCATAAGTCCTATTTGTTTTAAATCCATTGATATTATTTGAAAACCTAGTGAGGCTGACAAAATAAATCACCAACAAAATTGCATGAAAGATATAAATTAGAAATTCTGCGGAGAATGTGTTCGTAAATTGAATTATTAGACTAAATAAAGGAAATGGGTCTGAAGTAGAAAATAAAAAATCTTCACGTAGGTGGCCATAATTTGATCTTGCAAGGCCGTGAAAAAAATATGAATTTTGGTTGTTGGTGTAGAGAGGAGCTATAGTGACCGAGAGGACAAAAGCTAATGAACATACTATGGGAATTGTATTTCGTACACTGAGTAATTTCATTGGGTTCTGGTTCTTGAATAAGCATATGGGTTTGGGCCATTGCGTTGGTACTTCAGATCCAAAGTATATATAAAGGCTAATTGCTCATATCTATCCGGGTAAATTTTACGATCGTGTGTTCAATTCGAGGTCTTTCATCAATATATCTTTTACTTTGTCACGTGTCTCTTCTTCATCCCAACCCCCGCTTTCCAAACTTGGTTCCAATATGATCAAAACGTTTTCCGAAAATAACTGTATCCCTACGTAATCTCTTAAATGTGGATTATCTATTTCCCAGTCTTCGTAGTATTTGATGCTTTGAAAGCATCGGACATGCTTTCTACACGTACTCTCAGCGTCGACTTCGTATAGGTGTATTTTTATATCCCATTTATCTTCTATATTACAGAACTCATACCCTATCATTCCTGAAGGAAGTACTTGATTCACATCGTGGCTTACGCAGTCACTAATATCAAAGCTTTTTAGTTGAGAAACCACGCTATCTATGTCTTGAAAGTTTTCTTGGTCACAACCGAACGAAAACATTATAAAAATGCTAAAAACCAGATATTTCAAATTTTGAAAATACATATTACAAGTTTAAAAAATAGTAAGAGTGCGTATTAGAACTCAGTTTGATGATCTAATAATTAGTATATTACTTTGGTTCAATCAACAGAAATTTAACAAAACCAACCAAGGTTTGTTGTACACAAACTAAATGGCAAACCTTGGTTGGATGAGACGTGTATAGATTACTTGAAACTAGCTATTGTTCCTGTGAACGATCCTACCAATGTAACGTATTGGTTGACTCGCAACCAGATCTGGCATACTTCCTATATGTTTGGGAGCCTCTTTCATCTGGTCACTTAGGTCTTGGAGGCTCTTTGAAAACACACTTAGACGAATGCTTCCAATCGGACCTGAAATAGGTCTACTGATCACCATATTATCCGCCCCTATATCGCTTTTAAACTTCAGTGCTGCTTCCAAGAGTGCTAATGAATTTCCTGGTTTTGCAATCATACTGGTTCTCGAAACGATATTGGCCTCCCCTGAAGGTGTGATTGGATCCCCCACAATCTCGGAAACTACGAAACTAGTTTTGTCACACATTGCATCTATTGCATCAAGATTTCTCATGGCGGTTTCGTTGGATGTAACTTGGGTTTGTAGGTCGTCTATTTCACCGATATTTTGAAATCCACCTATCAGTGAGACTAAAGCTGGTCGAGTGGCAGCAGGATTGCCTGATGAAACAGGTATTGTGATATTTCCGGGCCTACCTGTTGCTGTAACAGATTCTTTCATAGCGTTGAGTACATCAGTTGACTTGCCGGCTTTTGGAACCCTCAGAAAGTTTATGAAATAAGACATATATTCTCCTATTTTGATTAAATAAAACAGAATTTAACACAAATAGGTGATATTTGACTCGTCATCCGTGATTAAGTTTTACACCAGTGAAAGACTTTCTCTGGAATTTTATTCTTGGTTTATTACTATGTTGTCAGGGCCTCTAGCAAGAAATTGTTCGGAAGGGTCGTCATAAGGGTTTTCTTCGATATGCCATGTGTTCGCGGGTACGTACAGAAAGTCCCCAGGGCCTGCTTCCACATACTCTTTAAAGTCCTCTCCATAATAAACTCGTATATGACCAGAAATAACGTAGGCAGCTGTCTCTGCTTCTCCATGATGATGTGGAGGGCCTATCTCGTTGGGTGCGCATGTCACTGTCCCGAACCAAATTTTACTTGCACCCACCGATGATTTGTGGATGGCAGGCTTGCGTTCCATGCCGGGAGTTTGTGTGGTCTGGCTTCCGGGCTCAGTCCCGTGAACAACCATAGGTATGTCACCTTTCGGGGTATTTGACATAGACAATTCTCCTTAAAATTTTCGAAAGCGGCTATTAAAAATCACGTTGCATGGATACTACCCTACGTTGTTAATGAGAGACAATGTTTTATATTGAAATTGCCCGAGTTCGATAACAATTTAACCTAAATATGGATATGAATAATGATGATAGATCGATAAACAGGATGTTTTTCTGTATTTTTTGAAATAGGACGAGTGATTCTATGCAAACTTGAAAACACCATAGGTTATAGCGATGACTATGATGGGTAGAAAAAAGAAAGCAAATTTCCCTATAAGCTTGTACATCATAATTGAAAATGATGGCAATGAAACCAGAGATATTCCTGCCCAGATATCATGTTCTTGGTATGTGAGAAAAGCCGCCAGTATCATGCCCGGGGTTATTCCTATCAGGAATATAAAAGAATAGGCAATTAATGTCCTACCTGAAACGTAAACTCCGGTGTCAGATCCTTCTTTGTGGTCATTTTTGTTCATAGGATCACAGATTTCTTAATCCTTTCATGCAGTGTTCATTTCTCATTAATGATTCTATCGCAGAAGAGTTGCTGAATATAAGAATTTAGTTTTGTTTATGACGTGTAGTTTAGGAAATTTAGTAAATATAACTATTAATAGCTGGAAATTATCGTGTGGCGATATTATGCTCGGTTCATGAATTGTCCTACTTGTGGAAACGAATTTGAGTCCGATGCTAGATTTTGCGGTATCTGTGGAACAGGAATCTCTGAAGGAGAACAAAGTGGGGCGATACCTTCGTCAACACCCATGGTTAGCTTTGGTGATGCCGTTTCACTTGGTTTCAAAAATTACGTGAAATTTGAAGGAAGATCTACCCGCGCAGAATATTGGTGGTGGTTCTTATTTGTGACTATCGTGGTAGTTGGATTAGATGTTGTGGATGGAATTATTGGAGCTGCCGGTATCTTAGGTGGTATTTTCCAGCTTTTGGTTTTTTTACCTGGCATTGCTTTAGGCGCAAGACGTTTGCATGATATCGATAAGTCTGGGTGGTGGCAGTTATTGTGGATTGCTGTATTAATTGGATGGGTAATCCTGATCGTCTGGTATGTTAGGCAGGGTGATAATGGTCCAAATTCTCATGGTAGGGACCCTCGTCAAGCTTATTCTTATTAGGAATATCTATTTCAAGTGTACTTCAAATTTTATGTTGGATGTTTATTCAAAGTATTGATTTCGACGGGCACATAGATACTGGGATTTGTTATAGAAACACAGATGATAAGTAGATTTAAATCTACCCATCATCTGTGAGTTGTAATTCCAGTTGTTAGAATTAGTTCAAGTTATTCGGGACGGTTTATAAGGGTTATCCGTCCAAGACCTCGAACAGGAGGTCCAGATACTAATTCAGAGAACCTTGCCATTCTCTGGTCAGACCAAATTTCCGATTGTAGTTCTTCGAGTACCCCCAGAGTTTCGACAAATTGAGATACTCTTATCCTCGTTGCCGGGCCACTCAGGTCATGACTTACAACTGAATTTACTCTAAGCTTAGTATCCTGATTCCATTCCACTAGCATTTTTGACAATTCGGAAAATGCACCTTTGGCGGGCGTTATGAAATGTCTGTAAATAAAAAGCGGTTCCATGTCTTGTACACTCATAGGGCCGGGGTTAAGCACTTTTGAAACAGAAACATTTGATTGCTCACAAAGTGCATTTATTTTTTCAATGTTGTTAAATCCGGATTCGTTTTCCCAAATGGAGTTAAAGAAATCGCCTACGTCGTCTGCTGTCTGAAAACCACCAACGGTTCCAATTACTTTTAAGTTACTGTCAGTGGGTCTTGGATGTGAAACTGTCACAGAAAGATTCCCGAATCTTCCTGTTGCCTTTAAAGATTCCTGGGCCAGTTTCTCTACTTCTCTGAAATGGCCATGTTTTGGGGTCCGCCATGTATTGATGAAATATGACATTAAACTCTCCTTATTTTAATAGATTGCTCTTAATCTTTAATCATTGAGACTCTATCATATTTGTAATATTTCATTTTTGACCTAAATTTTGCTTGTTCTGTTGATAGGTGAGGAGAGTAATATCTTCAATAATTAATTGATTAATAATCAGGAGGTTGTTCCGGTGAATTCTCGTACTCTTACAGGTTTGCTATTGGTTTTAGGTCCTGTTGTGACTCTGGCAGGATGGATTTGTCTTGGCATGATTGTTGCAATGCCTGATCCAGAGGCTCCTGTTGCAGATATTCTCAAAGATTGGGGTGCTGAGCCAGGTCTGGTGAAGACATTTATCTCTATAGCAACTCTTGCGACTTTTTTGGCTGTTGCTGGATTTGCAGGATTGAACCGGATGATGGCTGGTGGAAGCGGTAGTCATTATGTATCTGTTGGATTGATTCTATATTCTTTTGGTGCGGTGCTGGGTGCGGGAGAAGCAGCGTTTATGATTGAGGCTGCGGAAGTTTCCAGTGGAGGTAACCTCGCTTTTGGTGAAGTTCTCTACGCGGCTTCAGGGAGTTTTGGGTCAATTGGTATAGGTACATACCTATTTGGACTCGGTGTAATCGGTATCGGACTTTTGATTCAGAAAAATGTCAATATTATTGTTGGCGCTCTCATATTAATTGTAGGAATTCTTGGAGGCGTCTTATCTTTTGTTGATTATGAATCTCCTATGATGTTTATTCCTTATGTTGGTAATACAGTTTTGCCAGCTGCAGTGGGAATAATTATCTTGAGCGGTAAGGACTCAACTTCCAAAGAATAGACTTAATTTACCCGGTAGAAACCCATACTTTTCATGTTTGTTATTTGAAAAGTATGGGTTTCTCTGATCCAATGAGATTTGTGTTCAATCTTTTAACTGAACGTCAACGGAATCGCCAATCGATATTGAACCTCCTACCGTTGTGTAGGCTAGTAGACCTCTTTGACCGTAAATGTCGTTTTCTAATCCTTCTCTGATTTCTTCGAGTCTGTGGCAGGGTTTGCAGATACCGGTTATTTCCACTTCAACTTCTGTACCTAGGTAGAGATGGTCTCCTTTAACAAGCTTTGAGAAATCTATCCCTGCAACCGTTATGTTTTCCCTGAGATCCCCTTCTGACAGATTAAATTTAACAAGAGTTTCTATGTCCATGAGTAGTACCTGCCTTGTAGGTTTAGTTGTTACAGTGGCAATGGGACTGTAATGCTTTGTTACTGAACCTAACCTATGGCTGTCTCCAATTATTCCTTCGCCAGTGACAAGGGACATAGTTTCTATTTCTGACATGGGTTGCCTAGTTCCAGGACATATCCTTAGGGATACAATTTTTCCAGATTTTTCGCTCACTTCTTTAAACATTCTCGATTTTATTTAATGCGCGCAGATAACTTGATTGGGTTTTTGTCTCGAGATTCAGTTGTGAATAGGTAAATGTTGTAGATTTATTGAAGGCTAATTCCCTTTCATGATTTGTGTACATGTCCGCGAGCTCGAACAGCTTATCAGGTTCATTTTCCCAATTTGCAGTTTGTGTAAGCCTCCATATCCATATTGCTGTTCGTGCGCTAGGAGGGTAGATATATGCCTCAAGCCACTCAAGAATTAAGCCTGAATCTTTCCAGGGGATTCCGTATTCCTCACATCTGTGCCATTCAAATTCAGCATCTAAGGCTAGTTCATTATCAGGTATGTTTTTAAATTCTGTTGACCATTTTGTTATTGTTTTCAAAGTTTGGATGGAATCTGGATGTCGGGTTTTAAGCGTTTCTCTTATTTCAAGTTCATTTTGTCCAGAGGCAAATAAAATGTATGCTTCCAGATATTGTTCTTCATCGTTCTGATCATTTTGCATACGTAACCTCTTGTAATTTTTTTCTGCTGTCCGTCCAATGGTTTATTTTAAATCAGTAAACTAGTATGGACCGAACTGATTTTAATGTTTAACGAGAATTTGGATAAATAGTAGATTTTCGGGGAAAATCGTATATCGTTAAATATGGTTCGGAAATTTATGTAGGAATGTGCCCGTGATGAGTGATAAATATTGTTGTGAATGTACTGAATCCGAACAAGAGAATTTCAAAGCGACAAGTTATTCAGTTGAACTTGTTCAGTTGATTGACGATAGTTGGTGGTGTAAAGAACACGCTTCTTCTTTTTTGGAGAAAGAAGAAAAACGGTTGATCTATTCTCCTAATAGGGCGACATCTATTACTGAGCAAAGGCTTTTAGACCAAGTAAGAATGCTTAAGTCACGAATAAAAATTAATTAAAATGCAATAAATCTATGAACGCACTTTGTTTGTAGGGGGATGATTTTATTTAATCACTAAGACGGCAGTGGCTAGAGACACTAAGGCAAAAATAAGTGGAACCGCGACCAGGGTTATCCATTCTAAATTTGTGTTAGGGATGTTTACAGGAATGCCTCTCCATTTAAAAGAATTCATGAGGAGATTATATATTTCTGAAAAAATCTCTACAAAGAACGCTAGTCCAAGTATGACAGCTTAAATAGACAGGGTAGCTATATTTGTTGACAATTTCTTTATCGTACGACCCATTTTTCTAGAAACATTTTGTAGGGAATCCAATAGCCAACCGCGCTTATTGATCCACCGATTACTATGAATATGTTTTTAGCCTGATTCCACCAAACAGGGGTGGATTCGAAAAATAAAAAGGGATCGATAGTTATAGAAATCCATCCTCCGATAAGGGCACCAAGTGCCATTATCATGACACCCGTAAAGATTACTATTGCGTCCTTTCGGTTGATTATCATAGAAAAATTATAGGTTTTGTAGATGTGGAAAGTTAAGCTATTTTCAGTTGATGACTTATTAAGTGATTACCAATTTGGAAAAAGTCCTGACTTTTATTATCATCACATTGAGTTTAAAAATCATTAGTTTTCGTATTTAATTACGGATTGGAAGGAAAAAAATGGGAGAACTTGACGGTAAAGTTGCGATAATTACTGGGGCAGGCAGGCTAAGGGGTATCGGTCGTGCAGCGGCAGTGTCACTCGCGAAGTTAGGCGCTGATGTGGTTGTCACCGGAACTGGAAGAGATCCATCCTCATACCCGGATGATGAAAAGGCAGTGGGTTGGAGAGACATTGAAAGCGTCTCAGAACTTGTGAGGGCTGAGGGAAGAAGGGCCTTGCCACTCGTCATGGATGTTACAAGTACATCAGATGTGGACAACATGGTAGATCGCACAATTGATGAACTGGGTAGGGTGGACATATTGATAAATAATGCTGCCTTTAGAAGAGGTGAGGATAGAGTTCCGATATTGGATCTAAGCGAGGAACTCTTCCAAAGAGTAATGGACATAAAGGTAACAGGCACGTTTCTTTGTACCAAGGCAGTTGTCAAGCATATGATAGACCAGGGAGACGGTGGGAAAATAGTTAATATATCGTCGACCGCTGGCAAAACTGGTGCACCAAATTTTCTTGCTTACAATGGTGCTAATTTTGCGATAGTTGGTATGACACAATCTATGGCAAGAGAACTTGGTCCACATAAAATAAATGTAAATTGTGTTTGCCCAGGCGCAGTTGATACTTCTCGAATGGATGTTGTTCGTGATAACTGGGAACAGATGGCTGCAAATACTCCCATAGGACGAAATGGTACTGACGATGAGGTCGGAGACTTTTGTGCGTACCTTTGTACGGAAGCATCCTCATGGATTCATGGACAATCGATTAATCAAAATGGTGGAGCGTTTATGGCCCATTAACCGTTCAGCCACTTTGTTCAAATCAGGGTACATATCCCATTTGAGTTGGATATGTACCCTGATTTAGATGATTTAGGTATTACGAGGTTACTTTTTTTGCAGGTGTTAACCTGAGTGTAGTGTACCCAAGTATTCCAGATAGTAGAGAAGCGCTTATCACCCCTATCCTGACCAATGTTTGGATTTCTCCTTCACCAAAGGCAAGGCCTCCTATAAACAAGCTCATGGTGAATCCGATCCCCGTCAACAATGCTAATCCGTAATATTGGCGCCATGAAACATCGTCAGGTATTGAGCACAGATTGAATAGTGTACCCAAAAGAGTGAAGGCCATAACCCCAATTTGTTTTCCAAAAAATAAACCAAGAGCTATACCTAATGTTACCGGTTCAGCGAATAGATCCAGAGATAGCCCTTTGAAAGAAACCCCGGCATTGGCCAGGGCGAATATTGGTAGTATTAGAAAGGCAACCCAAACGTGTAAACTATGTTCGAGTTTATATAAAGGACTATCCTCGCTATTTCCTGACTTTGATGGAATGAAAAAGGCGACTAAGACTCCTGCTAAAGTGGCGTGGAGACCAGATTTGAGTATACACACCCATAGAATTAACCCGAGGCACATATAGGGAGATAATTTTCTGACGTGTTTTTTGTTCAAAATTAGCAAGCCCAACAACGCCACAGCCCCAAAGGCTAGTGGCAGGAAAGCGAGTTCTTCTGTGTAGAACATAGCAATGATCAGAATTGCAGCAAGATCATCAATAATAGCTATTGAAACTAAGGTTAATTTTAAGGATTCTGGGACTCGGCTTCCTAACAACGTTATGATACCAAGAGCAAAAGCAATATCTGTGGCCGCAGGTATTGCCCATCCTCGGATAGTGACAGGATCTCCTATGTTGAAAGAGGTGTATATAAGTGCCGGTAAAATCAGTCCTCCTAACGCTGCTATCGCAGGCAGACTGATCTGTTTCCTGCTAGATAGTTGCCCGTCTAATACCTCTCGCTTTATTTCTAGGCTTACCAGTAAGAAAAATATAGCCATTAGTCCATCGTTTATCCAATGGTGCAGATCTTTATCGATATAGAAATTCCCTATCTGGATCAGAATTTTGGCCGACACGATATCTTCATATGAAGTGTGCAGAGGGGAATTCTTAATCAATATCGCTGCTATTGCTGCTATGACAAGTAATATTCCTCCTGCTGACTCAAGATGGAAGAATTCCTTAAGCATTTTAACGGGCATATTTAGCCACCATTTCCATTCAAATTTTATAATAAGTAATCCTACCTAACCTAAAGGTGGATATCCTGTATTATTTTCCTCTTTTTCTAGTGTATTTAATAATTACTTTACAGCAAATTTTTTTATAACCTGCGTAGATGTTATTTATCTAGTAGACTAGGAGAATAATCGAATTAAGACTCTTATGTGACCGGTAATGTCATCAAATGGGGGAGAAATTATGACGACTGCTAGTGTTAAAACTAATCCAGAATTGCTTGCACATCTATTGAGAAGAGCTGGCTTCGGCGCTACACCTAGAGAGATGGACGTCTATAGTCAGATGGAATACGACGACATAGTCGATTCCCTGATGGACTTCAGTGAAGAAGACGTGATCCCTGATGACATGATCAATAGATTTCATAAAGACCAATCAGATTTCAGATCCGCAAATGGTGCTGGTGCCAACTGGGTCTACAGAATGGTCATGACGAAAACCCCTTTGAGAGAAAAAATGTGCCTATTTTGGCACAGAGTATTCGCTACGGCTTCAACGAAGCTTATAACGAGCAGGCCTATTATTAATCAGATAGCTATGTTCAGAAAACACGGCGTAGGTACATTTGATAATTTGCTTCTAGAGCTTTCAAAAGATCCTGCAATGATAATGTGGTTGGATAATCAAGATAATCATGGATCTAATATCAATGAGAACTTTGGTAGAGAGATATTAGAGCTCTTTGCTATGGGTGTAGGTAACTATACTGAAGAGGATATTAAAGAGACTGCACGTGCTTTTACCGGTTGGCGGGTAGTTAACCCAGAGTATATGTCAATCAAGATGAGGAATAACACGGTTAGGCCCTATGGATACATATCGTGGCAGTATGAGTATGATGAAGATGATCACGACCATGGTGAGAAAACGATACTTGGGGAGACTGGTAACTGGAATGGCGAGGATGCGGTCCGAATAATATGCAGCAATAAGGCGACTGCAGAGTATTTGGCTAGACATTTATATCATTTCTTTGTGGCGGATGAGTTACCGGTTCCACAATGGCCGCATGAAGGGCCGAGAGATCCACAAGCCATCAAAGTGATGACTGATGCCTATTTTGCTAATGGGCATAGCATCGAGGCTATGCTAGAGACAATCTTTAAATCTGATTTCTTTAAAGAGGAATCAGCTATGTATGCCCGTATCAAGAGTCCTGCTGAAATGGTTGTCGGTGCAATGAGACTTGCCGGACCAATTGAGATACCCTCGCAAGAAATTTATTATGCTCAGGGCGTTTGCAGCAATATGGGTCAGGGTTTGTTGAGGCCACCAAGTGTGGAAGGTTGGCAGGGGGGAGACGAGTGGATAAATACAGGGACTTATGTTGAAAGGATCAATTTTGCAACCAAAATTCTTAATGACCCGAATAAGCAAGGTATTAAAGATATATTGGGTAGGATAAGGAATGTGGATTCTAACTCTTACGTTACCGCGGATGATCTGGTCAACAGGTGCCTAGATGTTCTCGGGCCAATCAGCGTATCAATAGGTACAGAGGCTGGATTGAAAACGTATGCCGCAAAATTTGGCGATTTGTCCTGGGATACTGAGTCAAAGTTATCTGAGTTTGAAGACGCAGCTTTGGCTGTTATTAGATTAATCGTTTGTACCCAGGAGTATCAAACGGTATGAGAAAGGAGATATAGGATGGTTTCAACTAAATTTGATCTTAGGTATAACTCGAATATAGGGTTTGCCGGCGACCAGGGTGGTAGAGGCTTCCAGCATCCCAGTGATCTTGCTATTAGGCCCTCTGATGAGAGGATCTTTGTTGCCAGTCGAAGTTTTCTGATGCCAATAGTTGCGGGCGGATTATCTGATACAACGGGCGTAGAGATGGTATCTAAGGATTTCGAGTTTTTTGGAAAAATAAGTTCTGCAGGTACTTCAGAAGGACACCTAACAGCCCCTAGTGCCTTAGCTTTTGATTCTATGGAGAATCTGTATGTAGCTGATGAATACTTGAACACGGTATCTGTGTTTGATCCAGAAGGTGTCTTTCTACGTTCATGGGGAGTAAAAGGTAAAGGAGATGGGGAATTTAATAATCCATCGGGTCTTTTGATCATAGAAGACGTTGTATTTGTTGTAGATACCATGAACCACAGGATCCAGAAATATGATCTTAATGGGACATATATTGGAGCATGGGGCTCAGAAGGATCGGATAAATTACAGTTGAAATATCCATGGGGTATTACGACAGGTAACAGTGAAGATATCTACATTACCGACTGGGGTAATGACAGGATAGAGAGATATTCAATAGAAGGTGAATACATATCTAGTTTCTATGGAGATGATTCTGAAATTTCTTTAAATAGACCTGCTGGGGTTGCGGTTTCATCGGATGGAAATATGTACGTTGCGGACTGGGGTAACCAACTTCTTCAGGTTTTTGATGCAGACGGTAAATTCTTGGCAAGGAATCGAGGTGAGGCAGATCTTAACCCGTGGGCATTAGAATACTTTGAAGCCCAGCAGGATGAAAAAAGAGCGAGATCTACTTTTGTTCCGGTATTTGAGACAGATACCGATGATGTAAGAGAAATATCCGCTAGGATAGAGCCTTTTTTCTGGGATCCATGCGCCGTGATATTAGACAAAGAGGAAAGAGTATACGTGCTTGAGACTTGTCGCCACAGGTTTCAAATATTTGATACGAAATAACTTTACTTCACTGCTCTGAGGGGATTGAGGATGGTTTCAACGAAATTTAATCTAAGGTATAACTCAAATATAGGTTTTGCAACGGACCAGGGTGGCAGAGGATTTCAGCATCCCAGTGATCTAGCAATGAGGCCATCTGATGGAAAAATATTCGTTGCAAGTAGAGGCGTTGGACCCACGATTGGCGTTCAAATGGTATCTAGAGACTTTGAGTTTTTTGGAAAGGTAAGTTCTTCTGGTACAGATGCGGGTCAAATGTCTCAACCCAGCGCACTTGCTTTTGATTCTATGGAGAATCTGTATGTCGCGGACGAGAATTTAAACCGGATATCTGTTTTCAATCCAGAAGGTGATTTTTTGCACTCATGGGGAGCAAAAGGTTGTGCAGATGGTGAATTTGATAATCCGTCGGGTCTCTTAGTAGTTGGAGATGTCCTATTTGTTGTCGATACCATGAACCACAGGATCCAGAAATACAATCTGGATGGGGCATATATCGGATCATGGGGATCAGAAGGATCAGATAAGTCGCAGTTTAAGTACCCTTGGGGTATTACGACGGGCAACAACGCAGATATTTACGTTGCTGACTGGGGTAATGACAGGATAGAGAGATATTCAATAGAAGGTGAATACATATCTAGTTTCTATGGAGATGATTCTGAAATTTCTTTAAATAGACCTGCTGGGGTTGCGGTTTCATCGGATGGAAATATGTACGTTGCGGACTGGGGTAACCAACTTCTTCAGGTTTTTGATGCAGACGGTAAATTCTTGGCAAGGAATCGAGGTGAGGCAGATCTTAACCCGTGGGCATTAGAATACTTTGAAGCCCAGCAGGATGAAAAAAGAGCGAGATCTACTTTTGTTCCGGTATTTGAGACAGATACTGATGATGTAAGGGAAATATCTGCTAGGATAGAGCCCTTTTTCTGGGACCCATGTGCCGTGATATTAGACAAAGAGGAAAGAGTATATGTGCTTGAGACCTGTCGCCACAGGTTTCAAATATTTGAAACCTGTTAATTTTACGCTCCTGACATACAAGAACAAAGTTTTACATTATTATTTTGTCACAAATATGATGAGTTAAATCCATACTCTGTTAGCTAATGTGATTAATGTACCTTTCAGCTGATATTTTTACTGCATTTTTTCCATGAGTTAAGACGTTACGGTCCCACCATCCGCCGTATATGCGGTCGTAGGGGTATGGTTTCAAGGTCTCAATAATATTTGATACTTGGTTGGCAGATAAGGGTATTAAATTTGGATAGCTCCGCATGAAACTCACATAATTTCTGTCTTGCACGACAGAAATGGTGTCTCCAACTAGTAGTGCTCCTTTCCCTTGGGCACCATTTTTCCAGTGTAGTACGGAACTTCCTTCAAAATGGCCACCTGTTTGAATTAAAGTGATGCCAGGTAGTATTTCTAAAGGTTTACCGTCCCAGTATTCGATTGCTTTGTCAGATCTCATCACATGAGTCCGATCAACTTCAGGAATAATGATAGGGGCATGATCAAATTCTTGACTCCATGACACCATACTGTCATAGAAATGGGGATGTGAGAGACATATGTAGCTGATTCCACCTAAGTCAGATATTTTTTTTGCAGCATTGTCATCAATGATACTAACGCAATCGTAAAGAATATTTCCTTGATCTGTAGTAACGAGTAAAGCTCTCTGCCCAATGCTAAAGCTTGGGGTAATACCTATTCCGAAAAGATTCGGTTCTAGGTTTCGTAAATCGTTCATGTAGCCTTGATCGATCAGTTCATCCATGTTGGTCCATTGTTGTCCCTGCCAACCTACATATTGACGCGGATCTTCGCAAATAGTACAACGAGTAGGAGGCGAAGAAGATTCGCTATATTCCACCCCGCATGTCTTACAGATAAAGCATTTCAAAATGCACTCCATTTATGAGTCATAAGTGAATGGTTAGCGAGTTAAAGTTCAGTATTCCAAAAACTATCCAAAGCCTTTGACTGATGTACCTTAATTAGCCGACCAACGACTATTGGGATGTTAACGAAAATTCTCCGGTTATACAAAGACTAGTTTGTCATCAAACGCGGCACTTCATCTGGTGAATATAGTCAGATTCTTGGTTAGGTGTGTGCAAGTACTTATGAAGGTTCTTGCAAAGATAGATCAATTAGGCTGCTATATCTGAAAGGCAGTAAGGACAATCTATGTCCCAACCGCGGCAATTTTCACATGTCATATTATTTCCCTATGTGTTCTGTATTAAAGGATTTCCAAACAACTTAATAGTATTTTATATAATAATGAAGTACCTGTAAAGCATTGGTATTTCAAATAATAAATATTAATTTGTGACTACCGTTTTGTTAATCTATTTTTTGGTATGTATCTTAATATGCTTATGGAGTCATGAGAGTTGACATAGATCATATCAAGGTTTATTATTTGTAACGTAATATATTTTATATACAAGGAGGTAAATATGTTGCGTTTAGTGTCTCAGGCTAATTTTGAAAATAACCTGAACAATTATTTCAGTCCACTCCCTTCTATTTTTTCAAGGGATAGTGATTTGAAAGCTAGGAATTTTTTAAAAGGGCGAATCTCTGTCGATATTTGGGAGGATGAGGATAAATTTGTTTTGGAGGCAGATTTACCGGGTAGGGATCCCGGCGATATTCAATTGACTTTGGATAAACGAGTACTTTCGATTGAGGTATTGGAACAATCTCTTGAAGCTTCTGAAGCCTCTTTTTTATTGAAGGAAAGATTTTCTGGGAAGTTGAAGCGAATGGTAAACCTGGCAGAGGATGTTGATTCAGAATATGTTAATTCTAAATATAGGGATGGTGTGCTCACTGTAACACTACCTAAAACCCAGAAAGCAAAGATAAAGAAAATAGAAATTGAATGATTCAACTAGAGAGAGACAGTCTTGATCTCTCTCCAGTTGAATAGAGAATTTTCCTTATATTTTTGTTCATAATTCTATAAGTAGCCCGCTGGGTAGCAATTTATTATTTGCGATATTTTGTACCTAACCTGATTCTGTATATGCTTTTGTAAACAAGATGGTTATCATTAACTAGTTTACTTTAGTTTCAGGTTGCTCAGCTCCTGGAAAGACAGGAGCTGAGTTTGATACCAAGGTTAAAAGACCGAATTTTTTATGGCTGGTGGATAGTTGCAGCCGGTTGCGTTTCTATGGCCATGTCAAGCGGGTTATTTTTTACTGGGTTCGGTTTTTTCTTTGAGCCTATAAGGAATTATTTTGGTTGGAATCGGACTGTATTGTCTGGTGCCTACGCAATTTCTCGGATTGAAAGTTCATTGACGGGTCCTCTAATAGGCTATTTGATTCAAAGATTTGGACCAAGAACAGTGATGATTGTTTCATTTGTAATATTTGGAGCTGGATTCATACTTATTGGGCGTTCAGTATCAGTTTTTACTTTCTACATCGCTTTTATCGTGACTGCGACTGGAGCTGATCCGCCTAGTTTCCTTGCCGTTATGGCTAGTATCAATAATTGGTTTAAGGTGAACCGTGCAAAAGCTATAGGAATATCTATGCTAGGGCTTGGGATCGGAGGGGTCGTATTTCCACCTTTGTTGGCTTTTGGGCTCAATAATTTTAGCTGGAGAGAAGTTTCTACAGCTTCAGGTATTTTCATAATAGTAGTTGGTATATTTGTCTCCTTGTTGGTGAGATTTAATCCGGAATCTTATGGCTATTCGCCTGACGGAATAGATCCAAATGAGACTGCTGATTCATCTTCGGTAAAGGTGAACAGTTCCGGTTCAAATCCTACAAAGGCTGTTACTTCTACTGTTGAGGGAATTGGGTTTCAGGACGCAATAAAAACTAGGGCCTTTTGGATAATATCTATTGGTCATGCTCAGGCTCTTTTAGTAGTGTCTGTTGCCGGACTTTATCAGGTGCCATATTTGGAGGATTCTTTGGGATTTTCAAGAAATTCCGCTGCTAGAATCATAATGTTATTAACAGCTGTAAATATGTTCGGACAATTATTTGGAGGATTTCTTGCGGATAGGTTGCAGAAGAATTTGATGGCATCCGCTACTATAGTGGGCCATTGTGTGGCTCTCATTATTCTGGCCATAGCTGATAGCTATGGCCTTGTAATTGTTTATGCTGTGATTCAGGGACTTTCTTGGGGAGTTCGCACACCTGTGCTGACTTCGATGCGGGGGGATTATTTTGGGAGAAAGTCATTTCCTCTGATAATGGGTACTTCTCAGGGAATTGCTATGCTCGGGATGGTGATAGGACCAATGCTTGTCGGTTATGTAGCAGACCACAACAGTTATAGTCTTGGATTTACAATAATATCTTTTATGACTATGCCAGGGATTTTCCTTTTTTTATTTATGAAGAAACCTGCCCTGAATTGATGCAAACTTGTAGTTAATTTTGAAGTCCATATGGATCCGAAGAATTCTTGAAATCTTTTGAAGGTCCTTCATATGCTATCGTTCCGTCTACTAAAGATATTATGTTGTCTGCATATTCAACGGCCATGCCTACGTCATGGGTTACCATTAAGATAGTCTTTCCAATGTTAGTTATTTCTTTCAACAGTTGAAAAAAATCTTTTTGCCCATAAATATCTACTGCGGATAATGGTTCATCCATAAGTATTACTTTTTTATCTTGAGCCAGTGCAAAAGCTAGCCATGTTCGTTGTCTTTCACCGGAAGAAATTTCTAAAAATGGTTGGCTGGATATGGATGAGATTCCGCATGTATCTAAAAGACGTAATAATTTTTCATGGCGTTCTGGTTTATTGAGATTCTTGCCATAAAAGCCAAGGTTTGTAATTTCGGAAACGTTGAGGAATGGTGGGGATATCGGATCTTGTGGAAGATATGTCATATCTTTCCAGTCTATTTCCGTGATATTTCCAGAGAAAGTTGATATCTCCTTTGCTATCACCCTTAAAATGGAGGATTTTCCAGATCCGTTGGGACCTATAAGACATGTTAACTTTTCTGAGGGTATGTCTGCCGATAAATCTTTTAATATCTGTACCGAATCAATTTTTAGAGTGAGGTTTTTAATGGATAAATTCATTTCAATTTCAACGCTAGGTACATCATAAGTGGTGCTCCTACTATAGTTGTTGCCATTCCAACTGGAAATTCAGTGGGAGCAAATAATAATCGTGCAATCTGATCTGAACTCAATGTTGCTATAGCACCTATCAGGGACGAACCAACAACCAATTGTAGTGGAGAGTTACCCAATATTTTTCTCGATATATGGGGCGAAATTAAACCTACGAATCCTATTAATCCACCAGAATAGACGGATGCACCTGTAAGTATGCCAACCAAGGACATGGAAAACGCTCGGGTTTTTATCGGGTCCACTCCGAGCGAGCGGCTTAGAGTATCACTAAGCATCATTGGAAAGAATCTTTTTGAAATCAACAAGGTGATTACAAGGCAGGTAATAAATGTAATTAAAAGGTATCTGAATATTTCCCAGGTACTTGAAGTAAATGAACCTGCGACTAATCCAATAACCTGAGTCGGAAAAACTCTACCGTGAGAAATTATGGAAGTACCTATCGAAATGGTAAGGGCTCCCACAGCAATACCCATAATTGCTAATTTGATGGGAGACAAATCTTTGGTGGATATTAATTTGAATAGAATTAATGAAACCAACAGTGATGAGGTAATTGCACCAAGAAAAACTCCAAATGGTCCGATTGTTATTATTCCGGCTGTTATTGCGGAGAGGAAAATGGCAGCCCCACCTCCTACACCAAACAAATTGGGGTCTCCCAAGTTACTTCTTGTGGATAATTGGATAAGTACGCCGGCAAGCCCAAGACATCCACCGGCTAATATACTGACCAATATCCTGGGTATCCTGATTGTCCAGACTATTGTCTGCTCAATACTGCCTTCCTCCGATCTGAGTAAACCGCTAAGTAGTTCACTCGTGCTCAGATTTCCGGGCCCCATAAGCAACCCTATTAGGGTTAGAAATATTAAAAATGCAACTAGACAGAAGTATCTAATGGCCTTGGTCAAATGATTACTTGTTATTATTTTCTTGAAATTCCATTTTTCAGGGATTCTACAGCATCAACTATCCTTGGTCCTGGTGATTGAAGAAACAAAGTTAGATCTGCCTCAAAAATACTGCCGGTCTGTATCGCTTTTAAAGCGGCGAAAGGAGGGATCTGCGTAATAGTTTCTGAAAGTCTGGGTGCTGGTTCCGGAGCAGGTGTTATTGTGACTATGACGTCTGGATTGGCCATTAGAATAGCTTCAGGAGTCATCATAGAAAACCCTGGGAAAGGACCTGAATCTGGTAGTCCTTCAGCTTTGTTTGCCATCCCTAATGTTGATGCGATCAATCCTGTGTAAGATTCCGGTCTGGCAGCATAGAGGTTTCTATCCTGATCTGATATCAACATCAACACGCTACGCTCGTCTGAGTCACTCACCGCAGAAAGCCTTTTTTCTATCTCTGATACTTTTTGGGCTGCAACGTCTTCATTATCTATAACTTTACCAACGTTCAAAATGTTTGATTTTACATCTTCAACAGATTCCACTTTGACAGCCATAACCTTAAGTCCAGATTGTCCTAAAATGGACGCGAATCTCGCTTGAGTAAGGGCCTCAATAATTACTAGGTCTGGTCGGGCAGCTAAAATAGCCTCAATAGAAGGGTCATATGAGCTCCCGACGTCTGGTACTGATTTTGCTTCTTCGGGAAAGTTGGACGCTCGATCTCTAAGTACCGATGTACCTCCTGCATAGTAAAGTATCTCGGTTGCTGTGGGGCTTAAGGTGGCTATCCTCTTTGGAGCAACATCGAAAGTTAAACTTTGTCCTAAAGCGTCAATGATTTCAACTACTTCGTGGTGCTCTTCATCCTCGTCATGTTTTTCGTGCTCGTCGTGCTCTTCGTCCTCGTCATGTTTTTCGTTGTCAGACTCAGGCAGTTTAGCTGTTTCTAGCTTTTTTTCTTCTGTGTTTAGAACTTGTGCTGGCTTTTGTTCTGTAGTGTCGTTATCTGTTGAACAGGCCGATAAACCGATCACAAATACGCTGAATAGGGCTAGGAACATGAATGTATATATTCTAGATGTACGACTTAGCAACAGATCACCTACTACTTAACTTATATTTATCTTTAATTATGTACTTCAATAGAGATTATTAAATTAGAAAATAATATAATGATGTATACATTACAACTTATAATACTAAGGTTTCACGTTCATATCAATGATCTAATAAAAACTGATTGTTTCATCTTATAGTGAAACTTAGTGTATACGCTGTAATTTGAGGTGAGTACCCTTTATTTAGAACGTATACTGCCGATGCTAAATAAATTTGAGGCACATTTTCCACAAATACCGGAAGTTGCAGATTTTCCATTCTGGAGTGTTATTTTCTTTTGATACTTTATTTCCTGTTTCTTTTTGCATTTAAAACAGTACGCAATCATGTCATATACCTGTATTTAAATCGAACGTTGGTTCTTGTGATGCCTACCCACTGCCTAACAAGACAGTAAATGTTAGATAGTGGGCAGACTAATCCTGGCAAGTGTTAAGCTGTTTCGCAGTCGTTGAGTTGCATTTGATACGGTTTGGTGTTGAGGAGACGCGATTTAATACACCTGCCGTAGCTCCCAGATTAACTGAATGCTACCAGGTAAAGAGCCAGTCTAAAGTCTTTGAAGTGGTGGTTGAGGAAGAGACGCTCAAACCAACCCTTTACCTAATGGAAACATTAAATTGTTAATCAAGCATTCCTAGTTCCTGGAATATCTTCTGAGTCCCTTCTAGGTCGGACAGATCTTCCATACTAAGAGACGGAGTGTTCAATTCAGAGAATGAGGGTAGAAATTTATGAACATTCACACCTTCAGGTATGACAGGGTATTCATAGATTTGGCCGTTGAAGTACTGCTGCGCGACCGTGGTGGTCATGAATCTCAAGAACTTCTCGGCGTTATCTACGTTTTCAGCTGTGTCTAGTATGCCAGCACCTGCGACCATCACTAGGCTTCCGGGTCCCCCATTGCTGAGGTATAGATTGGCAGCATTGAATTCTGTCCCCTCTGCAGCCACAAACCTGTGAAGGTAGTAGTGGTTTACGAGTCCTATACTGATTTCTTCGGCTGCTGCACCTGCAACCTGTGGAGTGTTTTTAGGATAAATTATTGGTTCATTGTCTAACATCGCTTCTAGCCATGCTCTCGTTTTATCTTCTCCCCATAGAGATCTCATACCAGTAATCATCGTTTGAAACGAACTGTTGGTTGGGGCCCAACCAAGTTTACCTTTCCACTTTGGGTCAGTTAAGTCTTCAAGAGAACTGGGTAATTCTGAAGAGTCAATTGAAGCTGTATGTACTAATGTACGTGCTCGACCCGACAGGCCAATCCATGTCCCGTCAGAAGGCTTCGCCCAGTCAGATACTCGGCCAGTTATGTCTTCTGGTAATTCTCTTAATCTACCTTCTGCGGATAAGAATCCTAATCCGCCGGGATCCTGTGCCCAATATATGTCTGCGGGGCTATTGTCGCCTTCTTCCAAAATCATGGTGGCTACAGGGAATGTTTTCCCATATTTGACTTCGACATCAATTCCTGTTGCCTCTTCAAACATCGTCACGATGTTTCCAACTAGACTTTCCTTCCTTCCTGAGTAGAGCACTAGTTTACCGGGATCCATGTCCACGACTATAGTTTCGCCAGGAACCTTAACTTCTTTGACTACCTCTTTGATCACGGTTTC
>CAYFIW010000021.1:0-3238 GCA_964343265.1 uncultured Dehalococcoidia bacterium | reverse complement strand
GTTTCGCCAGGAACCTTAACTTCTTTGACTACCTCTTTGATCACGGTTTCACCAGGGACCTTGACTTCAACAACCTCTGTTTCACCTGAGCATGCAACCGAGATGATGCTAATGATCATCACAGCCATCATTGCGAGGCTTAAAGTCAATCTGCTTTTTCGAACAAAGTTCATTTCATTACTCCTTATCAAGCATTCGTCGAGTATTATCTAACCACGGATTTACTACAACAATAACTATTTATAGTAGTAAGCATTTACTTAAGGTTTATGATGAGTGAAAGTAAGTAAGTAAGTACATACTAATTAAAATAGTAAATACATCCGTTTTATTGGTCAACAGGCAATTCATAAATACTTAGTATCCTGAGAAACAATGATGTGTTTAGCGTATTGTTTTGATTGACGGTTAGGTAATATTCTTTATATAGGGTGCTGTGTTAGCACAAGATAGGTAATAACGAAGAGTTGTGATTTTCACAAATTGAATATGTATCTATCAGCACTTCCCACTAATTATTTTAAAAAAAGGTATTTGGTTTAGTTCGTATAATGTGGAATGCTATGACTTATGGATGATTTTTCTAAAACAGGCTATTTACTCATGAATATCGGTACGCCTTCTGAGCCTACTGTTAAAGGAGTTAGAACATACCTTAAAGAGTTTCTCTCAGATCCGGACGTTATCGATACAAATCCGATTTTACGTTGGATCATCGTCAATATGATCGTGGCCCCGCTTAGGCCAAAGAGGGTTGTTCCTCAATATAAAAGCATATGGACAGAGGAAGGTTCTCCTCTACTGGTCAATTCTGAGAAATTTGCCTCTGCTTTGAATAGGGAAAATAAACATCTCAAGGTTGAAGTAGGTATGAGATATGGTCAACCTTCAATAGATGAGGCTATCAATCGTCTACTGGAGGGCGGGATAGACAAAATAATACTCTGCCCTATGTTTCCTCAATATGCTCAGGCCACTACTGGGTCATGTATAAGTTATGCATCAAAAATTCTGGATGAAAAGTCTATTAAATATGAGACTATAACAGAGTTTTTCAGAGAGGAATTTTATATAAAATCTGTTCGAGAGAAGATTGAAAACAGTGAGGACTTTCATCAGAGCGATCTACTACTATTTAGTTTTCATGGATTACCTGAAAGGCAGATACGCAGGCTAGATTCCTCAGGCAATCATTGTCTTGTAAATGAAGAGTGTTGCAACTCTGATTCTGAATTTAACAAACTATGCTACCGGTTTCACTGCCAGAAAACTGTCCGAGACGTAATGTCAGGAATTGTGACAGACAAACCCTATCAGATATGTTTTCAAAGCAGGTTCGGACTGGACAAGTGGATCCAACCAGACATTTTGAACATTCTACAGGAGTGTGTGGATCAGGGTATAAAGAACATCGCGGTTTCTTGTCCTTCATTTGTCGCTGACTGCCTTGAGACGTTGGAAGAGATTTCTATACGTGACAGGGAGTATTTTCAGGATATAGGTGGTGAGAGTCTAAATTTGATACCTTCACTTAATACGTCTTCATCCTGGGTGTCTGGATTCGCAAATTTTCTTTACAACAAGTACTGATGAATCTTCGTAAAATCCCCCTAATGCATTGTTTTCACTTTGGGGTTTATGTTGGCATTTTTGATAACTGATAATAACTCGTGTTTTACTGCTATAGTTTGTGGCTTATCAATGGAAAGTTTGTTTGCCCAATAAATTTGTATACACGTTTATATCCCTAGCGATAGGAGTATTCTGTCTGGTTGCCGACCAGCAGGGTATTTCAATGGCTTTACCAACAATTTCTGAATACTTCTCCTCCGACTTACCTACAACACAATGGGTGCTTGTTAGCTATGTACTGGCTATCAGTGTTGCTTTGTTACCAATGGGCAGAGTGTCAGATTTGATAGGGCATAAAAGAATTTACGTGTTGGGCTTTGGGATTTGTTCCATAACCACTTTAGTGGCCGGATTTTCCCCGTCTATTTTAGCGCTAATAATAGCCTGTTTTATTCGGGGTATAGGTTCAGGTATGACTCAAAGTACTTCTATGGCCCTGATGGTATCTCTTTTCGGACGCGAAAGGACAGGTCAGGCTCTTGGAATATATATAAGCGTTGTTGGTGTGGGAAGTGCGGCTGGCCCTTTGATATCAGGGTATCTTTTAAGTACTTATGATTGGAGGATATTATTTTTCCTACTAAGTGTTCTCGGGCTCATTGCTACATCTACTGCGGCAGTATTAGTGCCTGGTGACAAGTCAAAGCGATTTAATTTGTCAAATTTTCATTTTGATTGGATAGGAGCCCTGTTATTCACTGTTTCATTAAGTAGCTTTCTACAAGCAATGACTTGGAGCCCAGATTTAGGATATCTAGATTGGCGGATGATAGTTTTGTTTCTCACTTCAATATTTTCCGTGATCGGATTCGTTTTCAGAGAACTCACTACATCAGAACCTATGATGGATCTGCGGTTTTTCAAACGCAGACTGTTTTCTTCAGGTGTTGCATCTGCGTTTTTGTTTTTCATCGGCATTTCGTGCAATTATTTATTCATACCGTTTTATTTACAAATTGTCTTAGGGTATGAGCCTTATCAAATAGGGTTTTTCACTGCTTCATCGGCGTTATCGATGGCAGTGGTTGGATCTATTTCTGGTAGGTTCTCAGATCGTTTTAATCCAAACTGGTTTACCGGTTCTGGGTTATTGATTAGCTGCCTAGGTATGTTGATACTGGCGACATTAGATATGGATTCATCATGGGTAGCAGTTGTTATCGGTCTAATTCTAATAAGTTTCGGATTAGGGACATTCTATGGTGCAAATAATAAAATTATATTGAGCGCAATTCCAAGAAATTCTCATGGGGTGGTTTCAGGTTTTATCCATTTGGTTAGAAATTCCGCTAGTGTCATTAGCATGGGTGTTGGTGTGGTTGTGGTTACCAGTTTTATGTCATCGATGGGATTTGCGCCAACTTTGGCGGGTTTATCAGTTGAGACTGAAATTGCTGTTCTAGAAGCTTTTGTAAAGGGAATGAGGTTTGTGTTTTTATCTTTTTCGTTCATTCTTATGCTGGGATTTTTCATCACATGGTTAGGAGGGAAATATATGGACGAATTTAGATAATTTCTTCCTCTTACGTAAACCGAGTCAAAATGTCTTTGAATGATCTGTATTATTTAACTAAATGAAGTTTTTATGAGTTCAGTGAGTAAAGGT
>CAYFIW010000020.1:0-29808 GCA_964343265.1 uncultured Dehalococcoidia bacterium | reverse complement strand
CATTAGCAGAACTTTTGAGAGACTCAGGCAGAAAAAGGTGGAAAACAAATGACCAGCCATATTTTTCGGCTTCCGTTTTGTATTTGGTTTCTCTTATAAACTTTGCAAATTGTGAATTAGTAACTGCTGTTTGATCCATATAGAAAGTATCAACTTGGACTTCTCTAATTGGTCCTTCACCATCGGATGGGAAGCCATGAGGGTAGTCCGTTCCCATCAAAAAAATTCCCCCTCTGATGAGTTTCATCTTTGATTTATTCGACGAGGTTTTGGTTTTTGATGGCGAATTGACGAGTTGAGAGGTTTCTTTTCTACTGGGGCCGCAGCATGTATTGTCTTGATTTGATTGCATATTTATGTCATTGGTCTTAATCAGCTTGATCAATGGTTAGTTTAAATTCACATTAGTCTACTAAATTGACACCTATTTGCTTATCTTATAGTATTTTTCGGCTGTGATAGGTAGCGATTATATGAGGTGATAGCCCGTATAATGTAAATAGAGGTCCCAGTTGGTTAATGATTGGGGCCTATTTTTTTTCAGTCTAGGCCAAATAGGTACCCAAAATAAGAAACCTCCGTACAAGGAAAATATTGCTGGTATGAATACACAACAGAAAAGTCATGTAGAAGGACTTGGGTTTTCCTCAAGTCATTTGTTCAGCCCTTTGGAATTAGTAGATAAATATCCCAGATCGACGGTGGCCGCAAAAACCGTTGGGGAAGCCAGAAAAACGGTTCAGGCGATCTTAGACGGAGAGGATGATCGACTTTTGTTGATTACAGGGCCATGCTCAGTTCACGATGAGAAATCGGCTTTAGATTATGCAGAAAAATTAGTTTCTCTAAAAGAAAAATTAGGTGATGCGATTTATCTCATAATGAGGGTTTATTTTGAGAAACCTCGAACTACAGTTGGCTGGAAGGGTTTCATCAATGATCCCAATTTGAATGAAACATATGATATTCCGACGGGTCTTGAGAGAGGGCGACAATTACTTCTAAAGATAAATGAGATGGGGATGCCAGCTGCTAGTGAGTTTCTAGATCCGGTAGTTCCACATTATTATGAAGATCTTGTGTCATGGGTTGCGATAGGAGCCCGAACTACAGAAAGTCAAACTCATAGGCAAATGGCTAGCGCTATAGGCATACCGGTTGGATTTAAAAACGGAACAGACGGAAATTTTCAAACTGCTGTAGATGGAATTTTGTCAGCTAGCAAGGAGCATTCATATGTTGGTACTGGACCCGACGGTCACGTTTGTGTTCTAAGGACAGACGGAAATCCCGGTGGGCATCTCGTTCTTCGTGGTGGGAAGGTAGGCCCAAACTATGATTCAAAGTCTGTATCAGAGGCTTTTCAGGTACTTTCTGGAGGAGGTCTTCCAGAGAGACTCGTTATTGATTGTAGTCATGGTAATTCCAATAAAGATCATGAAAGGCAACCGGTCGTATTTGAGGATGTGATTAACCAACGCGCAGATGGTAATTCTGGCATTGTTGGAATAATGATTGAGAGCAACATTAATCCGGGCAGTCAAAACCTTGGGAATGATCCTAAAGATCTTGCATATGGTGTATCCATCACAGATGCATGTGTTGGGTGGGAAAAGACAGAAGAGATGATCCTTTGGGCCGATGGAAAACTAGGTAAATAATTCCCTTTTTAAATACCAATTTTCCTGATTGAATACCAGAAAGGAGACTTCGAGATTCACCAAAGTCGCATCGAGTCCTTGAAAAGTTTTTCTAGATCAGTTTCTTTAACTGGACGTGGCGACAATTTTATTACTCTGTGTTGTGGCATTGCTCCTTTGGCTAGTTTTCTCGCGTCAGATTCGTTGTAACCTACTGCGCTAAGTCCGTTTGGAATATCAATCTTTTTGATTAACTCTATGATGGTTCCACTTAAAATGTCTCCGGCGTCTTCTGGAGTCGCTCCATCCACATTGGCGCCCATTAATTTTGCAGCTTGAAGGTGTCTCTCTGGGTTAAAGGGTGCTGTGAATCTGAATACGGCAGGTGCGTTTAAGATGACGGACATGCCGTGAGGAACTATTGGGTGATCATCTGGATAACCGTCCACAATGTTTTCTCGAACCATACCAGCGACGGGGTAAGACATTCCATGTGGTAGGTGACATCCTGCATTTCCGAATCCTACTCCAGCAAATGTGGCTGCAAGGATCATCTGGCTTCGGCTTTCGTAGTCATCAGCATTATGAACTGCTGAAATGATGTTTTGAGAACATATTTCTATAGCTTTTGTCGCCCATATATCACTAATCGGATTTGATCCTTGATATGCGGGACGATCCCCAGGGGTGTAAGGAGCCTCTCTGTTATGGAATGGAATGGCAGTATATGCCTCAAGCCCGTGGCATAGAAGATCTAATCCACTACATGCTTGTACCATCTTTGGCATACTCCATACGTTATCAGGGTCTACTAACCCGACAACTGGTCGTAAATATCTGTGCGCAATGCCAGTTTTTGCCTTCATTTCTAGAAAATCAAAGATTGCAACTCCCGTTGTTTCACTGCCAGTACCCCCTGTTGTTGGAATAGCAACTAGAGGTTTTAATGGTCCTGGTACAGGGGTGCCTTTTCCTATAGGAGCATTGACATAGTCAAGAAATTTAGCAGGGTAGGTTGCGTATAGATTAGCGGCTTTTGCCGTGTCGATCGTTGATCCTCCTCCTATGGCTACATAACCGTCATAGTCACCATCACTGGCGAATAGTATGGCTTCCTTGAAAGATTTATCAGTGGGTTCAACTTTCACTTGATCGAATATTGACACTTCAAGTCCTTCAGATTGCAATGAATCCAGGGATATTTTTACGACGGGCAACTCCACAAGATTTGGATCAGTCACTATCAATACCTTTTTGCAGCCCAACCGTGCCATTTCGTATCCCACTTCAGAAGTAATACCTGGACCATATTTGATTGAGGATGTATCCATTGTGAAAGCTGTTTCTGTAATGGACTCAAATGATTTACTTTGGTTACCGTTTTTCATGCTTTTTTGTTGCCTCCGTTAGGCCGGTTTGATTATTGAGGAAAAAATGGAGGCCTTCCTTTCACATATAGTCCTAATTCTTCACCCCCTATCAAATGTATGTGGGCATGTGGCTGGGATTGCATTCCATGTGCCCCAAAGTTTGACAAGATACGATACCCATCGGGGCAGTGAGTTTGCCCAATTTTGTTTGCCATAGTACATAAATTGGATACTAATTCTGAATCGGCCCATAAATCATTCTGCATCATATGTTTAGTTGGAACTACAAGCAGCTGGATAGGAAACCAACGTAAGTTGTTTTCAAATACAACGAACTCTTTACTTTTATAGTGAAAGACTGCTGGTTCTTCCTCAGCTATTATTTGGCAGAAAATGCAATTTGCTTCAGGCAATAAAAAATCCTTATTGAACAGAGAGCCTAAAGTCAGAAGCGTCAATATTTAACACTTGACCAGAACTTGAGTCCTGGATTCGGGAAGCTATCGCACTTCCCTGTTTGGCTTCGTGTGGAAAATCTGTTCTGGTTGTGATTACAGTAGGTAGATTGTAGTTCTGTCTATATACGATAATTTGATAGAGTCTTTCTTGAGACCAGGCACTATCACGCTCTACTCCGAGATCATCAAGTATCAGCATTGGAGAATTTTTAACTGTATTGAAAATGGTATCGGAATTTATGGGACTATCTGGAGAGAATGCTGACCTGAGGTGGTCCATGAGTTCAGGAACAAACGCAAAAAATATTTTTTGACCTCTCTCTTCGTATTCGTTTGCTATAGACACCGCTAAATGGGTTTTCCCACATCCTGAATTTGGGCTATAAAATGTCAGCCAGCCATCAGGATTGTCAGAATAGGCAACAGCTGTTTTAAAAGCATTTCGCAGGCTGGCCTGTGTGGCTTCGGTTGATCCGGGTCTTCCTCTTACATCGAATGTGTCAAATTTTATTTCTTTCAAGCCCGATGGTATTTTGCCAAGGGGTTCGACGGTACCTGATGTTTCAATTGATATGGCAGTCGTAGCTAAAACACTGAGATTTGTGTCTAGAAATCTACTTGAAATGAAGGGGTCTAGGGCGTCAATATCCTCTGTGGTGGTAACCACAGTCGGCATTTTTCCGGATGATCTGTGATTGAGAATTTGGACAAGCTTTTCTTCGGCCCATGGGGTGATTGGTCGAGAACTTATTCCATCAAGTATCAGGATTGGTGCGGACTTGACTTGTTCAAAAAGGGAGTCGTATCCCAATTCACTTTCAGTTGAAAGGCTTTGTCTGAGGTGATCTATTAGATCTGTTACATAAATAAAGAATGTTGGTGTGCCTTCTGATACACATCTGTTTGCGATTGCGGCAGCTAAATGCGTTTTACCACTTCCGTGGGGCCCTCTTATAATGAGCCATCCTGTTGGTATCAACGCAAAATCCGATGCTTTTTTAATGGCATCTAAGAACAATTCAGAGCTTTCTTGATTGGGCATCCGGCCTTCAGGAATTAAGTTTTCAAATGAGTAGGTGGACAGATATCCAAGGTTGCTATATGCGAGTAACCGTTTTGATAATTCTCCCTCTCGCATCAATTCTCTGCATTGACATGATTTTACGGATCCGAAATCAGGGTGTCCTGTTGGTACGTGCGGAGTTATCCATCCTTTGCCGCCACATATAGGGCATTTGTCCTGATTTTCATCTTCTGACGAAGGTGGTAGATCAGAACTATTTTTATCGGAAGAAATTACCTTTTTATATGTATCTAGATTTCCTAGAATGTCCCTGAGATTTTCCATTCTCTTTACCTTCGCTCTGCCATCTTGTGAGAATTGCTGAGATATAAGACCAATTGCGTTTATTTTGAGAAACGGCTATGTCGATTGCTTCTTTAATCCAATGGCTGGGGTAATAATCGTCAGCCTCTTTAATTTTTTCAGTTATTATTGGAGTTAATAATCCTATATTTTGCTCGTATAGTAAGTATATTTCGGATCTTTTTTTACTCGTTTCCCATGGTTCATTATCTAGTTCCCAATCTTGTTGATCGAGATTGTTCTTATTTATATATTCTTGATTCGCTGGAGAATTTAAATAAAAAGACTTTGAACCCCGGTTCGACACTACCTCTAAAAATACTTTCCGCCTAACTGCGGAATCTAATCCTTCCATTATCCTGGAACCCTCCCCAATCGCATTTGCCAATATTCTGTCAGACAAAATTTCCGTTAGTTTTATTGCTTTTATCGGCCCTTTCTTATTCTGGATCATTCTAATCATACGTATGATTACTTTAAGTTCTTCCAGTGAGTTAATTTCTTCTAACAAAACCCCAAACAATGGTCCCGGCATAGGGTATTGGTCGGTATTAGATGGGAAACCTGTGAACGGCATAAAAATACCTAGAAAGTTCCAACTGGTTCTTCGTTGTACATAGCTAAATTCTCAAATTTTACAAACCTGTCTTGAAAATAAAGTTTAACTCCACCGGTTTTTCCATTTCGATGCTTAGCTATTATTAGTTCCGCAATGTTAGCTGGATAATCCTCAGTAGGGTTTCTCTTTTCCCATGTGTCAGCGTCTATGTACCTATCTTCTCTATGGATGAATGCGACAACGTCAGCGTCTTGTTCTATGCTGCCGCTTTCCCTTAAGTCAGATAGCATGGGTCTGTGGTCAGGTCTTTGCTCAATTGCTCGGCTTAGCTGAGAACATGCCAGGACTGGAACGTTTAGGTCCCTGGCCATGCCTTTAAGTGATCTTGAAATTTCACCCATCTCTTGGACCCTGTTTGAAGTGCGATTATTAGACCCGCTGATTAGTTGCAAGTAATCAACTATCACCAAGTCAAGACCTCTTTCAGACTGAAGTCTTCGAGCCTTGCTTCGCATTTCCACGATGGTTTGTATGGGGGTATCATCTATAAAGATCTGTAGGTCAGATAGGCTTCCAATGGCGTCAAAAATTCGTCTTTCTTCTATTTCGCTGTAGAGCTGAAGTCTTAAGCGATGACTGTCTACATTCGCTTCACTAGAAATAAACCTATTCCCTATTTGTGCAGAGCTCATCTCGAGGCTGAAAATACCAACATTATTCCCAGATTTAGCGGCGGCCATGGCCATGTTAAATGCGAGAGTAGATTTCCCAAGGCTAGGTCTAGCGGCCAATATCACTAAATCGGATCGCTGTAATCCTCCGCCTAATAGTTGATCGATGAGATCGAACCCAGATGGTACAGGTGCTAGTGCATTGACCTCAGGTCCTTGTAGGCTCTCTTCCATGTAGGTGTCGAGTATTTCACGTATATGCTCAAAATCCCTTGATTCTCTTCCAGATCGTATATTGAAAAGTGCTTCTTCTGCTCGACTAAGAGACGACTCGGTATCAACCGAATTTTCATATCCAATTTGTGCTATTCCACTCGCGGCACGTATCAGTTGTCGCATAACTGAGGTTCGATGAACAATTTGCCCGTAATAGTCGATGTGAGCGGGGGTTGGTGTGGAGTTTACTAAATAACTTAGATACGTCGATCCTCCAATTGGTTCAAGCTTTTGGTGTATGGAAAGTTCGTGAGAAACAGTTACCTGATTGATGACTTCGTTTCGGAGAGCCAAATTTAGACAAGCTTCATAGCAGAATCTGTTTTTTTCAATATAAAAATCTTCTGTCTTTAGGAATTGGGAAACTTTTGGAAGGGAATCTCCGTCTAAAAGAAGCGACCCAATGACTGAATTTTCAGCTTCTCCGTCGTGAGGTGGGGTTCTATCGTTGTTCACTTGGCCTCCTAGACTAGGGGTAAACTTCCCCTGACGATTCTGGATGTGGCCTAGTTCGGGTTTGAACCTTTACGTCAAAGGGCAAGAGAGCCAACTACTCCGTTCGCTCTTCTTCCTCATCAGATTCCGAATTTTCTTCAGAAAGCGATACATTTGTTTCTTCTGTTAATGTATCTTCGTTCTCGTTTTCGCCAATTTTGTTTACTGGATCGTCTGAGGTGTCAGTGGAGTCTACAACAGCTTGGTCACCTTCTGCCACCTCTTCAATTGAATTATCTAACGGATCAGTGCCAGTTGCATATACAACAACTTTTATGGAAGCCGAAACGTCTGAATGAAGTCGAATAGGAACGTCGTATTCTCCTACTTCTCGTATCGGGTCATCTAGTTGTACAAGCCTTCTTTCGATTTCTCTGCCAGTTTCCTCTACGACAGCATCAGCTACCATAGTGCCTGTGACAGATCCATAAAGACGGTTGTTTACGCCGGCCCTCATCTCGATATTGACTTGAGTGCCTTCTAAGGCTGTGGCCAGTTCTTGCATGTCCTCAAGCCTTTGTACTCGGGTAATGCTTGCCTGGCTACTTAATTTTTTAATTCTCTGTAGGTTGTTGTGCGTTGCCGGTGCCGCTAGGTTTTGAGGAATTAAATAATTTCTTGCAAATCCGTTCTTTACCTCTTTTACTTCCCCGCCTCTTGCAACACCCTCAACATCTTCCAAGAATACAACTCTCATCCTTTTCCTCGACTACTTTCATGGATTTAACTTGCTTTTCGTAAAAACTCGAACAACCATTTTAACATGTACCTGTCTTGTGTAACGAATTCATTGATAGTTATCAATATTTCATCAGATGAAATTCCCGTACAAAAGATCGGTTTAAGGATTATCTTCGTCATCGATTAATCGGTATTCTCCGTTTACTATCTTTCCTTTTCGAGAATCTCTTTTAGTTTGTTCGTCCCCTTCTTTTCCATTTTCTGAAAGTTTGGCAGACGACGCATAAAGCAAAAAAGTTAGGATTGATATGACCACAACAGCTGCGTCGTCTATCCATCCTATGAATGGTATCAGGTCTGGTAAAAAATCGAATGGAAGAAGGACATACAAAATTGCTATAAGAGGTATAGCTTTTAGTTTCAGAGGTACCCGTTTATCGAGTAACAACCTCAGGATTAATGGAAAGATAGTTCTCATTCTATGACCGATTTTGAAATCTTTTAGCTCTATTGATTATAGTTGTTTCGACTTAGTACATTAAATGGTTATTATGAGCCACAACATACGGTTTTAGATAGTATGAGAATAGATGTTTTATTCACTTGGGTAAATATGGACACTGAGAGAATTGATTAGACTACTTTACGGGAAAGATGAATTCACAATATCGGAAAAAGTTATCGCCATGCGCGATCAAATTCACCCCGAAGAGATGCGCGAATTCAACACCATGACATATGAGGGGATGGATCTCACTAGACCTGAGTTAGTGAATGCTATTTCTGTAGTTCCGTTTATGGCTAATACTAGACTAGTAATAGTTAAGGATTTTCTGAAGAAATTTGATAGGTATAGTGGAGCGGACAGTCTAGGCGATTGGAAAGGAATCATAGACGACTTAGAGTCTATTTCAACTACTACTCAACTCTTGTTTGTAGAAAAAGACCTTAATAATAGAAATCCGATGCTCAGATTTTTAAAGAAAATCGGCAATGTTGAATATCATCCGCTTCTAAAATCTAGGGAACTAACCCAGTGGATACTTGGTAGAGCTAGCACGGAAGGTATGTCAATCAATTTTGATGCTGCAAGGTATCTCGCAGATGTGGTGGGACCGGATCTGAGATTAATAGATTCTGAGTTGAAGAAGCTTCACCTGTACAACGATTTCGGAGTTATAACCATTGAAAGCGTAAGAGACATGGTTGCCCAGGTCAGGGAACAAAGTGTTTTTAAGGTTGTTGATTTTGTTATTGAAGGACGATCAAAAGACGCTATTATAGTGGCGTCCCAGTTATTGGAATCAGGGTCTTCTCCATCTATGATCACTCGGATGATTGAGCGTCAAGTTAGATTTCTACTGATCCTAAAGGATCTAAAATCAAGAGATATACCAGTCTCAGAATTTGGCAAAAGATTATCTCTATCCGGATATCCTCTCACCAAGACTTTGGATATGGAAAAAAATATATCTATGGATAGACTGAGACTCATGCACGACCTAATTCTAAGTATGGATTTAAAAGTCAGAGACGGCATCTTGTTGGAACATTTGGCTCTTGATTTTTTGATAACTGAATTATCTGGGAAGTGACATATTAAACTTGAGATGAGGGCCTTCTGAAAGTGGTTCCATTGAAGCGGCCTGATTTTATAGCGAGGATGAAGCTATCTAGGTCGGTCACGGTATCAAAAAAATTGGTGGCGTATGTGCCGATGTCAGATATTTTGTGCGCATCGCTAGCCCCAGTGGTGGGCATTGATAATCTTTCAGCTATTTTTTCAGCAAAAAGATTTTCTTTTTTTGTACCTCGACCATTTTTTATTTCAACGGCTTCTACCAGTCCGAACACCGGATTCCTTAGTGCCCGTTCCACCATTTCGTTGTAAGAATCAGGGTCTTGGGGTGCGTTTTCACGATACACCCTTCTGTATGGATGAGCTACAACCATGGCACCTCCTGACTCATTGACTAAATCCCTGACGAAATCAGACTTGTGCATTCCAAAAATATATTCCCTTAGTCCGTAAACAAGTACATGCCCTTCCTCTGTAGTGACTTCACATCCAGGTATAGTGAGAAAGTCATTGTCTTTTCCTAGTTTTATTATGTCGGCGGGATCCCAAAATCTATCATGATCAGTTATGCAAACACCGTCCAATCCTATTCTCTTTGCTTCCGAAATAAGTTTTTCAGGGGTTAGCAGGCTATCGTCAGACATAGGATAAGTGTGAGTGTGTATGTCTATTAGCATGATTATCTTTATGTTCCCTAGAAGAGGTTGAGTTGATGCGTATCAACCTTATTGATATAATGGTTCTCAGATGATGTATTTAAATCAGTCTGCTCGGATTTATAGTGGTTTTTTTATACATGAGTGCTAATTTTAGGAACATTTTCTATAAATAAACAAGAGTCAACAGTATTAAATCTTTAGGAAATCGTATTAGAGGTAATTCACATGTTACTTGGGCCTGAACGTTTTACAGAACAAGCACAGGAAGCTGTTGCTAATTCGCAACAGATATTAAATAGGTATAGGCACAATCAATGGGATTGTGAGCATGTGCTTATGGCGCTCGTGGAGCAAGAGAAGGGCATTCCGGCTGAAATTCTAAATGATCTAGGGGTTAATATAGAAATTTTGCACGCACGTCTTCATAGTCTTTTAGAAGACTCTGTCAAAACAGAAGGTGTTGAAAGTCAGATTTATCAAACTCCGCGTCTTGGAGAACTTTTTCTGAGAGCCGATTCTGAAGCTAAAAGACTTAACGACGAATTCATTGCATCTGAACATCTACTGGTTTCATTAACCCAAGAGGAAGGGGGTGAAGTTTCTGAGGTTCTATCGGAGTTTGGAGTCACGACGGAGGCGGTTTACCAGGCCTTGCAAAAGATTAGAGGCGGACATCGCATCGTAGACCAGAGAGCAGAAAGTAAGTACAGATCCCTCGAGAAATACGCTGCAGATCTTACAGATTTAGCGACTGCAGGTAGGTTGGACCCAATAGTGGGAAGAGACTTAGAGGTATCGCGAGTTATGCAGACCCTTATACGCCGAACCAAAAATAATCCAGTTTTAATAGGTGGTGCAGGTGTTGGAAAGACCGCAATAGCAGAAGGATTGGCCCAGAGGATAGTTTCGGAGGATGTGCCAGATGAATTACTCAATAAAAAAGTATTATCGCTGGATGTAGGTTCTCTTGTATCGGGATCAAAGTTTAGAGGTGAGTTTGAAGAACGGCTAAATGCGGTTATGGATGAGGTAAGACAATCGGCAGGAAACATCATCTTATTTATTGACGAGATACATACTGTGGTCGGGGCTGGAGCGGCCGAAGGCAGTGTTGATGCCAGCAACATGATGAAACCCGCCCTTGCTAGGGGGGAGTTACAATGTTTGGGAGCAACTACTGAAGATGAATACAGAAAATATATAGAATCAGATGCGGCGTTGGAAAGAAGATTTCAACCCATACTTGTTGAAGAACCTGATCTCGATACTAGCGTCGAGATGCTAGGGGCCCTAAGACCTAAGTATGAGGCTCATCACAAACTTAAGATTAGTGATGATGCTTTGAAGGCAGCGGTTCTTCTTAGTCAAAGATATATTTCTGGCAGGCTCCTACCTGACAAGGCTGTGGATCTTATCGATGAGGCTGCAAGCAAAATTCGTATTGATTCCCAACTTCATCCAAAAACTCTAAGAGAGAAAGAAAATACTGTCCGTCATTTAGAGATCGAGGAAATCGCTGCATCAGAGAGGTCTGAATTTGAACGTGCGGCTGAACTAAAAGCGGAGAGGTTGAAATTAGAACACGATTTCTATGAGGAAAAATCCATATTGGAAGATAGATTTTTTTCGAATTCATCTAATGAAGGACCGATTGTGGACGAAGAAAGTATCGCTTCTCTCGTCGCTTCTTGGACGGGCATACCTGTCTCCAGGCTGCTGGAAACAGAGGCTGAAAAACTCGTAAATATGGAGGATAGGATTCATGAGAGGGTAGTGGGTCAAGATCTTGCGGTGCAAGCTGTTTCCGATGCTGTTAGGAGGACTCGATCTGGTCTTGCAGACCCTGATAGACCAGTCGGAAGTTTCATTTTCTTGGGACCTACTGGTGTTGGTAAGACAGAATTGGCGAGGTCACTGGCATGGTATTTGTTTGACGATGAAGAAAACATGGTGCGAATAGATATGTCGGAGTATATGGAGGCACATTCTGTCTCTAGACTTATAGGTGCTCCTCCTGGATATGTTGGCTTTGAAGAAGGTGGCCAGTTGACTGAAGCGGTACGTCGACGTCCTTTTAGAGTTGTACTTTTTGATGAGATAGAAAAAGCTCATCCTGATGTCTTCAATTTGCTTTTGCAACTTCTTGATGATGGACGCCTAACCGATAGCTCTGGACGTACAGTAGATTTCACTAACACGATAGTTATCATGACCAGCAATATAGGAATAGACGAAGCAAAGCAAGATGCAATCGGGTTTATACGTGATGTAAAAGAAAAAGATACGGGCGAAAGGCTTCGGGCGTCACTAAACGATTCTCTCAAGAAATCATTTAGACCAGAATTTTTAAACAGGGTTGATGAAATTGTTGTTTTCGATACTATTGATCAGGAAAACCTTCTTCAGATAGTTGACATAATGCTTGCTGAAGTTAGGGATCGTGTTGACGTGCATAATATCCAATTGGTGGTCAATGATGAGGCGCGTGAGTGGCTGGCTAAAGAAGGTTTTGATCCCTCTTTTGGGGCTAGGCCTTTGAGGAGAACTATACAGAGAACATTAGAGAATCCGATTTCGACCAAAATACTCAGAGGGGAATTTGGAAGTGGAGATGAGGTGAGCATTACGCTCGGAGAGGATGGATTGGATTTTGAGGTATTAGCCAGGAATTAGAAATCTTCTGGTTCCAATTTCATATTGGAATTGGATGATATTTATCTTTAAGCTGTCAAATTGGATTGGTAGAATTGTGAAGGAGATTATAATTGCACATCCTTTTTTATGGATAGTGCAATGGATTAATCGGCTTGAGTTATCCTTCTTGAACATAGAGAGTTGTCAGTCTTATAATTAACGGATAACAATGGACAATGCCTGAGGGAAATTATCAGACACTCAGAGCAACTGATTTTGGTCACTGAGGACAATACCTTATGGATAATAGCGAGATTAGAAAAAAGGGAATTTCACGAAGGACTTTTTTAAAAGGGGTTCCAATAGGAATGCTGGGAGCTTTCGCAATTGGCATTTTTGGTAGTAGGATACTTTCTTCCTCGTCTAATAGACGCCTTCCTAGATTCAAAAAAGGTTCTATTTTCACACCTAGGGATCAAGATGTCTCCTAGAAAATTGCCATTATAAGTCCGGTAGTACCGGACGGAATGTGGGTTGTCTACCTGACATGTCTGTCTACTCAGGCAACTATAGCTCTTTTTAAAACCTGCTGTATAATTTTACCCCGCCATTTTGGAGAGATGGCCGAGCGGTTTAAGGCGCTGGTCTCGAAAACCAGTATGGGACTTTTATCTCATCGTGGGTTCGAATCCCACTCTCTCCGTGTGTATGATATGGATTCTTAAACTGGCGGATACATGATTGGGGAGAGGTGCTAGAGTGGCCGAATAGGCACGATTGGAAATCGTGTGTTCCCTCACAAGGGGAACCGTGGGTTCGAATCCCACCCTCTCCGCCATGTTTTTACATATATAAAGAGGTGAAGACTGACGAATGCCTAAAGATTTGGTAATTGTTGAATCTCCTGCAAAAGCTCGGACTGTGGGAAGATTTCTTGGGAAAGCTTATGACGTAAAAGCCTCTATGGGGCATGTAAGAGATTTACCGAGAAGATCCTTGGGAGTAGAGATAGAGGAACAATCATTTGTACCTACCTACACGGTTAGCAGTGATAAAAGGAAAATAGTGTCTGAATTGAAGAAAGCGGCAGCTTCAGCAGGAACAGTTTATCTTGCTACTGACCCGGATCGGGAAGGCGAAGCGATATCTTGGCACTTAATGGAAGCCGCCTCTATTGATCTTGACAAGGCAAAGAGAGTTGTCTTCCACGAGATTACAGAAACTGCTATTGAGGAAGCATTTTCAAATCCCCGTGGTCTAGATACAGACCTTGTAAATGCCCAACAAGCTCGACGTGTTTTAGACAGGCTTGTCGGCTACAAACTTAGCCCCGTTCTTTGGAGCAAGATCAAAAAGGGCACTTCAGCTGGGAGGGTTCAGTCTGTGGCCGTACGTATGGTTGTGGACAGGGAAAAAGAGATACAGGACTTCGTGCCTAAAGAATATTGGACTATAAGAGCGACTTTTGTGCCCGGTGGATCAGCTACTTTTCAGGCTTCATTGAGTTCAATTGATGGATCTAAAGGTAGACCAGAAATACCAGATAATAAATCTGCTGAGCACATACTGGCAGATCTCAAAGGAACTTCATATGCGGTTTCAGGCTATGAAACTAAAGAGACTAAAAGACGTCCATCACCTCCGTTTATAACCAGTACTTTGCAACAGGAGGCGTCGAGAAGACTTAGATTCTCAGCTTCTCGGACAATGACGTTAGCTCAACAACTCTATGAGGGCATAGAAATATCAGGTTCAGAGCAAGTGGGATTGATCACATATATGAGGACTGACTCCACAAATGTTGCATCCTCTGCTTTAAATGAATCGCGAGAATATATCGAAAAAGAATATGGGAAGGATTATCTTCCTAGTAAACCACGGGTATATTCGAAAAGAGTTCAAGGCGCTCAAGAGGCGCACGAAGCTGTTCGTCCAACTTCTATTTTTCGGACACCTGCCTCTATGCGTTCCTACCTCGAAGGGGATCAATACCGACTTTACGAGCTTATTTGGAGGAGGATGGTGGCGAGCCAGATGGTCGATGCTCTATATGACCGTACAGTCATCGACATCGATTCCAAAGGGATCTCAGACACTTTATATAAATTCAGGGTATCTGGATCCGTGCCTAAATTTGATGGATTTAGGGTTTTATACACTGAAGGGAGAGATGATCCGGCTGATGATGATGACGAAGAAGGTAAGGGATTGCCAGTTTTATCAGTCGGAGAGTCCTTAAAATGCGAAGGGCTTACGTCAGACCAGAATTTTACAGAACCTCCTCCTCGTTATACTGAGGCAACTCTTATAAGGAATCTAGAAGGTCAAGGTATTGGTAGACCCAGTACCTATGCTTCAATCATTGGGACTATTCAAGATCGTGATTATGTCAGGCGAGATAGGGGAAGGTTCACGCCTACTAAATTAGGCATAGTGGTCACGGAATTTCTTACCGAACATTTTGAAAACATAATGGACATAGGGTTTACGGCGGAGATGGAAAAGAGGTTAGATGATGTGGCAGATGGCCTAATTAAGTGGAACCCCATGCTTGCCGAATTCTATACTCCTTTTGATGATTCTATTGACACCGCAAAAGCGAATGCAATACGAGTTGAAAGAAGTAGACTTGATGAAGAAAGTGATCAGGTTTGTGAACAATGCGAACGCCCGATGGTGATAAGAGGGGGTAGAAATGGCAGGTTTATAGCCTGTACAGGATTCCCAGAATGTAAAAATACTAAACCTCTCACAATAGGATTTCCTTGTCCTGACTGCAAAGTAGGCGAATTAGCTGAGAGGAAAAGTAAGAGAGGAATATTTTACTCTTGTGTGAACTATCCAGACTGTAAATTTGCTATTAATGCAATGCCTTTGGAACAACCCTGTCCGGATTGCTCAGGAATACTACTACCAGCAAGAGGAACTGACGGGCGCTGTGCTTCAAAAGAGTGTGGGTTCAGGGGACCTGTTGAGCCAGTTGCATTGGCTGGCTAATGTAATTCAATTAGCCCTTTATCCATCTAGAAAAATGAGAGACTCCTTATTACTCTAGTTTGACTATGAATACTACTTATGATTCGTTAGTTAAGGATTTTTGCGTATACCTCGACTCCTTAAAAGGTTTGTCGGAATATACGGTCAAGGGATATAGGGCGGACCTGGAGTCTCTGTCCCAATTTTTAAACGTGGATGGAGCGGTTTCCGTAATAGGCTTTAGTAGAGATCATCTTAGAAAATACCTTTCCTGGTTATTGGAATGTGGGTACGAAAGGTCAAGTGTAGCGAGAAAACAATCAGTTCTCCGACAATTTTTTAAATGGCTTTATCTAGAAGGTCATATAGAATCTGATCCAATCCCACGCCGAATTCCAATGAAAAAGGATAAAACCCTTCCGGTATTTTTAACTAGGGAAGAAATTGAACGCTTGATTTATGCCGCCACTGAAAATGAGGCTTTTCCTTTGGTCTCTGTGAGAGATGTTGCACTGATAGAGTTAATTTATGGCTCTGGTTTGCGAGTTAGTGAGGCATGCAGCGTCAACATAGAGGATTTAAACATTGATGAAATGACGATTTTAGTAACAGGAAAAGGCTCCAAGCAGAGGATTGCTTTGTTCGGAGAAAGGGCTAGGGTGTCTCTTAATACATATTTAAGAGATGCCCGTCCTTTGCTTGTAGTAAAAGAAAGTGAAGCTATTCAACCTCTTTTTCTTTCTCGAAATGGCGTTAGGTTGAGCGTGCGCTCAATACAAGATCGTATTAAAAGATATGGCAAAAAATCTGGTCTGGGATCGAAAGTACATACTCATGCTCTTCGTCATTCTTTTGCGACACACATATTGGACGGAGGAGGAGATATAAGAGTGCTGCAAGATCTTATGGGACATGAGACTCCTGACACAACACAAATATACACCCATGTTACGGGACTACAAGCTAGGAAAAGTTATAATTTAGCGCACCCTATGTCTGAATCAGATGAGAATCATGATAATGGTTTAAATGTGAGTTTATGAACATTTTGATTTTGAATGGTCCAAATCTCAATGTGCTAGGTCAACGAGACCCAGAGATGTATGGTAATAAGACTCTCTCAGACGTCAAATTAGATTTGGAAAAAACGGCTGAATATTTGAACGTATGTCTCAGTCATTTCCAGTCAAATGCCGAATCTGAGATAATTGATCACATCCAATCTCACAGAGACAAAATGGATGGGGTTATTATCAATGCAGGTGCTTTGACTCATTATGGCTTGTCTTTGAGAGATTCGTTGATAGATGCGAGACTGCCTATAGTAGAAGTTCATATTTCCAACGTGCACGCCCGGGATGAATATAGAAGTCGTTCTATTGTTGCAGACATAGCTGTAGGTCAGATTGCTGGTCTAGGTTGGAAAGGATACTCATTAGCCTTAGCAGCACTGGTTAACCATTTAGAAACGTTAACGTGACATGAATAATTCTAGGGTTTCTAAAATAATTAGTGATTTTTTAAAAGACCCATTTGAAGGGTTTCTTGTGACTTCCAGGACAAATTGTACCTATCTAACTGGTTTTACTGGTAGCAACGGGTACCTTTTGGTCACACAATCTAACGCTGTTTTATTTACAGACTCTAGATACATTGAACAGGCTGCCCTTCAATGTCCTGAGCTAGATGTAAAAATGATATCTGCTTCTCATCGTTCTTTGGTGGATGTGGTTTTAAAGAATCGTCTGAATACTATTTACATTGAGCCTGATCACATTTCATTGTCGGAATATCAAACGATAAAAAATGCTTTTGGTGGAAACATTTCTTTGAAGGACGATAAAAAACATATTGTTGAGTATTACAGATCAACTAAGGATCCTACCGAGATTTGTAATATAGCAAAGGCAGTAGAATTTTCCGATTTTGCCTTAAGTAGAGCAATGTCTTTTATAGAGCCAGGAATTAAGGAAGTACAGATCTCAAATTTAATAATGGAGACTCTTCTTGAAATTGGTTCAGAGGGGGTCGCTTTTGATACCATTGTAGGTACCGGTTCAAATGCTGCAATTCCTCATCACACACCTGATCACACGGTGATTCAGGACCCAGATCATGTAGTAATCGACATGGGAGCTGTTTATCAAGGTTATCGAAGTGATATAACACGAACTGTTAAGGTTGGGAAGTCTAGAGATTCCAGGTTTGATGAAATCTATGGAATAGTTTTGGAAGCCCAGCTATGTGCGATTAAAGCATCGGAACCAGGAATCCCTGCTAATTCTTTGGATACTGTAGCTCGTGAAGTCATCATTCGATATGGGTACGGTGAATATTTTAGTCACGGTCTGGGCCATGGTGTAGGGCTAGATGTCCACGAGAAGCCTATGGTAGTAAAGTCTTCAGTAGATATTATTGATATCGGATCCGTTTTTACTGTTGAACCTGGTATTTACATCCCAGGATGGGGAGGTGTTAGGATCGAGGACATGGTGTTGCTCGAGGAATCGGGTCCTGTGGTTTTAACGAAAACCCCTAAATAGGACAGAGGTAAAAACGCTTATATTTGAATACGAACGATGATTTTCTGTATTGTTCTCTTTGTGTATTTTGACTAGGAGGTTTGAACACAAAATGACGATAGGATATGGCGATTTAAGAAAGGGTATGTCTATTGAGCTAGACGGAGAACCTTTTTCGGTTGTTGAATATGAAAGAAGTAAGATGCAGCAGAGGGCTCCTGTCATGAGGATTAGGTTCAGGAATTTGAGAACCGGTAGGGTAGTAGACAAAACTTTTTCAGGTTATGACGTCAACTTTACCCCCGCTGCTGTTGAAAGGAGAAAGTCTCAATACATCTACAATGATGATGAATTCTATTACTTTATGGATACTGAATCCTTTGAGCAATTTCCAATGTCTGGTGATCAAATTGGGGAAGGATTAAAGTACATGATTGAACAGACTGAAGTTGACTTGGTATTTTTTGATGAAAATCCGATTTCGTTGGACCTGCCTATCACCGTAGATTTGAAAGTTGTGTCATCTCCTCCTGGTGTAAAAGGAGACACAGCACAGGGAGCTTCTAAATTCGCTACACTTGAAACGGGTCTTGAAATCAGCGTTCCCCTCTTTGTCAATGAGGGTGATTTTGTGAAAGTAGACACGAGGTCTGGGGAATATTTGTCCAGGGTATAGGTCGGCAATGGCAACTCTTTCCGTTTCTCAAGTCGTTACTCATATAGAAGGTGTCTTAGACACGGATACAATTTTGAGCGATATTTGTGTTAAAGGGGAGGTTTCTAGGGTAACAAGAGCCGCATCCGGGCATTGTTATTTTGCATTAAAGGACGAAAACTCTAATCTTGAGGCTGTCATATTTAGAGGGAGCATCGGACAGGAATATATACTTCAAGGGGATGAAATTCTAGCCTATGGAAGAGTTACAGTATATTCAAGGCAAGGCCGGCTGCAGTTAGTAGCAAACCTTGTTCAACCCTCGGGGGTGGGTGAGTTACAAGCTAGATTTGAGCAAATGAAGGCTATCCTCGAAGCAGAGGGGTTATTTGACTCTTCTCGGAAAAGATCTTTGCCTGAGTATCCTACCTGTGTCGGAGTAGTGACTTCACAAGATTCAGCCGCTTGGCAAGATATTCAAAAGACAGCGAAAATAAGGTTTCCGGTAGCTGAACTTATAATTTGCCATTCTCTCGTCCAGGGAGAGCAAGCACCTTCTATGATTGCGGATTCTATTTCTAGACTTTGTGAAATACCGTATATTCAAGCCATTGTGGTTGCAAGAGGAGGAGGGTCTCCGGAAGATTTGTGGGCTTTTAATGAAGAAGTTGTTGCCCGGGCTATATTTGCGTCACATATTCCTGTAGTTTCGGGCGTTGGTCATGAAAATGATTGGACTATATCTGACTTAGTAGCTGACATCAGAGCATCAACTCCTACTGGAGCTGTTGTGGAAGTCTTTCCTGACTCTGCTGAAATAAGAGAAAAAGTACATGTAATGCGAAAATCTCTTGATTCTGTGATAAGAAATAAATTTGAAACGGTGTCTTCAGTGATTGATGATATTGTTCATTCCATCTCGAGTAAAATGCCTGACATTGGCGTTCAAAAGGCTCGTATTAGGCAACACATTAATCAGTCTAATATTTATATCGACCAAATCATGGATAATCATGAGATTCAGGTTGGTAATTTGAAAAGCAACTTGGATTTTGTAGGACCTGTATCAACCCTCAATAGAGGTTATTCCATTCTAACGAAAAATACAGGAGATATTGTAGATAGTGTTTTGAAAGTGGATATAGGACAAGGTATAGAGGTGACAGTATCTGATGGTTCCTTGATTACCACAGTGGATGAAGTCATAGAATCAGGCAGGGAGTTAAAGGAAGAAGATAGATGACTAATGAAGATAACATAGAAACTTTCGAAGAATTGATGCAAAAGTTAGAAACTATTGTTGAAAAATTGGAGAAAGGTGGACTCTCTTTGGAAGATTCCACCCTGATTTATGAAGAAGGTATGAAAGTAGCGGTTGATGTTACGAAAAGGTTGACGGAAAGTGAATTAAAGATAAGTAATATCAGAGAGAGATATCAAGAAATTTTTGAAGAAATTGAAGATGTTGAAATTCAAGATGAGTTGGTCTAATTTTTAGATCTATATAGTAGTAGGTTTGATGTGAAGACTATGCTTGAGATTCTCTTTAACGTCACTCAGATTCCAGTGTATTGGGATGCCTTGTCCTGCCATCCATAAATTGAGCATATCAGAATAATGCGGGGACATTGGATTGCCTGACTGTCCCCCAGCTAATACGAAACGACTGTTCGACCAACCTCCAGTGTCTACTGTCATTCTCATAGATGCGATTGTCGTTATTCGATTAATGGGGTCCCATGGAGGAGAGGCCGCTTGACTTATTGTGTTTGCGTCACCTTTCCATTTGAATGGACCTAGATTGAAAATTTTATTGAGGGGCTTTTTAGTTCCTAAAAGGTGGGTTATTTCGAGTTTTCTAACTTCTCCCCATGCCCAGGAATTTGGATTAGGGCCATATGTTTTCTGAAGACTTTCGATTGCTTTACTTATCGCTAGAGAAATTTCGTAATTCCAAGTGTTATTAGAATCCCAATTGTCGTCTTGCGAAATTAATTTGGATGAAATATCGCTGATAGACATTCCTGCCATAAATGTGATTTGTACCATCGGATTGACCCCCTTTCCTAATACCTGTTGAAAGGAATTAGGTGCTTTATCTTTTGCATATGAGATCAATAAATTTGACATAAATTTTTCGTATATCGAGGCGCCAACAGAATCTTCAGAAAGGTCTCCATTCCATTCTCTCAAAATTTTAATGCCTAGTTTTGAGTAGTCATCTAAAGGTTTAACGGAAATTATTTTGTCTTTTATGTCTCTCCATGCTGTCGCTTGTACATCCATTTGTAGGTCCATACAGGCGTCAACAGTCCAATATTGTTCTTTATCTAAAACCTCTGTAATTCTGGATATTCTGTATCCATCAACCCAGTCGTTACCCAAGTTGTATTGGTATTGAGAATAGGATCTTAAATTTCCCGGATTATTATTGGCGGATGCAACAATTCCATTATCGGGATTTAATCTAGAAGGGAGATCTGAGGTAGGTATTTTTTCATTAAGCCAATTATTTTGTGCAGGCAGAGGTATCATTCCTGAGCCGTTAGTACGTATTGGTATATCTCCAACTAGTTTCCATCCTATATTGTTGTTTACGTCGGCATAGACCATATTGAATGTTGAAAATGGCCAGGGAGACCAAGCATTTTCAAACTCTTTATAGGATTTGATCGTAGGTAAATCTACGAGCGTGCTAAATGGACCTGTTTCTAGCCATGTCGCTCTCATTGATATTGAATAATCTTCAAATCCGAAAGAATCGCCGATTATGGGTCCTCGCTCAGTTTTGACTAATTGAATTTTGTGAGGTGATTGTCCTTTTACAAATATTTCTTCGGTCCAATGTTTTATCTTCGTTTTTGCATGATTTTTTTGAGGGAGTTTGATGTCTTCTATGTAGAGATCCGTGTTGTCGGCAAGGCCGGCTGTTACGCCCCAAGCCGAGTGCCCGTTATGACCAGAAGCAAATCCAGGAACCCCTACTATGGCGGCACCTACAATTTTCCATTCCGGTGTTTGAATATGAGCTAGATACCACTGATTCGGCACAGAAGGAGAAAGATGAGGATCGTTTGAAAGAATAGGCCTATTGGATTCAGTTTTTTGGTTTGATAACGCCCAGTTGTTGGAGCCACCAGATGTACCAATTGCTTCCAAAAGCGAATTTATTTCTTCTGAGAGATTTTTTAGTATATTTGATTTTGCCGATATTTCAGATTCCAGAGTTTCCGAAACCGGATGTTCGTTAAAATATGACTTATTCGAATTAATTAAAGCTTCAGGCCCATCATTTATCAAGATGTGTAATCGGGCCAACTCTGAGTCCCAGTTTGACCCCATTTGAAATGCGAATAATTTCAAAATTCCTAAAGAGTCTTCGGGAGCAAAAATTGATGGTTTGCATCTCAAAAGTGTAAATTCGTGAGCTTTTTTGCTAGATCCTATTGATCTGCCTTCGTTGACTCCGGTGCTGAAAGCAATTAAATACTCTTTGGTTTTAGAGTCTAGATTTTTGTACTGTTCCATTGAATTCTTGTGGAATCCAATTCTTCGAGACAATGAATCAGCAGGTAGTGCTTTTATACCGAGGATTTCTGACAGGGTACCTTGGACAGCTCTATGGGCTATTTCAAGTTGAAAACTTCTATCTTGTCCCTCGCAAAATCCAAGACCATACCACCCATCTGAAATAGTCTGAGCATTGATATATGGAACTCCTGACTCGTCCCTAATTATTTCAATTGATTCATTAATAGATTGCGAATGTATACATCCGTCAAGTTTTGGTAACCGTGCACCGAACGCTAACTTGAATATCCAAGTTGAGATTGACATACGCCAGTAGTCCTAGGGAGCCCCTGAGAGTGTTTTTGTCGTTTTATCAGACTGTTATGACAGTGTTTTCCAAGATTCCGATACCTTCAACCATAACTATAACTATATCTCCATCTTGAAGAGTAAATTCCGGCGGCGGCACTATAGATGTTCCAGTCAATACAGTTGTTAGATCTGGAACTTGGTTACTTTTTTGAAGCCATTCCGATATCTCTTTACATGTTCGGGCCATCTCTTTTGTTGAGGTTTGAGCAGTAAACACTTCTTTCTTTTCTCTAATCACTGAACACGATACGTTAAGGTCTTGTGGATTCTTGATAGTTTCAGGTGTTACGAAGCAAGGGCCGATTGAACAGCTTTGGTCATAGAATTTTGCTTGAGGAAGATATAAAGGATTCTCCCCTTCAATAGACCTGCTGCTCATATCGTTTCCTGCTGTGTATCCGACAATATCTCCCTTGTAAATTACAAATGCTAATTCGGGTTCCGGAACGTCCCATGTTGAATCAGGGCGTATTCCGACGTCATCGAAGGGGCCCATGCATCTAGATGAAGTGGATTTTAAAAATACTTCGGGTCTATCAGCGTTATATACGTTGGAATATATGTCAGGAGTGTCACTTTCTCTTCTTCTTTCCATTTCGCTATTTTTGTAGGTAACTCCAGCGGCCCAGACTTCAGGAGGATCAAAAGGTCTATCTAGTCTCAAGTCACCTGATCCAGAGCGAGAGGATTCTAGAAGTTCGTTTAGGTCTATAGTGTCTGCTTCGCCCGATTCTAAGATTTCCCTAGAAAGGTTATCGATAGGAACACCAGATATGGAGGAAGTTCTGATTAATGTGGAAATGTCATCTATATCATCTTCAACAGAAGTTATATCTTCTAAGAGATTTTCCCCTGTTTCCACCGCTATCGATAAATTCCCATACGAGTCGATCAACCTGAAATATTTCAATTTGTGGCTCCGTAGTGATTAGTTTTTGATTACAGCCTCTTTAGCTCCCACTCAATTAACCTTTAAATAATAACTTAATTTAAAGGGTTCATATCGTATGTGTTGGGTGATCAATTAATTCCAGTTTAGTTGCTATTGAATAATTGATTGACACCTTGTCTAAGCCCTGCCTATACTTGCAAAGTATGAGCTGCTTGAGGTAGTTGTCTTTCGGATCGAGTGTTCATCATTTGTCATCAGTTTCAGAGGCCTTTAGAACTGATTGGTAAGTTGTACAGATCATCATTTTGCTTCAAGGACTGAATTTTGCTTATGTTTTTTAATGGAAAGTAGTTTTCCTAAAAAAGCTGGCCTGTTTTATTACTGAACGCGTTGGAGAAGCGCTTAAATGACCAAATTCATATTTGTCACAGGTGGTGTCGTAAGTTCCATAGGTAAAGGAGTCTGCGTCGGATCTATAGGGAGAATTCTTAAAAGCAGAGGGTTAAGTGTTTCTCTTCTTAAACTAGATCCATACCTTAATGTAGACCCCGGAACAATGTCACCATATCAACATGGTGAAGTGTTTGTAACAAATGATGGAAGTGAAACTGATCTGGATCTTGGGCACTACGAACGATTTGTTAATGTGGACCTCGGGAAGTTATCCAACGTTACAGCTGGGCAAGTGTACAGTGACGTAATAGCAAGGGAGAGGAAGGGAGAATTTCTAGGCGGTACCATACAAGCTGTTCCTCATGTCACCGATTCCATTAAAGAGAGGATGATGGATTTGGCTGCGGGAAGTGAAGCTGATGTTATTGTAGTGGAGGTTGGTGGGACGGTTGGTGATATTGAAGGACTTCCTTTTCTAGAAGCGATACGTCAGATGCGAAACGAAGTTGGTCGAGATAATGTGTTTTATGCACACTTAACCTTTCTCCCTTATATATCCTCAACAGAAGAGTTGAAGACTAAACCCACTCAACACAGTGTTAGGGAACTAAGAGGTATTGGTATCCAGCCGGATGCGATAATTTGTAGGAGTGATCATCAGGTACCGGATGACTTAAGACATAAAATAATGGTTCATTGTGACGTACCTATAGATGGAGTGTTTACGCTACCAACTGTGGATAGCATATATGAAGTACCTTTGATATTAGAAGATCAAGGCATGGGGAATTTGATTTCTGATACCCTCACGTTGGGCACTTTGGCTAATGGTCGCGAAAGTTTAAATGGGTGGGTAGAACTAGTAGCTCAAATCAAGAAACCTAAAGAAAAATTGGATATCGCTGTTGTTGGAAAGTATGTGGACCTTCACGATTCTTATATATCCGTTAAGGAGGCGCTCATTCATGCGGGTATACACCACGTCAAAGATATCAATATCAAGTGGGTTGCTGCGGAAGGCATTGAGACTGACGGAGCAGCGGCACATTTAAATGATGTCTGCGGTATCGTTGTTCCTGGAGGATTTGGGTACCGTGGGGTAGAGGGAATGGTCGCGACTGTTGAATATGCTAGGACCGAGTCCATACCATATTTTGGACTGTGTCTAGGAATGCAAGTTATGGTTATTGAGGCGGCGAGGAATCTTTTGGGGATCTTGGACGCCAATTCAACTGAGTTCAATCAGGAAACCGGTGGTCCGGTGATAGACTTAATGCCTGATCAGGTAGGGGTTACGGAAAAAGGTGGAACGATGCGCTTGGGTGGATACCCCTGTAATATTCTCGGGGATGGTGTCACTTCTAAAGCCTATGGTAAGAACTCTATCGTAGAGAGACATAGACATAGGTTCGAATTTAATAATACTTATAAAGAAAAACTTTCAGAAGTAGGTCTGGTGGCATCTGGTTTGTCTCCGGACGGTAGGCTAGTTGAGATTGTTGAGTATTTGGACCATCCTTTTATGGCAGGAACTCAGTTTCATCCTGAGTTCCTATCTCGCCCTACTGCTCCCCATCCATTGTTCAAAGAATTTGTGGGTGCTGCAAGTGTTTGGAATCAAGTTAAACGGAAGGCTGTGCTTATAAATGGCAATTTAGGCGAGGAGTAGCGGTTTTTTAATAACTCTGTTGATGGCGGAAGGGATTCGTATGTGGTAGAATTGCACTGTGCACAAATCGCTGCGCATTTCCCACGTAAAGTTAGTGCTGAAGGAATTTGGTGCCTTGGCGATGTTAATTAAGCTTCAGGTTAAATGGTCTTTATAAGCGACCATCATTTTTGGAATAGACAGTTTAATCCCGAAACAATGTATTCAAGTATTATTTCTAAGCCGATATATATGTTTATCAGAAAACTACTTAAATGAACTGAGCCTACCTAGTTTCAGGGTGAGGCATGAGATTTTTAGACATTGGTCAAGGTGTTGAGGGTAAAAAATGAGATTGGCAGAGCTCCAAGAAAAAAGTGACCAGGAACTGTTGGATATTGCGGTAGAAGCTGGTGCAGTAGACGAAGGCGCTAATCCCCGCAGAATGGATTTGCTCCGTAAGATGTTCAAAGTGTACACAGACAATGAAGAGGTCGTTGATGCTAGTGGGATACTTTCGATTCTAAACGAAGGGTATGGGTTTCTTAGGCAAAATGGAGATCAACGTGGTTCTGGAGACGTATATGTCTCTCAATCCCAGATAAGAAGGTTCAGTCTCAGAACAGGAGACTACGTATTGGGGAATGTTCGCCCCCCAAAGGAAGGTGAAAGGTACTTTGGGTTGGTGAAGGTGGAGAAAGTAAATGATATAGACGCAGACTCTTCCAGAAACAGACCTAAATTCGAAAGCTTGACCCCAATATTTCCGGAAGAAATGATAATACTTGAAACTGATGCGAAACAGTTGTCGACACGTCTTATGGATATCATGTCACCTGTTGGGAGAGGTCAACGGGGTTTGATTGTTTCTCCTCCCAAAGCTGGCAAAACTACTTTACTGAAACAGATAGCCCATGGCATAACGGAAAATGCCCCAGATATACACATAATGGTTGCTTTGATAGGAGAAAGACCTGAAGAAGTAACGGACATGAAACGTTCGATTAAGGGAGAGGTCTATAGTTCTACTTTTGATGAGCCGGTTGAAGATCATTGTAGGGTTGCAGAGCTCGTTTTGGAAAGATCAAAACGCCTCGTTGAAGCGGGGGAAGACGTTGTCATACTCCTAGATAGCATCACCAGGCTTACACGGGCCTACAATTTGGCTGTCCCTAGTAGTGGAAGAACCTTATCTGGAGGTATGGACCCTCTTGCCCTGTATCCGCCTAAGAAATTCTTTGGAGCTGCAAGAAATACAGAGGAAAGTGGAAGCTTGACAATATTGGCGGCCTGCCTAGTAGATACGGGTAGTCGTCTGGATGATGTTGTCTATGAAGAATTCAAGGGCACAGGGAACATGGAGGTTCACCTAGATAGACGAATGGCAGAACGTCGGACCTTCCCTGCGTTGGATATATACAAAAGTGGAACTCGGAGAGAGGAGCTTTTGCTTGGAGAAGGGACCTTAAAGCAAGTATGGCTTCTCAGAAGGATGATAAGCATGATAGATTCTGATTCGTCCAATGCCTCGGAAGCTATTGAGAAGCTGCTTGAGCGAATGCGAAAGACTAAAAATAATGGTGAATTTTTGAACGCCCTTGGTAAAGAGTCGTAGATTTGAGATAATTGATGTTGAGTTTTAGATCAGTTAACAAATTATGGTGTAAATTCCCATTGACAACAAAAAATTGTCTACATTATATTTTTCGAGACATTTCTCGTGGTCGATGGGGCTGGGCTGTTTGAATGAGTGGATATGTAGAAAATAAAGTTGGATTACTGTCGGTAAACTGACTAGAAAAGGGTAATTTAGCCTTGACAATAGGAAGAGGCGTAGTGTACAAAACATAGGGCCCTTTGCTCGGGGGGTGGTATTGCTTATTGCAAAACTACTGTTGGGGGATAATCCCCTGTCTGATTTAGGGGCGTATGGAGAATTATCGGTTTATTAGGTATTTATAAAATAGAACCCGCACCATTAAGGGGGTAAGATAGTGAAGAATTCAATTAAGTTCATCAGCATCGGTTTGGTGATGGTCATGCTGCTAATGACGCAGTGGACTGCTGACAAGCCGGTCGAAGCCGCTACCGTGGCTGAAGACAAGGTTGAGTGGATGGACTCCAGTGCAGATGTGGTGACATACTACTCGCCTGGTTCCGGGACCTCGACAGCCTCCTTCTGGATTAAGGACACAGGTCTTGAGACGACACCGACTGCATCCACTACTTGGAATGCTGTTGGTTCTGCCGTAACTGCTGGTACCACATGGAGTATCCACTCTGGAACTCTCTCTGCTGGAACAGCTGGCGTAGTCGCAACCTCTACGGGTTCTACGTTCAGTACAACTAATAAGGCTAGTACTACCATCTCGTCCCTTACGGCAACAGATGATGGTGCTTCCATGTTTGTTTCCCTGGGAGCAGATACTGGCTCCTTTAGTAACTTGTTTGACGTCGCCAATGGCTCAAAAGTTGTGGCTACATATGACTATCATGTCATTGATACCTACGATGGATCCACTGCGGGACAGAAAGTAGCTAAAGTGACTAGTACTTCTGATACTGCAGGTGAATGGATATCAATTTCTGAAGTAACAGCTTCAGGAAATTCCACTCCTGACGATCAGGCAGACTTTTATACCGGCACAGTAATAATCAGTGACGATGCTGGGGCTACGGCTTCAGGAGATGGGTCTGTGTGGGTTCAGGATGGAGATACCTTGACGGTCAGCTATTATGGTTGTGGAGACAGTTGTACAGATACGACTGACAGTTCTACAGTAATAGACTCGACCACAGCTACGATTGACTACTCGGATCCTTCTATCACGGTTACGTCTCCGGTAGATGGGACTAAGACCAACGATACAACTCCGGCGATGTCTTTCACAGTTTCTGATACAGCCTCAGGGTTTACCTCAACTTCACCTCTGTCGCATGTGACAGTTACGGTAAATGGTTGTGCGGTTGCAGCTGCTGAGCATGCTTATACAGGTCTAACAAGTTCAGAGATGGGCTTTACGGTAGCTCTAGGTTCACTGACCGCAAAATGGACTGACGCATCTACTCCAAACTCCGATTGTAGCGCAGCTACCAGGACGGGCGGTGGGTTTAACGTAGTGGGAACTACCGTGGCTACGAGTACCTCTGGTACTTGGCATGGCACGAAGTTCTCTTACTCGATAACGGCAACCGACAAGGCTGGTAACAGTAAGACAGTCGATGGAACGGACGCTGAAGTAACAATAGATACAACTGCTCCTGATCTTCTTTCTGCCGTGGCAGGTAAGGGTTGGGATGCCGACAAAACAGGGACCGCTTCGTTAACAAGCGGAGATGTTTCTGTAGCTAATAGCGTCAAGCTAGTCTTCGATGAATCCCTGGATCAGAGCAGTGTTTCTGCCAGTGACTTCACAGTTGGTGGCGTAACGCCAGCGTCGGTTAGCTTTGGTGGCAAGAAAGAATTTATTGATAGATTGGTATACCTGAATATGGCTACCGATTTGTCGCCTTCCGCTAAGCCTGACATTAAACTTGTCGGCAGCGTGACCGATGTACAAGGAAACGAATTGGTGGATGCACCTTCTGGTTATACCGGGAGTGGTACTGACAGAAGTGGCTCTGCTACTGACAGTGTTGGAGACAAAGTGACAGCCACAGATGGTGTCAAGCCAACTGTCTCTGATGTTGCGCTCGATTCTTCTTTGCTTGCAGAGAAAGGGTCAGCGATACTAACTTTCGCTTCTGACGAGAATATGAAGGATAATGGTGAGACAATTGCGAATGGTTGCACATGTGTCACCGTCACCGGTGGAGGTGCTTCGGGCGGAGGAGTAACTAGTGCTAAACTTGCGGTCACTTTAACCAGCCCAACCGCTGGCAAGGCGACGTTGAAGCAAGCGGATTACTCAACAACAGGTATATACGGACTTGTCGTACAGGCAAAGGACGTTAATAACAATGAGGGTAATTCAGGTGGAGTTAAAGTAACGAATGAAGATGTCTCTGCCGAGATCGCTGCGGACTTAGCTGCGACTTCGACAACAGCAACAATCGGGTTGAAGAAATGGCCTTTGGCTGATCATGATGCAGATGGGACTGTTACAGACTCTATTACTGCGACTGTGAATGGCGCGGCCGTTGACATCACCATTTCTGCTGTCAACTGGAGTGAGACAGAGGAAGTTACAGTAGCCTTCACTGGTGCCTCAGCACCTGTGGAAGCTGATGATACTGTTAAGTTTACTTACTACTATGTGGATGCGTCCCAAGTCGTTGAGGTGGACGTAAGCAAGCCTACGGCCTCGGCTTTCACGCCTTCAGATGGATCAAGTACTGAGAACAGGACACCTTTCATAAGCGTGACCTGGGACGAGGATGAGTACGCCGGTGACACGAATACAACAGTCACATTGACTGCTGCTACTTTGGAGGATCCGGACGGAACAGTTA
>CAYFIW010000019.1:15060-30660 GCA_964343265.1 uncultured Dehalococcoidia bacterium | reverse complement strand
TGGGGAAAATTTTTAATTTTCTTGTCAGCTTCATAGTTGTTAAAGGATTTAGGGACACTCAATGCGGTTATAAATGTTTCACTTCAGCTTCCGCGAAAACATTATTTGGTGCTCAAAAACTTAATGGATGGAGTTTTGATGTTGAGATTCTAATGTTGGCACGTAAAAGAGATATGAAAATATATGAGATGCCGATTGTTTGGCATCATAGAGATAAAAGTAAAGTTTCTGCGATTTCTGCGTCAGTTGAGATGATAAGAGATACTATTTTAACTAAGATACGTTATAGTTCGGGAGATTATTCAGACTTTTAGGTAGGAAGGCTTTTTTTTGGTCAAGGAAGAGTCCCTTAAGAACGATATATTACGGGAATCCATACTTGTGGTGATTCCAACCTATAACGAATCTGAAAATGTGCCGATCCTGTTGGAAAGGATTTTCTCTCTTAACTTACCAAGGCTCTCGATTTTAATTGTAGATGATAGTTCTCCCGACAATACTGGGGATATTGTTCGTCATATTGCAACCCAATATAACTGGCCGATTAATGTGATTTCAAGATCTGCCAAATTGGGTCTTGGTACAGCCTATAAAGAGGGATTTGAATTTGCTATCAAATCTGGACATTCCCTCATAGTTCAGATGGATGCTGATCTTTCACATAATCCTATGTACTTACCAGAAATGCTTGAGATGATCCGATTCAACGATGTTGTTATTGGCTCTAGGTATACTAAGCGTGGCGGTGAAGTACGTGGATGGGGATTACATAGGCGGGTTCTCAGCGTTGTGTCAAATATAGGAATTAGGTGGATATTAAATACAAATGTAAGAGACATTACGTCTGGATTTAAGATGTTTAGGGCAAACAGGCTAAGCCAGTTGGATATGAATTTGGTGCAATCTACAGGATTCGGATTTCAAGTGGAAATTGCTTTTTTGTGTAATAAAAACAATTTCAAGATTTGCGAATTACCGATCATTTTCGAAGATCGGATTCATGGAAAATCTAAGATGTCAGTACAAATAATCATTGAGATTTTCTTCCGAATTTTGTGTATTAGAGTTCTTTCATTATTCACGGGTAGAAAAAAATCGAATTTTAGTAGACGTTAAACCTATTGAACTAAGTTAAGCTACCTCATTAGAATGCCGATGTTCCAAGGGTAAATTTAAAGTAGGTGTTTTAATTTGGACAGTAATACTCTCACAGAACTTATAGAATTCAGGAAAGATCAGTCCAAGCAGGCGCAAAAGTTAGCTCAGTATGGGCTTTGGGAGGAGGCGGAATCGATCAATGCTCAGATTATTGAGCGAATACCGGGAGATTTTAATGCTCATAAGAGACTAGCTGATGCTCTTATGAGGTTAGATCGTGAGTCCGAAGCAGCTGCTCATTATCAGGCGGCACTTGGGTTTGAAAGGTCCAAGGAAGATCGTAATAAAAAAGCTGTTTCATTAGCAATGAATTCGTCGTGGAAAGAAGCCATTGAAGCAAATGAGATGATTTTAGAAGATTGTTTCTGGGACATGGAGGCTTTCAATCGATTGGGCAAAGCATATATGGAAGTTGGGAAAACGAAGAAAGCCTTGGAGGCTTTTAAGTGTGCTTTGGTCATCTCGCCTAATAGTGCAATAGCCAAGAAAAACATAATAAGATTGGAAAAAACAGCGTCCCAAAAGGCGTCTAAATCTATTAAATCCAATAGCGTATCACGAACCTTTATAGAGGAAAGAGGTAAAACAGGGATAACTAAGTTGGTTAATGTTCCACGTGGTTCTGATTTCAATTATTTGGTGTCAGGCCATTCAGTTGAACTGGTTTTATCTGAGAAAGGTATAAGGGTAAAAGATAATGCAGCAAACGAGATCGGAAGTCTTGAACCAAAAATCGGAATCAGACTGAATCGTTTGATAAGCGGTGGTAATCAATATGAAGCTAGCATAACTAGTGTTTTAGGTAATGAGATTTCACTAATAATACGAGAGACTTTTAGGGATCCTTCACAAGCTTCTGTTGCTTCGTTTCCTGGGAAAACTGAAGGTCTGCCAACGATTCCCAATGGCGCAATTGGTTATGGGATTCATGATGTTGATAAATTAGCTGATTTGAAGGATTGGTCCAGTGATGATACTGAGTCTGGGGATGAGGATGTATTTAGGCCGATGATACCCAGAATAATAGCGGGTGAATCGGATATGGAAGATGATTACTAATTTTTTTATTCGGCTCGATAGCTAACATCATCACATTCTTTAGATATTTCTAAAGGCCTGTAATATATTCCCCATTTCTGCATTATGGAAAATATTTTTTTGTCTTCTAGGGAAGCTATTTCTTTAAACATACCAGCAAGAGAATGAGCTGGCATGTGCTCTGGTTGGCATACCCAGTTTGATTCGGATGGTACTACGTAAATTAGCCCACTTTGGTGTTCACATTGCATATGTATTCTTTTGTTTTTATCTTCGCCATGGATAGTTATGCCTGAGTTTTCCATTTATATCCTCTCTATTGATGTTATTAGAAGATCGGGTATCTTTCTATTGTGGACGATTTTATCGTCGCTGTTATAATCTGGCCTTCAACAGATCATAAATGAAATTCTGTTATCAAAGCCATTAGGAGCTAATTTATGACCCCATACTTAACGGACGGGAATCTGCAGATATATAAGATAAAATGCGGACCCTATGACAATAATGCTTATGTAGTTTTGTGCTCAGATACTAGGGATAGTTTGATTATAGATACACCGGCTGATCCAGGGGAATTGGTGGCGATAGCGTCCACCACAAACGTTCGGGCGATAGTTATCACTCATAATCATATGGATCATCTTTTGGGATTTGACGAGGTCACATCAGCAATAGATGCCCCGGTTGGCATTGGAAGGCCAGATGCTCAAGCTCTTACAAAGGAACCGGACTTTTATCTTGAGGATGAAAAACATCTAGAAGTGGGTACGTTATCGGTTAGTTCCATATTCACTCCAGGTCATACTGATGGATCTACATGTTTAATTACTGGTAATCATCTTTTCACTGGCGATACATTGTTTCCCGGTGGACCAGGAAAGAGTCGCTCTCCTGAGGCGTTACAACAACTGATCAGTAGCATTACATCAAAACTATTTTCTCTACCAACTGGAATTACAATTTATCCCGGGCATGGAGATGACGGTGTACTTGACGAATCTCGAAAAGAGTACGAAATATACGCGTCGAAGATTCACCCGGAAACTCTTTGTGGTGATGTTGAGTGGCTAAAAAGCTAGTGTGACAAATTAAATATTTGCTAGTTTCCTGTTCACATAAAGTTTCATCTGCATTAATTGTGCTTTTTATAACTTATTTGACGATTGGGTTACTAAAATATCTTTTACAGTTGCCTGGATTTCTTCAGAACACTGAAAATTTGATGCCCTGGATATTGGCATTTCCACATGTTCTGCTTTTCCTCTTTGTTTGGAGATGCTACAAAAGTGATCGAAGATCTTCTCTACTAGTATTTTCACTGCTGAGAAACCGTCTTTATTTGCCGGTGGTGGTCTCTAGTATCGCTCTTAATTTAATTGTATATGTAATTTACCAAATGCTAGTCCTGTCTTTTGCAGGAAGCTACTTATTGGTTCCGGAAATACCGAAAACGATATTAGGGACTGGTTGGTTTGTTCCTATCAATCTATTCGCGATTGTTATTTGGGTCCCGATAATTGAAGAAATATTTTTCAGGGGATTTCTTCTTAAAGAGGTGGCTTACAGGCTTGGTTTTCCGGCCTCAATATTGATTACTTCGTTAATTTTTTCGGCATTACATGGTGAAGCCGGGTTACTGGTACCCGTTTTTTTAAATTCTGTGGTAATTTCGATTGTGTACATACGTTTTGGGTCACTGGTTTCAGTAGTAATGATCCATGCGATTCAAAATTTGATAGTTACGTTAGTTGCGGCATCTTTGTGAATTAGAGAAAATTGCTGAAGACATCTGGTAAAACATATAGCTTTCATAATCCTAGTCATGAGGTACTACTTGTTAAATAGAATAGACGAGACGTTAGGAATAATCAGAGATAAAAATAAAACAGCACTGGTTCCCTATTTGACGGTAGGATATCCAGATATTTCGTTATGCTGTGATTTAGCATTGTCTGCTCTGGATTCTGGGGCGGATATGCTTGAACTCGGTATACCATTTAGCGATCCGTTAGCCGATGGTCCTACGATACAAATGACCAGTCAAAAGGCTTTGGAGAATGGTGCTACTATACAGACGGCGTTTGATACAGTTAGACAAATTAGGGCTTCGAATCCAAAATGTCCTTTGATATTTATGGGATATTACAATCCCTTCTTAAAATATGGTATTTCACGATTTATTAGAGAATGTTCTGATATTGGAGTAGATGGATTAATAATCCCCGATCTTCCGACTGAAGAATCTCATACATTCGCAAAAGAAGCTAAAGAAAACGAAATACATTTGATACCGCTACTTGCACCCACCAGTACTGACGAAAGAATAGAATCAGCATGTCGGTTGGCAGGTGGTTTTATATATTGTGTGAGTCTTACAGGCGTAACGGGAGCAAGGGCTAACTTATCCTCAGGAGTAGAGGCCCTTGTGGGCAGGATAAGGCAATACACAGATCTTCCAATAATGGTAGGTTTTGGAGTGTCCCGCAAACAGGATGTCGACAATATCGGACGGTTTGCTGATGGTGCCGTTGTTGGAAGTGCACTCTTGGATGCTATTTCACATAGTAATGAAGGTCAAGAATTTAATGTTGTTGCCGAATTTATATATCGATTGAAGAACTAATCTTAATCATGACTAAAATCCCAATTTATGGAGAGATAAATGAGTAAAGTCAGAGCCATAAGAGGTGCTACAACTTCTTCAGAAAACACTAAGGATGCTATCGTAGACGCGACCCGTGAAATGCTTGAAGAATTAAAAAATTTAAATGATCTTAAGGATGAAGACGTTATAAGCGCCTTCTTCACGACGACGAAAGATTTAAATGCTCAATTTCCTGCGGTTGCGGCTAGAAAATTAGGTTGGGTTGAAGTTGCTCTTATGTGCTCTCATGAAATGTTCGTTCCTGATGCACAAGAGAAGTGTATAAGGGTTATGGTACATGTTAATACTGAAAAAGAAGCAAAAGATATCACCAATGTCTATCTTAGAGACGCTGTTAATTTGCGTAAAAGAGGATTTGAGGATGAAACTTAACCGGTATTATTCATTTCCGTCGCTCGGATGGTTGCTCTATTAGTTGCAATATATTTCCGTCGGGGTCCTCGAAGGTTGCTACCCATCCCCCCCAGTGCTCTTGCTCCGGTTCTCTTAAAAATTCGACACCTTTTGATTTCAGACTGCTTGAGATTTGTTTTATGTCATCAACGTCAAAATTGGTCATAAATCTAAAACGATCTGTATTTCTCCCCTTAACTGAGGAATGTGTACCTATACTGAATCTGATCTCCTGATCATTGATTTTCCATCTGAAGGCTATGAAATTTTCTCGAACTGAATGAGGTTCCAGACCCAAAACTTCTTGGTAAAAATAAGCTAGTTTCTCCAAGTTATCCGTCCAAATGATAACTCCTGAAAGATTTCTAATCATTTTGCTGTCTCCCGCTTTTGATATGGAATTAATTTCATTTATTTATGGCTAGGTTTGTTTACCTATTTTTCATGTTTCCCAGTTATAATGTCCCTAAGGAGACTGAATAGATCGGGTGGATGAAAGCTTAAACAAGGGTCTCCCAAAAGGAGGTAAGTCGCGTTGGACAGTAGTAGTAGTAGGAGGAAGACCAGGTAGGTGTTCCCTGGAACGCCTCCACACATAGAGGCTTCAACACTAACTAGTGTTGGGGCCTCTTTTTTTTATTACTTTAATCCATCAAAAAATCTTTTAGGGTTATTTACCATCAGGTCGTCTAATTGCTCTGATGTAGCTCCGAGTTCTTTTAATCTTGGAAGAACATTTCTAGTAATGAAAAGATAACCATCTGGATTAGATTTTTTTCTTATATCTTGTCCAACGACTGAATCTATGCTCAATGTTACGGACCAGTCATGTCCCAACATTATTCTTTTGCCGTACCCATCCGATATTAGTTTCATAGCTGTATCAGTTCTTGTTTCCCAATCGGGAGTTCCGGGAGATCGACCGCCCGGATATCGGTCTAATCCTACCCAAACACCCTTATCCATCAATCCTTCCAGATACAAGAAATCCGTGGTGTCGTTACTGTGTCCTATATAGACTCTATTTAAATCTATTCCTTCGTCCTCAAATATACGAACTTGTTGTTCCCCTACTCGTTCTGGAGCCCAAGTGTGTGTCGAAATCGGTACTCCTGTTCTTTTTTGAGCACGTGCGGCAGCCCTAAGGATGATTTCTCCTTCTCGAGTCACCCCTCCCATGTCATTTGCTACCTTTATTATTCCAGCCTTGATTTTAGTATTTTCAATGCCTTCTTCTATTTCTCTCACGTAAAGAGAGGCTACACTGTCTGAACTAGCGTTCCAGAATGCTCGAGGGATGTCACGCCATGTTCCTGTTGCGCAGATTATGTTCACCCCAGATTCTCTGGAAACTTGTTCCATCAGTTTGATATCTCTCCCCAGATCAAGTGTGGAAACGTCTATAATGCTGTCTACGCCTTCTTTTTTTGCTGCCGATAGTTGACGAACACCTTCGGCTATTGACTCGTCCCTTCTAATAAATTCAGGATAAATTTGGGGAATACCTGCCGAGCTAACCACCACATGTTCATGAGATAAGGTGAAACCGAGCTTCGAAGTGTCTATTTCTCCCAGAACGGATTGTATTTTTGTCATTTTCTACTCCAGCGAGGTTAATAATGTTTAATTACTGATGTCGGATTTTACAATTGGATTACTTAATACGCCTATACCACTGATTTCTACTTCACAAATGTCACCTGATTTCATGTTAGGTGACGATCCGTCAGTTCCCATCCAAATGACGTCCCCAGGCATTAGTGTTATGTATCTTGTTATCTCAGTTATGTATTTTTGTACTCCAAATATCATGTCATTTGTCTTAAATCTAATAGTTTCTTTTCCATTAATACGGACTTTAGTGATCAAGGAATCGAGATCTATTTCAGTTTCAATCCAAGGTCCCATGGGTTTGAATGAATCCGTATTTTTCGCTCTCCATAAGGTACGATCAGAGGATTGCCATGATCTTTCGCTTACATCATTACCGATTGTGTAACCGAAGACGCAATCAAGGGCGTTTTTCTCAGTCATACTTTTCGCTTTAGTGCCGATAACCACAACTAATTCTCCTTCGTACTGAACTTTTTCAGTAGCGTCTGAAGGAATGATAATTGGGTCGCCATGAGCGATAAGCGCATTTTGAGCCCTGTACCCAATATCTGCTTTTTGGGGGATATTGGGTTCTGTTCCTAAAAGTGTGGCGGCTTCTCTTACGTGTTCTTCATAATTTATACCTGCCGCGTAAAAAGTTTGTGGCATGACTGGAGGTAGTAGATCAATATCGTCAAATGAGGTAATAATTCCGGTCTTTCTATGTTCTTCAAAAGGGTTGCCTTCGATTTCCGTTACTTGGTTGTTTTCAAGTATTCCGTAGCGAGGGTTACCTTTTCGTTGATATCTTACCCACTTCATTCTTAAAACTCCTCATGGCAATTTTGACTTTATTACTACGTAGATACAAGTCTGATAATACAAAGTCACCTTAACATTAACAATCGGGTAATAAATCTTACTTTCAGTTCGATAAGTTAGATTGTTCCGTTGGAGAAATTCAGTAATGTTTCTATAATCTAATCATCAACGTATATAGACAAGAAATCTCTTCATTTATATATTCTCTGTTAGATCATAAAGTTACACTTTTGAGTATGTGGGGGAAGTAATATAGGTTCCGTCGGGCAGTTTTTCTATGTCGAAATCGCCAAACAATAGAGGTGCTTCTTTTTGGAGTATTTTTAGCATCTCTATCGCGAGATATCTTATTTCCCAGTCAGCGAAAATAGCGCCTCTCATTTCAATGAAGTGCCTCAAGGATCTCACATTAGCGGTAACGAAAATTTTTGTCTCGGTGGCGTTTGGAAGAACAGACCTTGCCGCTTGTCTGATTGCTTTTCTACGGTCAGTATTCATTTCGAACATATCGGCAGGCAAGGTTTTTTCCAGGGCTTCTACTAGTTCACTGTAGCTTTCGGATGCTTTTATGAGTGCTTGGTCTAATACATCTCGAGCACTCTCAATTCCTTCTCTGGTGGATGATAATGCTGGGGGTATTACAAAACTTCCTTCTGTTTCATCAACGTACCTTTGGGACCTTTGACTATATGCAAATCCCGCTCTGTGCCTTACGAGTTCATGAGTAAGACTTCTTGATACACCAGTTATTATGAATCCATAATTTACGTGTTCGAATACACTTCCATCCTTTGAGCTTAGCAAATTATTGATGAAATCAGTTATATCCCTTCTTCCTCGTCCGTAACTCATGTAGCACATTCGAGCGGAGATCTCTATGACTGCTGCTGATTCGTCGTCCCCTGCTCTTACTGATTCTGGGATCGGAGGTACGTTTTCGTCCTCAAAGAACCTTGCTATGTTTTCCCAGTCTACTGAGGGTCTCGTTGCTAGGTAAACGCTAGGTATTTCTGTTATCGACATGCATTTCTCCAGTCATTTTGATAATAAATATTGTTCAATATTACAGTATTACCGTGACGTATTTTGAAGATGGGGCCTCTTTAATTTACATGGGTTCAGGGGTGTGACTTTTCCATCGGTCTACAGCTGCTTGGGCTCTTGGACTAATTTCATTTCTTATCCTAACGTTTAGCAAGGCAGGTCTTTCTAACTTGAAGGCTCGTTCTATTCCGTCTGATAATTCGGAGGGATGTTCAATAAGCTCGCCATGACCTCCTAGCGCTTTGACTACTTGATCGTATCGTGATGGAAGTAAGTCTGTTGCTACAGATTTGCCGAAGACACCGATTTGAATTTGTTTGTCGATTCCCCATGCTGAATCATTTCCCATAATTCCAACTATCGGAATGTGATGTCTAACGGCGGTGTCATATTCCATGCCATTAAATCCGAATGCACCGTCACCGGTAAACATAACGACCCTACGATCCGGATATGCTAATTTTGCGGCGATTGCAGTTGGTATAGACTGGCCTAACATTCCTGATGTGGGAAGATACCACCAAGAATCCGGTTGATTGGATTTGTAGTATGCCCTCCCAAAATGACAAAAATCCCCTCCATCAAATACCAATATGTCATCATCCTTTAGATGTTGGCTTACTGTCTTGTGTACGAACATAGCATGCATTGGCGATTCTTCAAGAGCCAATAAGGATAATTCGTTCTCTTGGTCAGATTGTTCAGAAGATAAGACGTCTAACCAATCCAGTTTACCCCATTGATGTTTTGAGGCTTCCTCGGTCAATTGTGCAGCAACTTCAGAGATATTGCCTACGATTCCTACATCTACTCCACGGTTTCTGCCGATCACAGAGCCGTCTGGATCAACTTGTATTACTTTTGCATTATCAGGTACGATTGGTGACATTGCGTACCCAACAATTAAATCTTGTTTCCTGCCCATAAGAATGATCAGGTCAGATTCCCTTATTTTTCTGGCAGCTTTGTTGAGACCACTATCAAAAAAACCTCTGCTATATATGTGAGTATCTGCGATAATTCCTCGGGCATCACCTTCAGTCATGATAGGAAATTTTGTGGTTTCCACTAGTCTCCTAATATCATCACCAGATTTAGAATAGGCTCCAGGGCTTCCAAGTATTATGAGGGGTTTTTTTGCCATTTTCATAATATCTATTGCTTTGGCAATTTGTTCTTTAGAAGCTGAAGATGATTGAGTGCTAAGATATTGGTCACGTTCAAAGAAATTCACTTCTTTTTCATCTATTTCCATCTGTTGTACATCTACGGGGATTGTTAAGTGAACGGGGCCACGCCTCCCTTCAAATGCTACCCTGATTGCATGACTTATCATGTCCGGTATTCTTCTGGGGTCTGTTACCATCCAACTACCCTTTGTTGTCGGTTTGGCCATGCCTACCTGATCGATCTCCTGCATCGCCCCTCTACCCAATTCGGATAACTCTGCAGATCCACTTATTGATAATAAGGGACTCTCTGAATGCATGGCATTAGCTAATCCAGGTATGGCATTAGCGAACCCGGGAGTTGTGTATATTGAAACGCCTAATGTACCTGTTAGTCGACCCCAGGCGTCGGCCATATGAGTGGCTGCTTGTTCATGCCTGGTATCTACTAATCTAAATCCCTCATCGTACATGTCGTCCAAGGCGGGTAGTACGTGATCGCCTGCTATTGTGAATATGTTTTTCACTCCCTCAATTTTTAAGGACTTGGATATTAACTGGCTGCCTGTTATCTTTCTACTGTTACCCATATGTTTTGAGTCCTTGATAGTTTATTTAATGCAATTTTCTCATTGATGCGTGGTAATTATGGATGCTGCATAATTCTTGGTTCTTATCTTTTGCATGTCAAGGATAGTAAGTGCGATAGAATCCAATGTGATCGGAGGTGTGTAAGCTTTCTTGTTAGTTGCTTTGTGAGCATGCTAGAATGTAATGTGGTCAAAATTTATTAGGAGTTAGTTGATTGACAGATCGTAGAAGACAATATGAATTAGTATTTGCCCTTACCCCCGTAGCAAACGAATCTGAAGCTTCCACGATCGTGGAAGGTGTTTCGGAATATGTTTCAAATCAGGGTGGAGAAGTTACAGAGCAGGAAGTATGGGGAATAAGACGCCTGTCATATCCGATCAAAAATTATCAAGAAGGTAATTACGTTCGTGCGCTTGTATCACTAAGTTCATCTTCCGTTGCTAGTTTAAAGCATTCTCTGCAGGCCAATGAGGAAATTTTGACTCATATGGTGTCTCGGATCTAGGTATTTTTGGAGAATAGGCTTTATGACTATGAACAAGATTCTCATAATTGGGAACCTCGGCTCTGATCCAGAAATGAGATACACCCCAAATGGTAATCCTGTGACTTCTTTTACGGTGGCAACTAATCGTAGATACCGAACTTCTGATGGCGAGAACAGAGAGGAAACCGAATGGTTTCGAATAAGCGCATGGAATCGGCTCGCTGAAACATGCAATCAATATCTTCAAAGAGGAAGCAAGGTTTATCTTGAAGGCAGGCTAAGTAGTAGAACCTACACTGCTAATGATGGTACTACCAGAGTATCCTTGGATGTGAATGCCTCTGAAGTTCGCTTTATAGATAGCAGGAACAGTTCAGGATCGGATTTTTCAGGGGATGTTGCAAATGCCAGCGGAATGCAATCTAATCCATCTTCTTCAGCAGGAACTGATGAAGGTGAAGAATTTGACGACCTTCCATGGTGATTTCCGAAATTCGATATGGAGATAAGACCAACAGTCTATAACAGAAAAGCCTGATGTAACGGGCTTAGAATAATTAATTTAGATAAAAACAATTACCCACAGGGGATATTATGACAACCCAAAATGAAACTTCACAGCAAAGAAGGCCTAGGCCTCGTTATTTTTCCAGAAGAAAGGTATGTCAGTTTTGTGTGGATAAAGTTGAAAAAATTGATTACAAGGATGTCGATACTCTAAAGCGATATCTTTCGGATCGTTTCATGATAGAAGCCAGACGGAAGACCGGTGTTTGTGCTAAACATCAGAGAGAACTTTCAAGGGCGGTAAAAAGGGCAAGGCAGCTTTCATTAATTCCATTTACCTCTTCGCATAAGGGGGCGTTTGCAATTAATTTCAGACCTAGAAACTGACGTAGTACAGGGAAGTGTTTCCAAAATCTGTTCGATGTTGTGTGGATTTTGAGATATGAGCCTAGGTTTTATTCCCAAAAGGTGTAGCATTGGTTGATTTAACCCCTAATCGGCAAGGTGCGGTCCGTCTAGACAGGCGTCGGGTCGAGATGCTGAATCCTCGATCTCGAAAACGTCAGAGGCTAGTGATAATCACAATATTGCTAGCGTTTGCAATGGTAACGGCAATTTTTATTGCGAGTTACATAATTGCTTTTGTACTTCCCCCCAAAAAACTCGTTGTACGAGTTAACGATGTTGAGTATACGAGGGGTGAATTGGTGGAACAGGTGAGAATTCGGCAAAAAAGTGCCGAATTTATGGGTGGTACTTTTGACCCAAGTTCGGCTGTCTTTGAATCACTACAACGCATGGTGGAAAACGAAATAATAAATCAAATAGCTCCGACGATAGGCCTTACTGTGACGGAAGAGGAAATTGACAGGAGTGTCGATATTGTAATGAGGCCTGCTCCCAATCAAACTCTCGGAAAGTCTGAAGCACAAATCATTAGGGAGACACAGGAAAGGTACAGGGTTTATTTAAATACAGTTCAGATTGATGAGGAAACTCATAGACATATCGTCAGGAACACGGCACTTAGAGAAAAATTCAGACAATATGTTGGCAATACTGTTCCGTTTGTTGCTGAACAAGTTCATTTATATCGGCTTGTGATGCCATCTGATGGAGAAACCGAAATTATGAAAATAAAGTTTCAGGACGCAGTCCGGGATGCTGTAGAACCTCGTGAACTTGAACAGGCATACTTGAACATAGTGAGGGAATTTTCTCAAGATTTGCCCGAGACAGTAAGGAACGGCGGAGATCTCGGTTGGATTGCTGAGGACGTCATTCCAGAGTACGAGTATATGTTTTTCGATTTAGAACCGGGCGAGTTGAGTGAAGCTGTACATAATCGACTAAATACCGACCAATTTTTCTATTTCATGATAAGTGAGAGACAATTGGCAAGAGAACTTTCAGTCAGTGTAAGAGATGACCTGAAAACTGAGGCCTTGCAAAAGTATCTAAATGAAGAACGTAAATTACATGATGTGTACGCAGTTTTTAACTCAGATATATATTCATGGGTATTTGGTCAGCTGATGCTTAGTGCAGCTAGTGAAACCCCGACTGCAGACTCCTCCCAGGACTTTCTAGATGATTTTTAAGGAATGCCTTTTATGAAAGAAAAAATTTCAATAGGACTTTTAGGTATGGGTGTTGTCGGTGGGGGTGTAGCTAAAATTCTTGAAGAAAAACAGGTTCTTCTTACCAATCAGATTGGCGTACCGGTAGATATAACAGGAGTACTCGTTAGAGATTCTTCTAAAAAACGTTCTTATGAGTTTTCTGTCTCCAAGTTCGTGGAAACATCTGATGATATTCTCAATGACCCAACCGTAGATATAGTTGTTGAGGTAATGGGTGGTGAACATCCTGCTCTTGAGTATATTTTGAAAGCAGTTAAATCAAAAAAACACGTTGTGACCGCTAACAAAGAGGTTATGGCAAAGCATGGCCCTGAGATATTTGCATTAGCCAGAGAAAATAATGTGAGGGTACTTTTTGAGGCCAGTGTGGCTGGAGGCACTCCAATTGTTTCTCCATTGATGAGGGATTTGGTCTCCAATGAAATAAAATCAATTAGAGCCATTATAAATGGAACGACGAATTACATTCTTTCTAGAATGGCTTTGGAACAGGCAGACTATGGGGATGTTTTAAGAGATGCTCAGGATCTAGGCTATGCAGAAGCTGACCCCACAAACGATGTCGAGGGTATAGATGCTTCCTACAAGCTTGCTATCCTATCAACTTTGGCGTTCCGAGCCCAGGTTAAGAATAATGATGTTTATCATGAAGGAATTACGAAATTAAGCTCTAAAGACTTCGAGTATTCCGATGAGCTTGGTTATGCTATTAAATTGCTCGCGATTGCGACTCGCACTAATGGAGAAGTTCAAACCAGAGTTCACCCTGCATTGTTGAAGAAAAGCGAAATGCTGGCGAAGGTTGATGGCGTACTAAATGCAGTTGAGGTGGAGACCGATCTAACAGATAATGTTTTGTTCCATGGTCCTGGTGCTGGCTCTATGCCTACCACAAGCGCTGTCGTATCTGATATTGTGAATATAGCTAGAAACGTTGCTGGAAATGTTGCATACCCAGATCCTGTGAAATTATCAGAAAAAATAACAGTCCAGTCTATAAATAATTTAATATCTAGATATTACTTTCGCCTTGAAGCTAAGGATCAGCCCGGGGTTTTGGCTGAAATTGCATCTATTCTTGGTGAAAATCAAATTAGTATTGAGAGTTTTATTCAAAAAAACGTGAATGATTCTAAAGGCACTGCGGAATTGGTTATAATGACGCACCAAGCAAAAGAAGAAGCTTTTCAAAAGGCTCTTGCCGATATAGAAGGTTTAGCTGTAGTCGTAAATTTAGGAAACATGATAAGAGTTGAAGGATGAAATCTGTAAAGTTCTATACGTGGTCTCGTTGAAGTACTTGTAAGAAAGTGAAAGCGGAGCTTTCACAGGCTGGTGTGACTACCATAGAGGTGAGAGATTTCTTTAGGGATCCATTTTCTAGGGACGAATTGGAAGAGTTGGTAGCGAAAGATGATCCTACGAGGTTTTTTTCTTTTCGCAGCCCGTCTTTTAAGAAGTTAGGATTGGAGAGAGATTCTCTAGAACGTGATCAGATTATCTCATTGATGCTAGAAGAGCCACGTTTAATAAAACGTCCAATAGTTGAGATTGGTGACATAGTGATATTAGGTACAGATAAAAATTTGCTGGATAGACTTATCTAAATCATTTTTTTTCTGTCACGGATATGTTGGTTACTACATATTTGAGACATTGTATTTGAAGGTCTTAATAGATGATTGATCTAACTGGAAAAAATGTTTTTATAACAGGTGGTGGGAGTGGTATAGGTAAGGGTATAAGCGAAGTATTTGCTCTGGTTGGTGCAAACGTAGTTGTATCCGATATAAATATTGACTCAGCCAAATTGGTCGCTGATAACCTGAAAGGTATTGGTAAATTTTCTTACGCACACATAGATGTTACTGAAAAGGAATCTGTTTCAAAAGCAGTGGAATATGTGATTAATTCCCATAATGCGATTGACATACTTATTAATAACGCAGGTATTATTGGATCTGGAGAGTGGTGGGAACGAGAAATTTCAAGTGATGAAGATTGGCAAGAGGTTTATGAAGTAAATGTGAGAGGAGTCGTTAGAGTTAGTCAAGAAGTAGGCGATCACATGAAGAGTCGTCGGTATGGGAAGATTGTGAACATTGCATCTGTGGCTGCAAGACAAGGGAGCCCTGACATACCGCACTACAGTACTACAAAATCTGCGGTGGTTAGTTGGACTCAGTCTAATGCACTCCAGTTAGCTCCATTTGATATAAATGTTAACGCAATATGTCCAGGGTTATTATGGACTCCAATGTGGGAGGCCATATCAAGAAAACGCTTGAAGTTTCCAGAATCATCCCCTGAGTTTAAGTCGTTGAGTGGACGGGAATATTTCGAAAAAACTGTGGATAAATCCGTACCAATGAAAAAAGAACAAACGCCCCTAGATATAGGTAATATGGCGGTTTTTCTAGCTTCAGATTTATCGAGTAATGTCACAGGACAATCTATTAATGTCGACGGCGGACGGTTTATGAA
>CAYFIW010000019.1:12530-14960 GCA_964343265.1 uncultured Dehalococcoidia bacterium | reverse complement strand
TATCGAGTAATGTCACAGGACAATCTATTAATGTCGACGGCGGACGGTTTATGAATTGATTCGGTTACAAACCATAAATGTACTGATTACCGCGCAAAGTAAACAAATAATAGCAGCCAAGATGTAGAAATCGCTAAATAGATTTACTCCTGCTGATGTGAGTTCATTTTGGAACTGTAGATTTTTTTCGGCTACCTGAACGGATGTTTCCCCTTTTATTGGTAAGGGTAGTCTGATACCGGATAATAGTTCTGAAAATTTACCGGCTCCCCATGCCGCTAATCCTGCGATACCTAGAGTCATTCCAGCAAATCTCGAGGCAGATATGATGCCTGCTGCAGCTCCCTTCATGGTGTACGATGCTGAATTAATGGCAGTTAACGTAATGGGAGTTATCAGTAATCCGAATCCAAAACCACCTGAGATTAGATGTAACGTCATCCATGGATCAGCAATTTTTTCGTCCCATGTAGACATAGCTATAAGTGACATTGTGCAAAGTAACATGCCGGGTATTGCTATTAATCGCACGTCATAGGTTCGGCATATTAAACTACCTACGACTGCCCCAACTGGAATAGCTATGGTTAGACGACCCAGCATTAACCCACCGTCTAAGGGTGATCCCTGTAATACGGTGTTGGCCATCAATGGAATTGTCACTAACGTAATAATTAATGCGGCTCCGTATAAAAGATGGACAATGTTCGCGGTAACAAAGCCTAGGTTTTTAAATAGTGAAATTGGTATAACGGAATTTGAGTTTTTTGATGCGTACATGGCGTATATAAAGAACAACCCAATGCCTAACCCAGATAACATTGTCATATTTAACATAGACCGGCCGATTTCTGTAAATGCTAAGGTTACGATACACAATCCGGAGACTATTAGAATCGAACCTAAATAATCAATTTTCCTATTTGTCCCTATTGTCTTAGGGACAGTTAGGCTCATAGTAATTATCACCAGTATAGAAATCGGGATGTTCAACCAAAACACCCATTGCCACGACAGGAATTGGGTTATAACTCCTCCCCAGAGAGGGCCTATTACGGCTCCTGACTCCGCTGCAGCGCCCACAAGTCCTAATGGTAAACTTCTTTCGTTGTCCTTAAATAGGTCTCCTATCATCGCAATTGAAATTGGTACCAAGGCTCCAGCACCTATCGCTTGAATTATTCTTGTAATAACAACCCATTCGAGTGTGGTAGTTGTATTTACTAATGATTCTGTGACACTATTATCACTGAATATTTGCCATTCAAGTAATGGGTTTAGTGACCCAGTTAGAGCTGTACCAACCGAACCTAGTGAAAAAATTATTAGGGCCCAAGTGTAGATAGTTCGTCTTCCAATAATATCTGATATCCCGCCCATTACAGGCATGATTGCTACGTAACCCAGAAGATAGCCTGTGACCGTCCATGCGGCTCTATGTAATTCCGTAATTTCGACCCTAAGGTCAGACATGATTTGAGGCAGTATGGTTACTACAACGGTTTGATCGTCAGCCGCAAAAAATACTCCAGCTAATATAGGTATCAGAGATATGTTTCTGCTATGCAATTTGGATTGAAACCTTAATCATGCTTAACTTTCGGGCGGCGCAGCTATGTTAAAAGTTTGATTAAACTTAGATATTTCGATTAATCTAACGAGACCCTCTGAATCAAGTTTAGTAAGACGGCCTGATATCTTTGCTTTGATCATCAGATGAGTCTTTTTAAGTATAGTGATTTCAGCTGTTACGTTATTGTCTGTGGTCTCACCTACTATTGAGGAGAGGGATTTTGCAGGGACAATGCCCTTTATGGTCAATGATTCATCATTTTCCATTACCAACACAGGATTCGAAAAACCAGCAATAATTGATTGTATTCCAGTTTCAGGGCTAAAAAAATTCAACAGGCCTATTTCAGAATCCAGATTCTCCCATGTCTTAGTCAAGGGATTCAATATAAATGAATTATTATCTATATATATAATTCCACTTTTAACGAGCAAGTTTCCAAGAAGTAGGTTGGCTTCTACCGAGATATTTCCTGGTTTCTCTATGAGGCCAGTTGCTTCTGTGAGAATTAATCCGTCGAGAGGAGATCCATCTCCGTTTTTGTGATACAAATAAAACTTAAACGATTCTAGATTAGACATTGAAATACCGACTTGCTCTAGGGTGTACTCGAAATTAATTTGAGTTGGACTATCTATAATTTTCGGTGTTGGATTTGAATCTTCGGAGTTACATGAAATTACAATAAATATGATTAGGCAAATAAAAAGAGAGTGCAAACCCATTGTGGGTGCACGCTCTTGAATTCGATTGAAGAGACTTGTCAACTTACTTTATTAATTTCCGAAACTAATTGTGTATATATTCTTATGACAGGTGTAATTCCTCATACCCACTCGCATCTACAGCGTCACAAC
>CAYFIW010000019.1:0-12430 GCA_964343265.1 uncultured Dehalococcoidia bacterium | reverse complement strand
ACAGCGTCACAACGGCTCCGATATGACTGGACACTTCCGTTGTAACGCAACCCTAATATGAGTGCCTGTTTCTCCTCAATGTTGCTGTTGATGCCGGTCGTCCAAAAATCAATCTGATTTGATAACAGGCCTTTACTTTTTTTTGATATGCTTGTCTCAACTTTTCACCGCGCTTGAGAATTGGATATCATTTACCAAGTCGAACTTGTCAGAGACATATTGCAGATATCTAAGAATCTCTGGTTGTGACGCGAAATGATCTGACCAGTCCCACTCATCAAGTAGCTCTTGAGAATAGGAACAGGCATAAGAATAACTTTCAGAATCAAAACGGGCTCCGGGATAATGGTTACAATACCATGTTCTCCCAAGTCCTGTGCCGCTTTCAAGAGCACAGAATTCGCTTCCGGATTTTCGAAGGCGGTGCAAGTGGTATAGGCCGACATTGCCGAACCCAATTACGACAGCATCATAATCAAAGTCGCAGCCTAAAAAAACTTCCTCTGAAGTTCCCAAATTGGTCTCTCTTCAACCACTTTTTTTAGAGATTTATACAAACCTACTATTTGGATTGCCTACTCCGCGAGATCAAAGTTGCTCCACCTGCTACAAATAGGACACCAAACAAGGCAGAAATAGCCATTAGATTTGAAAGTATCTTTTCACCCACACTAGGTAAACCCAAGGAATCAAGTACATGTCCACTCGCGCCTGTCTCGACAGGTTTCGTGGATTCCTCTGAGGTTTCCTCGGCACCTGGCAGACCGCTAGCTGTGAGAGTGAATGACGCCATGGATTGACCTACGGCGTATGCCTGAGTTCCACCACCTTCACCTGTAGTTGCGTCGATCACACCACTGTTGTCGGCATCCCACCCATTTCTAGCGGCCGACAGTTGGTTTATTACATTTGAAACGAAAATCTGGGCCACTGCTGAACTGCTTTGAGGCAGTATGTCTTCTTCTGCAGTTTTCTTCGCAGAAGATGACCATGCGCTTATATTTGAAGTTATTGCCTCTATTCCAGATACGTTATCAACAATGCCACTTTCGTCAGGTCCAGCCTCACCTGCAGCAATTGCATGCGCATTAATCTGACCTGACAAGTCTACAATGTTATCTATTGAGCTGATAACCAGATTAATTTCGTCGTTTATCCCTGCCGTATCTGAAGCAGTGCTTGCTGAATTTGCAGAAGATATCGCTGAATCGATAGCTGAATTCAAAGCTACGACATCGTCGAGTAGACTCTTTATTTCTGATACAGCTCCCCCTGGCAATGCATCACTGTAAACAACTTTGCCAGATGGTTCCTCTGTTATTTTGACGCGACTGAAGCTACTTAAGAGATTGCTCCCGTCATACCCTGCTGAAGAACTGTCATAGGTAATTTCCAACGAACCAGTACCTTGGATAACACCATGGACTACGGGTAGTTCCACTGAACCAGTCCCTAGATTCAAAGTGTTCGATCCGTCTCCAGATTCTAAATATGCGTTATAGCTAGTCCCATCTGATGCTTTTGGAATTCCGGTGAGTGATATAGCTATTGAGTCACTAGACGCTTGATCATCTTGTACACTCGCTGTACCAACAGACTCAGCCTCATCATCAGCGTGTGTAGCCATTACAGGCGTAACTAGCGTAAACAGCATGAGGGCCAGAATTGCTAATGTCTTGGTCCTGAACATGGCGTGTAAGCTGCCTCCTTGACCAGTTTCATGACTGGGATTCCATTTTGTTTAAAATATATGTGCGAACAACGTTATCACAATAAAGAGCAGCAGAATAGCATTAATAGCTGTGGTTAAAGTCGAATTTTACTTCGGCCCGATCTTAAACCCAACTAAACGACTCATCATCGAGTCTATTTGTCTAATATATCAACAGGTGACTTGCAGCCAAATTATTGTAACTGTGGGATGATAACAGCACCAAACCATATAGTCGATACTCATCGGTATAAATTAAATATTTTCCAATAGTCCGGTAGTTATTTTATGAGGAGGATCTTCGATCGTTTTTCACTTTTCGCACTAAAAATGTGATTGATGTAGTAATTTTACTAATTAGCTGATGTTAGAGGTGTTGTTTGGAATCTAATTTAAAGACGGATTATCTTAAGAAAAGCTTGGGAAACATGGGGATCCGCATAGGGGAAGATGGCGCAAATGATTTTGTTAGATTTCACAAATTTCTTACGTATTGGAATTCCAAATTGAATTTGACGGCGGTTACTGATTGGGAAGAGTCAGTACAGAGACATTACCTGGATTCCGCTTCAATTTCGCTTGGCTATCCATTTGAGGCTCAGTTAAATCACAATGATGTGAAGGTTTTGGATGTCGGGTCTGGAGCTGGATTTCCCGGAATACCGCTCAAAATATTGTTTCCCAAAATTCAGCTCACGCTGCTTGACTCAGTCAACAAAAAAACCGATTTCTTAGTACGTGCAGTTTGTCACCTTGGTTTGGATCTCACTTGCGTAGAGACAGAACGGGCGGAGATTCTGGCTAGAAATGATACTCATAGAGGTGCCTATGATTTGGTGCTAGCAAGGGCAGTTTCTAAGCTTAATGTTTTGGCAGAGCTAACAATTCCATTTTGTAAAGTAGGAGGACTTGTTATTGCTATGAAAGGGAAAAGTGTAGGATCTGAGATTGCAACCTCGTCAAAAGCAATTACGGCACTGGGTGGGGAGGTAGTTGATGTTATTGACTGCAATGGGATTCATCGTTTTTTGAAAGGGTATTTAGTAGTTCTTAAAAAAGTATTACCAACTCCAGCTAAGTTTCCACGGAGGCCAGGCATTCCTTTAAAGAGACCTTTATCTGGAGGGCGAGGAAAATGAAATCTCAGTCACAACGAGATGGAAACGATATATCTATAAAGAAAAAGGTTTTGTCATTTCCAACCTTGGTGTCGTTTTTAATAGGTGGAGTACTGATATATTTTCTCGCCTCTAGATTCAACTTGGACTGGTCACAGATGTTTTTGCATATAAGGGAGATGAATGTATTCTCATATGTCTGCGCTTTCTTTTTATACTATGTGAGTTTCATATTTAGAGGTATTCGATGGAGACTTCTTGCCTTAAATGCTTCAAGAAAATTTGTAGAAAATTCAGAACTAAGTTTTCGGACGCCCCCGATACATGAATGTTCCCTTCTGATTCTGAATGGATGGTTTGTAAACTCCATAGCTTGGTTGCGCATGGGCGATGCGTACAGGGCCTATGCTTTTGGGTCTAGAACCCGGGCGGGGTTTTCTTGGAGTTTAGGTACTATCTTTGCAGAAAGAGTCTTAGATATGAGTACAGTGTTTGTTCTGTTGTTAATTGGTGGAGGATTACTGACTGCGAGTATTGATGACACGACTTCGCGAATTTTGGTTCTTTCTGCTTTTGCTATGTCGGTTGTCTTATCATTGGTGGTGTTGGTTATTTTTTATGCAGGGAATTGGCTAATTTCATTTTTACCTGAAAAATTATCTAGATATGCCGTAAATTTTAAAGAAGGAACGGTTGGTAGTTTTGATCGTCTTACCGTTCTGATTATGTTGGGTGCTTTGGGTTGGGGGATCGAAATATTGAGACTTTGGTTAGTCATTAATTCTCTCGGGATTGAAACAGAATTAGCATTAATTATGATTGCTGCTTTAGGAGCATCCGTTTTTTCTACTGTGCCCACGCCGGGTGGTGTTGGGGTAGTTGAGCCAGGAATGGCGGCACTGTTATCAATTGGCATGAATGGTTCTGAGGCTGCCGCAGTTGCTTTATGTGATCGAGGGATAACCTATCTTAGTGTTCTAGTTGTGGGATTGCTTGTTTTTTTGGGATGGCAGGCAAAGTTAGCATTGAAAGGCAACGATGTTGGTAAATAGAATTGTTGGAGTTCCTTAAATTATTTGGATTACTGAGCCATCATTTCGATGTGAAGATTCTGATATCTTCGAAAGGACTTGTCCTGTATTCGGGTTATTGACTTGGGAGTTAATTACACCTAGACTAGCCGTGATTATGTTGAGTTGATAGTAGTTATTTATGTTTAAGATGCTTTATGGTAGGAATGTCAGAGAGGTTTTAATATGGCTTTGAAGCAGGTCCATCACGTGGTAACTAGGCCCGGTCGAGTAGACGGTGACCCAGATGTGACGATTCAGGTGGCTAACGAACTAGCGACTGTACCGGGCATACCTCAGGATCAATTATCAGTTGATTTTTATAGCCGTAATTATCCTGAAGAGTCTCAAAGCGTAGATAAGGCGGCTGATAGAGAGTGGACTTGGACAGTGTACACGGGGGAGATGTACGAATACAGAAAGCAGCATGATAAAGACAACAAACCTCTCGTTGATGCAGCATTTACTTCAGGTGATGTTCTTCCTACTGGTACGGTTGTACCGGGTAAAGATGTCACTGATGAGATAAGGAATAAAGCCAGACAGTTGGGGTTCGGCGAGGTCGGATTCACGAAATACGATCGTCGATATACTTATAAGAGCAAGAAGGGTTGGGTTAAGTACGAACATGCAATATGTTTGGCCTTGGAACAAGACTACTGGCAGACGCAAACTATACCTAGCATGGAGGCAGAGTTTGCGCATTTTGGAACCTATGAGGAAGAAGGAGCTTATGCTCTTGAACTTGCTGACTTCATTCGATCGCTAGGGTATAGGGCGCAAGTTCATAGCCCTAACGACAACAGTGCACCTTATATCCCAATGTTTGTTGCAGCTGGACTTGGTCAGTTGGGGGCAAACGGGCAACTTTTGTCACCTCATTTTGGGTCACGTTCGAGAATTATGATCATATCTACCGACGCCGAGGTGACTTATGACGAGCCGGTAGATTATGGGATTCATAAGTTTTGTGAAGAATGTCAGGTTTGCGTAAATCGATGTCCTGGTCGTGCTCTTGTTAAAGAGAAAGTTTGGTGGAGGGGAGTTGAAAAGCACAAGCTTATGTATGACAGGTGTCGTCCGGTCATGGCCACATATGAGGGCTGTGGAGTGTGTATGCTGACGTGTCCAATTCAACGATACGGAATGCCAGCTGTTATGGAGCATTTTGTTTCTACTGGAGAGGTTCTAGGGAAAGGAACCGACAATCTTGAGGGATACGAATTTAGAGGTAAAGGTTACTTTGGTCCCGGAGAACTACCTTCCTTTGACAGGGAATTCTTTGATTTTCCTCACGGAACAAAAGACGAGTGGCTATTTGAACAATTCAAGGAAAAACTACAGGAAAAAGGTTCCCCCTCAGATGAAGAGGCCAAGGAATTCGTTCAAGAATTAGGTGATATTCTTTCCGAGAAAACTGGATATGATGCGGGTTTGTGATTCACGGTAGGACTTTTGCAGGATTAAATTTTAAATCAATATGGTGATTGAGTTTTATGGCACTTAGATCAACCTATCAAAAAGAGCACATTGATGGCCTTTTTGGAGAGTTAAATTCGGATAAATACAAAAAATTACCTGAAAGTGAACAGCTACATCGGGATGCGCACCTCGCTATAGCGTATTTTGATTCTGGAAGGGATATTCCTGATTCTATAGATTCTCGGATCCGAGATCTTATGGATAAATATGGCCCTAGCTCTTAGATACTCTAGTTGCGACTAGTCTTGCAGATTACCTTATAATTCAATTAGCGGTTTCATTATCCAATATCTTATCAAACAATCTTTCATGGCTTTAAGTTAGTAGTGTTTGATTATGAAAATGCGATCATGATTTTTTAATCTTAGTTCAAGAATCGGAGAAATAATGGCAACTACAACTACAGATTTGACTCTCCTTAAGCATAAATCCGGAATAGTTAGTCTAGGTCCTGATCGTGCACCTGCTAGATCTATGCTACGTGCAGTTGGATTGACAGATGATGATATGGAGAAGCCGTTTGTAGCTGTGGCAAATTTAGCTAGTGATGTAACTCCCTGTAATGTTCACCTTACTCGCATTGCGGAGCAGGCGAAGCAAGGTCTATGGGATGCAAACTCCGTTCCATTTATGTTTGGAACGATTACGATCAGTGATGGCATATCAATGGGGACTGAAGGCATGAAGGGTTCTCTTGTCAGTAGAGAAGTAATTGCAGATTCTATAGAGACGGTTTGTTTTACTGAAGGTATGGATGCTCTGGTAGTAGTTGCAGCTTGCGATAAAAATATGCCTGGAGCCATGATGTCAATGGCAAGACTTAATATTCCTTCAGTTTTTGTGTACGGTGGCGCTATTTTGCCGGGTTCATATGCTGGACAGGACATTAACATACAAGATATGTATGAGGCGGTCGGTGCATATTCTAAGTCTCAAATAACACTTGATGAGTTGTTGAGTATGGAAAGGGTAGCTTGCCCAGGTGAAGGGGCATGTTCTGGGATGTTTACTGCAAACACCATGGCGTCCGCAATTGAAGCCATGGGGATGTCTATAGCTGGTGCTGCTTCGATACCAGCGGTTGATGATCGTAATCTTGGGGTTGCACACGAGGCTGGTGAGCATATTTATTCCATGTTAGAAAAGGGTATAAAACCTCGAGATATTATGACTCATGACGCTTTTGAAAATGCTATTCGCCTTGTACTAGCTATGGGTGGTTCCACTAATGCTGTGTTGCATCTTTTAGCGATAGCTAGGGAAGCTGAGGTGGATCTGACTATAGATGACTTTGATAGATTGAGTAGAGATACCCCATACCTCACTGATTTGAGACCAGGCGGTAAATATGTGATGTCGGATGTTGATAGAGCGGGTGGTGTGCAGGTGGTCTTGAAAGAGTTACTGAACGCAGGTTTGTTACATGGTGATGCCCAAACTATCAATGGTAAAAGTCTAGAGGAAAACTTGGAAAAAGTGCATACTAAACCAGATGAGAGGGTAATATATTCAGTTCCTAACGCGAAAAGTGAGACGGGTGGTTTAGCAATTTTAAAGGGAAATCTAGCACCTGAAGGAGCTGTCATAAAGGTTGCTGGTACCAGTCATCATACTCATGAAGGTCCCGCAAAAGTTTATGACGGTGAACGGGCTGCATTTGAGGCCGTTACAAATGGTGACATCAAAGATGGTGATGTTCTTGTAATAAGGTACGAAGGACCAAAAGGTGGTCCTGGTATGCAGGAAATGTTGGCAGTAACAGGGGCGATCATGGGTGCTGGTTTAGGTGAAACTACATTACTGATAACGGACGGACGCTTTTCGGGGGCAACAAGAGGTCCTATGATAGGTCATGTTGCTCCAGAGGCTGCGGTGGGAGGTCCGATAGGATTAATAAAGGACGGTGATATAGTCTCAATGAATGTCGAATCACGCAGCTTGGATGTGATGATTTCGGAACAAGAATTCAATGCTCGAAAAGATTCGTGGAAGCCAAGGAAACCAAACTATGAGAGAGGGGTCTTGGCAAAATATGCCAAGCTTGTTTCATCGGCGTCATTAGGTGCCGTCACTAGTTAAATTTCTTGCAATATTTTTGTCATGGAATGATAGACTTGTATGGTAACTATTGCCTTTTAATTTAGGAATGATCACATGATGGCTTTTTAGGGAGACCTTATTAATTCCGTATGAGAATTGCCTTTCTTATCATTACTTCTTTGTTGATGTTAGTAAATATGTACCTCATTTTCATGTGGGTACCAACTGAGCAAAATCTAGGTATATCTCAGCGCATATTTTATGTTCATGTCCCTGTAGCCTGGGTTGGTATGGTAGCTATATTTGTAGTTGCCATAGGAAGCGTACTTCATTTAATTACACGTAATGATAGATGGGATGCCATAGCATATTCCGCTGCAGAAATAGGTCTGATTTTCGGCACATTAATGTTAGTCACAGGTGCTTTATGGGCGAAACCTGCTTGGGGAGTCTGGTGGCAGTGGGATCCGAAATTGACTACAGCCCTGATACTGTGGTTCATTTACGTTGGTTATCTAATGGTTCGGGCATATGCTCCTTCCGGTTCTCAAGGTAGGCGTTATGCTTCTGTAGTAGCTCTAATTGGCGCAATTGATGCGCCAATTATATATATGGCTTCAGTGTGGTGGAGGACCGCTCATCCTGATTTGAATATAGGTCCTCTGGCAGAATCATCTCTTGACACTAATATGTTAATGGTTTGGTTGTATTCAACGGTGGCGTTTACCGTTTTTTATGTGTATCTATTGATTGAAAGGATATCTATGCGTAAGGCAGAGGATGATATTGATGAGGTTTATCAGTATGCAAATTTCAGTTCATAAATTGATCGTGATGGTCCCAATTTTAGTGGGATTATTAATGATTATAAATTTCATATTGGTTCCATTTGGTGTAGCTGATGCGTCGTTTCCGGAAAGGCCAATGACACAAAATGAAGGACCGGAATCCAATCTGAAATTTTTGTTTGCTGTGTTTTTTATAACCTGGTTGGCTTTTTTCGCTTATGTGTTTTTTCTGTCTAGGCGTTTGAAAAGCATGAAACAAGAGATCAATGACTTGAGATCACACTTGGGCGAAAAATAGAACTGTTAAATTGGGAATTCGGTAAATGGAAAATCAGATCGACAAAGAATATATTGAAGACTCTACTACAAGGTTTCTGTCTGCCAATCGAATTAAGGCATTAGTTGCCGGTATAGTATTATCTTCTGCATTGGTGTATTTTGCGTTTGTGGCCTTTCAGGGTGCCACAGTGTATTACTTCACGGTCGGTGAAATAAAAGAACAACCTGCAACAGCAGATGGTAAGGTTGTCAGGGTAAGTGGTAAATTGGTTTCGGAATCTTTTTCTAGGTCAGAAGGATCTACTTTAGCTCATTTCGCGTTGACTGATGGTGATAGTGTTATGACAGCAAAGCATGATGGGGTTCTCCCAGATCTTTTTTTTAACGAGCATTCTGAGATAATTTTGGAAGGGGTTTATATACCTGGGCATGCCTTTCAGAGTGAGAATGTGATAGTCAAATGCCCTTCTAAATATGTCGCTATTGAAGAAGAGAAACAGGGAAGCTAGGCGCGGTATTCTCGCTGCCTAATTGTAGTGCCTTTTTCAAAAGCATGTTTCCACACTATAGGTTTTCATGATCTGCAGGGCTTTTTAGGAGAAGTGGTAGTAAACCGCCTATGATCCATGCAAGCCCAAAGACTACAAAAGGAATCGAATAACTATATTTATTGCTCCATAAAAGGCCACCGATTAAGGGACTTGAGGCAGAGACTATCATTGTTATTGGAGATAACGCTCCTCTTATGCTTCCAAGGTGTTGGCGTCCGAAATATGCAGGGAAAGCGACACCAGTAATTGTAGGAAACCCACCCATAAAAAATCCATGAAATATTCCCCATCCAACTAGTGTTATGAGAGATGATGAAGGCAATATTAAGATCGTTGATATGCCCGCAGGTATGAAGCATATGGCCAATACGAATCGTATATCAATTTTGTCAGATAGATAGCCAAATGGTAATTTGCTTATCATTGCCGATGCTGCTAGCGATGTTGCTACAATGGCTGCTGACCCGGTAGTAAATCCTTTATCTTGGATATAAGGTATTTCGTGGAATAAAACGGATACTAATCCACATAAACCCAGTGATTGAACCACGGTTAGTATCCAAAATGTTTTGGTTTTGATCACTTGTTTCAGGGTCCATGATCTAGCTTCTTTTATAACGGTTGACCCGGATATATATTTTTCTTTGTCTACACCATCAGGTATCAACCCTATGTCTTCTGGGCTTCTCCTTATAAATAAGGAAGATACCGGTACTATGGAAACTATAGCCACTATACCCAGTACTATCCAAGATGCTCTCCATCCGAGCATAGAAACTGTTACTCCAGCTAACGGCGCTATGACTACACCTCCGGCAGATATTCCCATAGTACCAATTGCCATCGCTCTTCCTCTCATGGTGATGAACCATTTTGAGATGAGAGATGGTCCAATCAGTTGAGCACCCATTGCTGATGTAGCGAGGCCGTATAGAATTCCGTAGATTATGTAAAAATGCCAGACCGTATTTATTTGGGATGTGAGAATTAGAGCCAGTCCACCTGACAGAGTTCCTATTGTAACTATGAGTCGTGCACCGTATTTTCGGTCTACCATCATACCTAGTATTGGTAATATGGGGATTGTGACTAACTTAAAAAGGGGTATTAGAGAGAACTGTTTTCGGCTAATTTCTAGCTCTTCTCCCATAGGGACTATGAAGAATCCTAACGCATAGCTTCCTGTTCCAGAATTCATCATTTGAGAAAGAAAAGAGGCCAGAACAATGAGCCATCCGTAAAAAAACCAGCGGTTCCCTATATTTTCAAGCCATGTGTCAATGTTTTTTAATTTAAAGATACGTGTGTACCTCTTGCTGCTGGTGTGTACTACTCACTTGGCTTTTTATCAAATCCTATTATGTTTTCCATCCAGTGAGCCACGGAGAGTAATTTACTCTCTGAGAATTTCTTTCCAATAATTTGAGCTCCGATAGGTAATCCTGCATCGTCAAGGCTGTAGGGTAAATTTATGGTTGGCGCTCCCGACATTGTCCAGATGGCCTGGAAACTTGGATCTCCTGTGGTTTCTGGTGATGGTGCTCCTGAAATAGCCGTTGGGCATATTAAAACGTCATAAGTATCGAAAATATTTTCTATCACAGCAGACAAATTTATTTGGCCAGTAATTGCATTGTCGTATTCTACAGGTGAAATTCTTAAGCCTTTTTCAATTAGATCCTTAACCTTTGGTGAGTAGTCCACGGCCCTACTAGGAAAATTATCTTTGTGAGTACGAGCTGCCTCAGTCGCCATAATTACTGCGTGTTGATCTAGGAGTTTTTCGAATGAAATATCTATACGGATTTCTTCGAGAGTGGCTCCAGATTGTTCGAATTTAGAGACTAAAGACTCAAGGCTTTTAAAATTTCCGACATCTGATTTTTGTGAATAGTATTGACTCACAAAACCTATTTTGGGAGGCTTATTTTTTGCTGACTCTATCTCATATTTTGGGATTTCACTGTAAATTGATCCATTATCTCTGTGGTCGTATCCCGCAAGACATTGGAGTAAAATGGCGGAGTCACGCACTGTTCGTGTAAACCAGCCTACAGTGTCGAGTGATGGCGAGACAGGATATTGACCGTAACGGCTTACTAAGCCGTGCGTAGGTTTAAAGCCTACTATACCATTAAATGCTGCAGGCCTTAAAACTGATCCTGCTGTCTGTGACCCTAATGATGCTGGAAAATATCCTGCGGCAACGCCGACGGCAGAACCACTACTGGATCCACCAGGGGTTTTATTAAGATTCCATGGGTTTTTTGTAGGAGAGGGATCTCCACACGCGAATTGAGTTGTTACGGTTTTTCCCATGATGATGGAACCTGCTTCCCTCAATAATTGCACCACTTCAGCGTCATATTCGCTTCGAAAATTATGGTAAATTGGCGAGCAACACGTTGTTGGCATATCCCTTGTAAAATAGATGTCTTTCACACCCAAAGGAATTCCGTGGAGAGGACCTTTGTATTGTCCCGCAGCTATTTGTTCGTCACATTTCAATGCTGTTTTTATTGCTAGGTCTGGATCCATTGTGACCCAAACATTCAACGTTGGTTCATTAAATTCCGATTGATCTGTAAAGATATCTATAATTTCTTTAGAAGATATTTTTTTATTCTTCACAAGTCTTGATAGATCAGAAATCGTAATGTGTTTATCCATGTTCATATTTGAGCTAAAATTTCCAGCCTTTATTTAAGGATTAAATGGATCAAAAAGTCAAAGATACTTTTAGTGCGCCATCTGACCTTTCATTTGCAAGATCAAAAGCATCCTGAATATCCCATATCGGGAAAGTGTGTGTGACAAAAGGAGACATATCTATTTCTTTGTTTTTTATGTAATCTACCGCTAGTTTGAAGGCCGGAAGGCCAGGTTCATCTTGCCCTCTGAAAACGGTATGAATTTGAGCACACTTTCGAAAAAACGTGTCCCAGTCAAAAAGAATCTTATCAGCCGACGGAGGCAGACCAAATGCAGCTATTTGTCCAAATAGACGTACCATTTGCAGTGACTGATTAAAGGTTTCAGTGCTACCGACAGCTTCTATAACGAGATCGACACCTTCTCCATTTGTAAGATCGAGAACTGCTTCTGTAGCTTTGTCTCCAGTCACATCAATTGCGTGATCAATCCCCAGATTCTTACCTGCATTTAACCTGTCCTTTATTGGCTCTATCCCAATGATTTTGTGTGCTCCTATTTTTCTAAGCATGAAATCATGAAACAGCCCTACAGACCCTTGTCCGATAACTGCAACAGTTTTTCCAACAAGAGATTGTAATCTACGGCAGCCAAAGACTACTGTGCCCAGTTGTTGTGCCATTAAAAGGTGTGACTCTGGAATATCATTTGGCATTCGTAGTAAGAATTGAGTATCAAT
>CAYFIW010000018.1:0-32329 GCA_964343265.1 uncultured Dehalococcoidia bacterium | reverse complement strand
CAGACCTCAATATACGAGAAATTATCTCGGTTTCATCAGCATAAACATTTTTTAATCCTTTAATATCAACATAAGCTACACCTAAATCGTCTTGTTGTATCTTAGGCGCGATTTTAGACACATCAGCCATTATCCTTGCAAAAATCTTTCCGTAAATTTCAGTGTCAGCCCGTAACACAATTGAATTAGGCGAAATAGATACCGCCTTAGAGAGAGGCATTCCGGCACGAACACCTTTAATTTGATGAGAAGTATCAAAAACTACAGAATTTGCTGATCTAGTTCGACGAAATTGTAATTTATTTGATGAATCATACTTGTAAAGAATAATTTGTTTATCGACTAAATCAGGAGATCTATGAATTTCATATTTGACACCTAAATGCGTTATCAATAAACATGCGATTTTCATGTCTTTTACCAATATACAAAAACCCACTTGTTACAAATCATCTAATTGCTTAGCTGATTATAATAGAACATAAGTTCTAAAAACAAGTTCCAAATATGTTGGAGAAAATTTATCTCATTCTAGAAAATCTAATCTTCCCAATTCTTTGGCAATAGTTGTATTTGACGCTCTGTTTTGTAAACACGCATACCGCGAGATAAATAATTTGAAAGAGCATTAGGATGATCTAAACTGCAGGTATGTAGCCATACTCTCAAGGCACCCAGCTCAAATGCATTCTCAAGGGCTCTAACTAGCATATAACCTCCTAGCCCTTTACCTAAAAATTTTGGCATTAATCCAAAATATGAAACTTCAATATCTCCTTGATCATGAGATTCAAGTTCATAATATCCTGCAGGAGATGACTGATATTCCATGAGATAAAAGTTCACGTCTGGTTGAGACAACCTGTCATACCATTGAGCAAGTTCCCAATAGTATCGATCTGCCCAGTTCCATTTTCTACCAACGGTACGATACAAACATCTCAAAAAATCAGGCTCTGGGTCTTCCAACTTAACAATCTCAACCGGAAAATCGACGTGATGTTTATAAACGATTTCACGACTGTCAGATATCTGAAGATAATTAACGGTCACTGGATGTTCAATGAATTCCATTACCATGATCTAATAAATTATGATTGCTTCAATCAGCCGACCTTGTATCTATTCAAAAACTCCATATTAAGCTCAAATCCAATACCTGGTCTATCCGGAACAGTAACAAACCCATCACTATCAGGAAGCATCCTCGGAAGAAACATTTCCGCACGGATCGGATCAACTGCAACTGGATAATATTCCAAAAATTCCCCATGTGGTATTGCTGCAGCAAGAGGTAGTTGAAGCTCCTGGCAACCATGAGGAGCAATAGAAACTCCTCTTTCCAAAGCAAGATCTGTAACATCCTTGGCAACGTCATATCCAGGACAAATAGTCACGTCAACATTCAAAATATCGGCCCCATTATGATCAAGCAATGTTTCAAAATGAGCTAAATGATATCCATTCTCACCAGTTGCAATCTTTACATTTGAAACATCTCGGAGCTTACCGTGTTCCTTGTATCTATGTATTGGCATTGGTTCCTCAAACCAGTAAACATCAAACTTATCAAGCTCCTCTGCAAAGGTGAGTGAATCCTCTAAATTAAGAGCACAATTAGCATCTGCCATAAGAACGACCGAATCTCCTACAGCTTCACGTGCAGCTTCTACCCTTTTAATGTCTCCTACAATTCCTACATTCGGATCACCAATCTTTATTTTCACTGCTCCAGCATGCATCTCATCGACGTTGAATTTAACTTCTTCTTGTAGTTCTTTTATACCTTTATTTTCAGCGTAATATCCCCCAGCAATATAAGTCCTAATCCTACTCTGTGAACCACCTAAAAGCTGGTGAATAGATTTACCAAGTGCCTTTCCCTTAATATCCCAGCATGCAATATTTATCGCAGCTAAAACCTGGGTGTTAACACCTCCAGGGCCTAGTATTTTTATATGCTTTTCGCCAAGATCATCCACGATACCTCGAGTATCCATAGGATCTCTTCCTATCAAAAGTTCCCTGAAATACTCGACAAAAGGCGGGAATATATTCAATGGTCTCTCTGCAGCCGTACCACCATTCCAACCATAACCTTCTATCCCCTCATCTGTCTTAACGGTGACCTTATGTAACCTACCAGGACCATAAAAGTGACCACCATTCCATATTCCTGGACGTTCCCACTCAAAAACCTCACTAATTACGTCCGTGATTTTCATAAATATATGCTCCTAATGTTTTTTAAAAATTATCGAATGAATATCTTAAGCTATCACGAGAATTCAAGCCTTTTCGTCTTTATGTAAGACTCTCCACCAAATACAATGATACCTGCCACAACAAATGCCAATCCTATGAGAAGTCCAATTCCTGCTTCCTCACCTAATATAACCCAAGAAAGCATCACCCCAGCCGGAGGATTAACAAAGGAAAAGAACGTTATTGTTGACGGCAGGTATCTTTTCATCAACCAGGCATTAGAAATGAATCCAAATCCCGCTATAACTAAACCCTGATATAAAAGACCCTGCCAAAATCTTATTTCTAAAGTATAAGTTGGAGACTCAAAGAAGTAACTAGACACAAAAAACGTCGCAATACCAAAAAGAAGCTGGTAAAACATGATTTTAGCCTCTGAAATTTTCTGGGCGAAATTTGACATAAGAACTAATCTAGACCCCAACAGGACTGCAGAAATCAAACTTAATATGTCTCCTCTGACAGTGGCTCCTTCACTGTTAATACCTATGATTGCAGAGTCCAGCAATACAATTGAAAGAACACCGGAATACGACAAAACCATGGCCAGGATTCTCCATCGGCTGAGTGCATCTCCAGGCACAACAAAATGTGCTATTACGGCAGCCCAAATAGGATAAGTTGCATTCAAGGCAGTTGCATGTCCAGCCGTCGTAAAATCCTGGCCATAATTCATGAAAACTATTTGAGCGCAGAAAAGAAGTCCGATTATGAAAATAGGTCTAATTTCCCTCATAGACACGGAAAAAGAATCTCTTCTCAAAGACATGAAGGAAAAAGTAACCAGAATCCCTAAGGCAAATCTCATCCATGCAACTTGTAATGGTCCTGAATAATCAAGAGTAGTTTTAATACTTACATGATTTCCACCCCACAAAAAAGACAGAAATACCTGAAATAAACTTGGAAAAACCCCAGCAGGACGCCTAGCATCCAAATCTTTATTGACCTGATTATTCAACAACTAGAGATCACCTGCCATCTCGAATTAATTATTTTAGAACTCCAACACTTCAAGTAGTAATAAGGCCTTCATAGGTTATTGCACAAAGCATAATGTTACTCCTTCAACAAGAAATGTGATTTACGGATCTCATGATAATCAGTCAGTCTCATGTTATTCTCTTACGGTAAATATGGCACAACCAAGAGAAATAATATTATCTGTAGTAGACCAGTCACCAATTAGACGTGACGGTACTCCAACTGAGGCTCTCAATGAGTCTGTAGGTTTAGCTGTACATGCTGAAAAGGCAGGATACTCTAGATACTGGGTATCTGAGCATCACAATTCGAGCTCATTTTCAGGTACAAGCCCAGAAATATTGATAGGTCAAATTGCAGCTAACACTAAAACTATACGAGTTGGTAGTGGTGGTGTGATGTTGAGCCATTACTCAGCACTGAAAGTTGCCGAGCAATTCAGCATGCTGGATTCTTTCTATCCTGGACGAATTGATCTAGGAATAGGTAGAGCCCCCGGAAGCGACCGCAGAACTGCAGCCGCCTTAACATACCCGAGACCAACGATGGATGTACAAAGTGACTTTGCACAAATGGTCAAAGACCTATCACAGTTTTTAGATGAGGGAATTGACGATACGAATCCTCTACACGGAATCGTAGCCCATCCAGGAGGGAAAAAAGAATCTTCTCCAGAAATATGGCTTCTCGGTTCGAGTGACTACAGTGCAAGATTAGCAGCGGAGTTAGGACTTCCTTTTAGCTTCGCTGATTTCTTTGGAAATACATCTGAATATGGCCCCCAGGTTGCAGAAATATATAGGAGAAATTTCAGACCATCTCAATACATATCAGAACCACAATTAAATGTAACTCTGCAGGTCATATGTGCAGATACAGAAGAAAAAGCAAAGTTCGTGGGCTCATCACGAAGTCTAAACAAGGTCCTATCCCGACTTGGACTATCCACTAAAGGATTGATACCTCCAGAAGAGGCAAATGACTGGCCACTAGAAGAACATGCAAGGGCATATATTGAGCATGAAACCAAAAGTTACATTGAAGGAGACCCATCCCAAGTCCGAGATGGAATATTTAATGCATCAGAAAGGTATGAAACATCAGATATAGGGATAGTTTCCAACTGCTACTATTTTGAAGACCGCAAAAAATCTTATTCCCTGGTTGCTGAATGCTTGATTGGAGTTTCTTCTACAAACAAAACAACCTATGTTGGAGACTAATAAATAAAGGTCCTAACAGCCTAAGCATAATCCATAGGATGTCTAGGCTTGGTAGCCATCAAGAAACATATTCCTCCAACAGCCGCCAGTAACCCCAGTACACCAAACGCCACTGTATAACTTCCTGTATTATCTCTCATAAGTCCCGCAAAGATTGGACCGATCAAAAGAAGTACATTCATCGGGACTTGAGATACCCCCATAATTTTTCCATAGTTTTTCCTTCCAAAATAGTCGCCTCTTATTGACGAGGAAATTGGATTCCTTCCTCCAAAGCCGATCCCAAATAAAACCGCGAACCCATACGCTGTCGTCAATGTTGGAGCACCAAACGTCAGGACAAATACACCAGCCGCCTGACACATTGTAAAAATCATCAGAGCTACATTCTTAGCTATACGATCCCCAACATAACCTCCAATGAGTTGGAATACCATAGAAACGGCAGTATAACCTGACACAACAAACGAGGCAGTCTGTAGGCTGTAGTTCATGTCTGTCATCATAGGGGCCAAATGAAGCATTAGGGCCAATAACACCATTGAGGTGCACCCATGCCCTAGACTAATAAACCAAAAAGCTTTAGTTCTAAGAGCTTGCCCAACTGTAAAATCACGATTTATTTCATTTTTCCCTTCTATGGAGTCAACCTTTACTCCTGGCTTCAAGCCCACTTCTGCATCACCATCAGGAAGTAATCCATAATCTTCGGGCCTATTTCTTAATAGCCTCGTAAGTGGAAATGCAATCCCAAATATCACTATGCCAAGTATTAATGCTGTAGCACTCCATCCCAACCTATCGGGCATGTCAGGGTCAACTAACCAGGCTAAAAGCGGTACAAAGAACAGGGACCCCAGCCTTGAGACAGAATTTGCTAGTCCCATTACAAAAGATCTTCGTCTTATAAACCAATTGTTGAGCATCGTGTTGAGAGCTAACCAACTGCCCAGTCCCTGACCAAGAGCAATAACAAGATAGGCTAAATAAAAAACAAAAATATGATTGGTGAAACTAAATATGACCCACCCAAACCCCATTACAAGCATCCCAACCAACACCATTCTACGAGTTCCATATTTATCTATTAAATAACCCTCTAAAGGGCCTAATATTCCACCCTCAATACGGGTAAAAGAAAGTGCGAGAGATAGCTGAGTTCTATTCCATCCAAATGCCCTTTCCATTGCCACAGCCCAAATCCCCATTGCATGAAACAAGGGAGTGGTGGCTACTAACATGACGAAACCAAAAACTGGTACTAGATACCACCCATAATAGGTTTTTTTTAGCCTACCTATCAGAGATGGATTTTCAGATTTGTTATTTGCAACACTCAACGAGAAAAATCCAATACGATACAACTATATGATATTTTCAAAGGCCATAATATGTACGTTGCTTAACAAGCAAACAAATGACTTATAATGCAGGAATATACATTCACAAATACTAATGCATAGTTAATGAAGGAGTCTATAGAATTTCATACAGTCATATATTGATATATTTATACAATCACCTCTAACGTAAATATCAAGTAATGTATGTTTATTATCCACATCCTAAGACCATAACTGGAGGAATCCGTTGGAAAACAAGCCCAATATAATACTCATACTAGCTGATGACATGGGGTATTCTGATCTGGGGTGTTACGGTTCGGAAATACGGACTCCAAATATTGATTCCCTAGCTGAAGACGGAATTATATTTTCCCAAATGTATAACTCTGCAAGGTGCTGTCCATCTCGAGCTGCCTTATTGACTGGTCTAAATCCGCATCAGGCTGGTATAGGACATATGGTCTCTACTTTCGGGATTCAATCGCCACTACATACTGGCCCATATCAAGGTTATCTAAACAAAAATTGTGCAACTATTGCAGAAGTTCTGAGAATTAGTGGCTATTCTACTTACATGTCAGGCAAGTGGCATGTGGGTGGTGGATACGACCTGATAAACGAAAAATCGTGGTCCGCAGGCGCGGAAGGTAACCCAATTCCTACACAACGCGGGTTCGATGAGTTTTTTGGTATCGTCGCCGGAGCTGCAAATTATTTTCATCCCCGCACCCTAATGAAAAACGATACTTTCATAGACATTACTGAAGATTCTTTTTATCTAACGGATGCCATTAGTGACCAAGCCGTATCAATGATCGATAATGCCTCACAAAAAGATAACCCATTTTTCATGCATATTGCTTACACAGCACCCCACTGGCCTCTCCACGCGTTAGGAGAAGACATAGCTAAATATGAGGGGACCTACAAGCAGGGATGGGACATTCTCAGAGCTAACAGACATGAGGAACTAAAAGGTAAAAAAATATTAGATACCCAATGGGACATATCTCCTCGAAATTCTTCTTCGCAAGCATGGAAAACATCGACAGACAAAACTTGGGAAGATCTCCGTATGGCAGTGTATGCAGCCATGATAGACAGAATGGACCAGGGCATTGGCAAAATCCTCGAGAAACTTAGGAAATTAAACATAGAAGATAATACGATTCTGATGTTCCTTTCAGACAACGGAGGCTGTGCTGAATTTCTAGCCGAAGATTCAAACAGACCGTCGCCTTCGCAATACAGTTCTCCGACACGAGATGGTCGCTCCATTAATGTAGGTAACAGAAAAGACTTGCGTCCTGGACCCGATGATACTTTCATGAGCTACGATTTATCCTGGGCGAATGCCAGTAACTCCCCATTCCGTCTATTCAAAAGATGGACTCATGAAGGCGGAATTTCAACCCCATTCATTATCAGTTGGCCAAATAAAATAAAACGAGCTCAAATAACACATTCACCAACACACATAATAGATATTGCAACAACCATTTATGAAATCACCGGTGCAAACTATCCTGATGAAATGTACGGCCAGGAAATCAAACCCCTAGAGGGAGAAAGTTTTTATGGAGTAATTGAGAATGAAAAGTGGCACCGTAAATCTCCAATATTCTGGGAACATGAAGGTAGTCGAGCAGTCCGTGAAGGAGAGTGGAAACTCGTCTGCGAGGTAGGATCGAATTGGGAAATATATAATATGTCCGAAGACAGAACAGAGTTAACTAACCTTTTAAATGAAGAAGTGGATAGGGTGCACAGGATGAAGGCTCAGTATCGTAAATGGTCAGATAGATGCGAGGTACTCGAGTGGCCGGTTCATCAATCTAAATGGAACCCCAAAATGATTTCCACACATGCTCATAGTTCAGGATAATTTCCATTATTCCTGTCGTCTTATGGTGGGAGAGCCAACCAAAAAATAGCATGAAAGTAAGAACCCCAGAATGCCCATTGCAAACAGTGCCCACCTTGGGGATGTCATGTCAGCGAACCATCCAACCAATAGACTGAAAAAAACAACCATACCCATCACTACCCTATATACGCTCATTACCCGTACTCTATATTCATCATCAACCAGAGTCTGAGTCATAACGCCATTTGTAGTTCTATAGGCTGTCTGTGTCGCTCCGAATAGAGCCAATATAAGGAACGCTGACGGAATCAAAGTTGATTGACTAAGTGAAAAAGTAAGTATTGAACTAAGAATTGCGGCAATCACACAAAACATTCCTCTCATTCGAGGAAATCCAAATGCCGACAACATGAAAACCATAACAAACCCACCCGCCCCATTTACCGCCATCAAATAACCCCCATAATCGACACCTTGTCCCAAAACGCCCACCGTGTACATAGGCAATAAAAAAATCACCGGATGGCAAATAATGTTTGGGGTTGCCGAAAGTATCATCAATAGCGATAAAGATCTCTGTTTATTCCATAAGTACCTGAACCCATCGATTATGTCTGAAAATACACCCCCCACACCAGATACAGGAGAAGCCGTTCTTATACCAACGTAGTAAGGAGTCTTCATTGGAAGTAAAGAGATAACCACTCCGAGATATAAAGCAGCTTCAATCAAAAAATTCCAAAAGAATCCAAATGACGCAACGATCAATCCTCCGATAAAAGGACCAATCATTCTAGTGCCCGGTATCGTAATAACACTAGTAGCGTACGCATTACTTATAGCATGTTGAGGTACAGAATTGGCTATCAATGCTTGTCGCACAGGCATCTTAACAGACTCACAAGACCCCGCTATCAGGGCATAAGTGTAAGCATGCCATATCTCAGCTAAGTCCAATTTAATCAGAAGTGCAAATAGGGAAGCCATAAATATCATGAAGACTTCAATTGTCATCAGTAGCTTGCGCCTATCCAATCTGTCTCCAAGAACGCCACCCCAGGGACCAATCAAAATTCCAGGTAAAGCAACAACTCCACCTATGCCCATAACAAGCAAAGTGGAATTAGTTGAAGACTGCGATAAATGGCGTACGAACCAACCTAAAGTCAGCAACTGTAACCACATCGCAGTATTGCCACAAAAATTTGCAGTCCACAGAAAGCGATAATCCCGATATCGACGCCAAGAATCTAACGTTTGAATTCTAGGTATAAAAGACAAAAGAGCTATCTATTAGATCTTTTGGAGTTTAGCAATTTATTTTGATGCGCCTTAGAAAAAATCTTATTCAACAGTTGCAGTGTATTCTTTCTTTAACAGGTCCCAATCAATCTCATACCCCAACCCAGGTTTGGTGGGAGCATGAACAAAACCTCCATCAAAAACAATATCTTCTACTAACCCATACATGTTTGCTCCTGTACAGGGAAAGAACTCAAAAAATTCACAATTAGGCACAGCCATTGTGACATGAAGATTTGCAACATTATTGAGTGAGTTACCACCATGGTGTATCTCACACTTCATGTTAAATCCCTCAGCTAGATGAGATAGTCGTATCATGGGAGTAATACCACCAGTAACAGCAACATCCCCTCTCAAGATATCAGTCGCATATTGAGTAATCCACGAGGTCATCCCATAATAGCGGCCAGGCGCATATTCAGTGGACATTATGGGTATATCAAGTTTCTGATGAAGTTTGATGTAATTATATATATCCTCCTCTACCAAAGGATCCTCATACCAATAGAAGTTTAGGTCTTCTATAGCCCTTCCAACGCGAAGAGCATCCTCATACTGATAAGCCCACATCGAATCAAGCATCAATTTCATTTCCCCACCAACAGCGTCACGGACAGCCTCTGAAATTTCTATGTCGTACATCGGGTCACCGTGCGGATGTATCTTGTGTGCTGTCCAGCCCATTTCTTTAAATCTAATAGCCTCTTCCGCGTATTCTTCTTTCGTCTCATGATAAGCAGTACTGGAATACACAGGAACCGTTTCTTTACATGTTCCCAGAAGCCTGTGAATGGGCTGATTTGCTATTTTCCCATTTATGTCCCATAAACAAATATCAACTGCCCCAATGACGTAAGTTGATACCGACCTGTTCATTTTCCATAAATCCCACCATATGGCCCCAATATCTTGAGGATTACGACCCATAATAATTGGCTTAATGAATTCTATTAGTCCTGGGGCAAAGTGATCGGCCCCAACACGGGAAGAACCAAGAAAAGCGTTGCCACTTATTCCTTCGTCAGTCTCAACAGTTACCACTCCGAGTTGGCGTGTTTTACCGAAACTGGTACCAACCCCGGTCTTCCATGGTTCAGAATCCCAGTTAAACATATCTACTTTCACGTTAGTAATTTTCACTATTAAGTCCTTCTGTGATATCTATATCAACCACAAATTCCCTTATTTACAAATCCCGGGTAGCTTCTTCCAGAAACCTGTAGCATCCTCAAATGCTTTTGCCAATTGTAATACACCCATTTCATCACGGTACCTACCCACGATTTGTAAGCCAACTGGCAAACCTTCATCTGTAAATCCACACGGAACGGAAATTGCCGGATGTCCGGTTGCAGTTATGTAATAACAAGACTTCATCCAGGCTATGAAGTTCTCCATTGGGACTCCATTTATATCCTCAACCCACCTTTGGTTAACATCAAACGGAGGTCTCTGACTTACTGGGCACAATAGAAATTCGTACTTTTCCATAAAGCTATGCATTCTTTGAAAAAGTTCCATTCTTTTGCTTTCAGCCCAACCCACTTGAGGCCCCGTCAAATTTACTCCTTGCTCAATGTCCCAGATCATAGTGTCTTTGAGATCCTTTCTATTATTCTTAAGGAGTTCCCCCTGATTAATTTCTCGTCCCCAGCCTCTCCATATTAAAAATAGTTCGTTAGCATCTGTGAAATCCGGTTCATCATCGTATAGATTACATCCAATTGCCTCGAAGACATGTTTCTGAGATTGAAGCACCGTGGTCGTCCTTGAATCAACTGGAAGTCCACCCAAGTCTTCGCTCCAGGCAATAGATACCCCCTGGAAATCTCTATCTAGGGATCCTAGAAATTTTCTACCTGGCTCCGAGATAGAAATAGGCACCCTGGGATCAGGACCAGAAATCGCCGAGAGTAAAAGGGCACAATCACTTACATTTCTAGCCATAGGGCCCTGCACAGAAATTGGACTCCACCCCAATTTTGAAGGAAATGTAGGCACTCTACCTGGCGATGGCCTGAATCCGACTACGTTACAAAAATTTGCCGGATTTCTAAGAGATCCGCCCGTGTCGCTACCATCGGCCAGCGGGATCATTCGAGTGGCGAGAGAAACGGCAGCGCCTCCACTGCTACCTCCGCAAGTCTTTGAAGTGTCATATGGATTCAGAGTCTCCCCAAAAACTTCATTAAAAGTTTGAGAACCAGCACCAAATTCTGGAGTGTTTGTTTTCCCTATTGTGATGGCTCCGGCCGACTGCATTCTATCCACTATCAACGCACTATAGTCAGGAACATAATCCGAATATAGCGGGGAACCAAAGGTAGTTCGCATGCCTTTGGTAGGAACAAGATCCTTGTGAGCTACCGGGATGCCATGAAGCAATCCCACATCATCTCCTCTACCAATTGCCTTATCTGCTACATCCGCTTCTTTTAGTCCCTTATCCGCATCTAGGGTGACGATTGCATTTACTTTAGGGTTTATGTCCTCTATCTGTTCGATATGTGCTTCCATAACCTCACGGCAAGAAATTTCCTTGCCACGTATCAAATGAACCATGTCTAATGCAGTTAGATTCACAATAGCTGATCTGCTTGAATAATGTGACAAATTTCTACTCCGTTCCTGAAACAGAAGATGTTGTCATATACTCCTGTTCAGCTTTTTGCCAATCAGGAATAAGTAAGTTGGCTGGATTTTCCAACAAAACAATATTCACTGCGCCACCGACACTAGCTATTATAGAAACAGCTAATGCCCAATTATAAGAACCAAACAAATCAAACACTGGGCCACCTACCCAACCTCCAACAGCCATTCCTATCCCAGCCCCAAGCATTTGGAACCCATGTGCACCACCCATTGGAGCATGCCCGAAATATTTTCTGTTCAATATCGGAAACCCTCCCGTCTCCCCTCCGTATCCAATTCCAAAACTAACTGCAAATATAAAAAACACCCCTGTGAGGTCAGGCATAAATAAAATTAGGACTGGGGCACCCTGCAGTACGTAAAAAATTGACATTACACTTCTTACACCAAAACGTTCACATAACACCGGTGTAGTTAATCTTGTTGCAATGCTAACAACAGACATAACGGTCACAATAAATGAAGCATTAACCAGAGAGAGTCCACCTTCAGTCGCCATGGGAATTATCCAAACCAATATAACCGCATGCCCGACGCACCCAAGAAAATGGATTGAGCTCATATTGTAATAAGCAGCAGTCTTCTTCATATGACCGTTAAACTCTCTAAGCAATTTTACAGGAGGTAATTTATCGCTTAAGGGAGGGTCATCATCAAGAGTTCCATATGCTGTCAAAGACATGTCACCAGGCCTGTTGCGGAATATAGAAATCATTAACAACATTAAAGAAGTTGAAATAAAACCGATGATAATAAATGACATCTTCCAGCCCACCATGTCAATGGAAAAAGCAATCAGAGGGGTTGCCAGGGCGGGACCAACACCCCACGATGCCATAATCAAACCCATTGCAAGACCTAGATTTCTTCTGAACCAGATCATTGCCGCCGGAATCAATGGAACAAGGAATATTGACTGAGCAATACCAAGCACGACACCGTATGTAACCCAGAAATGCCACAACTGCGTGACAAATGCAGTAAGCAACATACCTATAAGAAAGACAGCGGTGCCCAAGAGCATGGATTTCCTTGCACCGAATCTATCTCCAAAGTTTCCCGTTACTGGTGAGACGACGGCTGAAACGATACTACTTAAAGCGTAAGCAAATCCAAGCCCATTCTGACTCCATCCAAATTGATCCTCTAGGGGTTGTATAAAAACCCCAAAACCCATCCGTATAGATGTGCCCACAATTTGCATCCCAACTATAATAACGACAATAATCCAGGCGTAATGCCAATACAATGTCGGTTGTGCATTAGACGCTGAAGAATCCATTTTATTTGAGCTCAATTCAAGTACCTTTTATAGTTACGACTCATATATTTGTAGGGTGCGATGGCACCAAGATAATCTAATGCAATGGACAAGCCCATATTGCAGCCTGTTCCCATCTATGTGAATCCACGGAGCCTACTACGCTCTCTTGTCCTCGAGCCTCAATTCTAGAAGTTGCAGTAGCCGCGGACAGATATAAAACTATGACCGCACTCAGCGCAAAAACCAATAAGAATTGAACCGGGAAACCAAAAACACTCATTTTGACTCTCGCATAATTGCTCACCAACGTCCGAACATTATAATTCTCATTGTTTGAAAATGTCTCTATTCCTAACTGTTTTTCTCCTCAAATCCCAGATGACAAACAACTTATTGAAAGCAAATAGGCCAAAGTAGTGAAAGGATTGACAGCATTTGATACCCTTGCCGCGAAACACAAAGTCTATAAATCTTTATTTTGTGAAAATAACATTAAGGAGTGCCAGTATGAGAAAGAATTCCCTCAGAGAAAAATTAAACCAAGATAAACCCACGTTAAGCACACATGTCCATAGCGTCTGGCCCACACAAATTGAGGCCCTGGGTCACACTGGGTTATATGACTATGTAGAATTCGTAGCAGAATACGGACCCTCCGACCTTCATGACCTAGACAATATGTGCAGGGCAGCAGAATTACACAATCTAGGATCTATGTTTAAAATCGATCAAAGCCAAATGCCGTTTCTGGCCCAGAGGGGCATAGGCGCGGGCTTCGAAAGTATATTGTTTACCGATGTAAGAAGTATTGAAGAAGTGAGAGAATGCATAACTGCTGCACGTCCTGACCATCCAGATCACAAGGGCTTGTATGGAGTAGCGACCAGAAGAAATTCGTACTGGGGATATGGGGGATCACAGGAATATGTAGATGCTGTGGGAGACACTGTACTAGCCTTCATGATAGAGAAAAAAGGCGCTGTCGATAATCTAGAAGAGATTCTAGAAGAACCTGGAGTTGAAATGGTTCAATGGGGAGGAGCTGATTTTTCTATGAACGTAGGTAAACCTCGCCAGATGAAGGATCCAGAAGTGGCCGATGCAATGAAAAAAACATTCGAGTTATCAATAAAAATGGGAGTACCTCCCAGGGCTGAAATACAGTCTGCCGATGAAATGAAACAATATTTAGATTGGGGCGTACGACATTTCTCACTGGGCACCGACGTAGTCATTTTATATAACTACTGGAAAAATGAAGGAGAGAAAGTCCTAAGAGCAATGGAAGGGGAATAAATCCCTGATAAGGATTAGATAAATGGATCTCGAACTTGTCGGTAAAAAAGCAGTTATAACTGGTGGCAGTCGTGGAATAGGAAAATCTATCGCAATGTCTCTAGCAAAAGAAGGAGTGGAGGTGTCAATTTGCTCTAGATCAATAGTGACGCTCAAAAGCACAGCCAGAGAAATAGAATTAGAAACATCGCAAAAAGTTTTCTTCTCAGAAGCAGATACAACCAGCATGGAATCGGTTAATGATTTTATAGAATTTTCCGCTTCTTCTTTGGGAGGTATCGACATTCTTGTAAACAACGCCGCCGCACCCGGGGGGCTTGTAATGGGACCACTTGATACAGCTGACCCAGATGAATTGCTCTCTGACATCGATACTAAAGTGGTAGGCTACTTGAGATCTGCCAAGGCTGCTGCACCGTACATGAAATCCAAGGGTTGGGGTCGAATCATCAACATAGGTGGCCTAGCCGCCAGAAGTGGCGGGGCGATAAGTGGCATGCGAAACCTAGCTCTATCCCATTTCACAAAAACGTTGTCAAATGAACTAGGACCTTTTGGAATAACAGTAAACATAGTTCATCCGGGTGCCACTAGAACCGAAAGAACAGCACCACTAAACGAAAAACAAGCCGCCGAAAATAATTTAACGGTTGAAGAGATCGAAAAGAAATCAGCGGCTAACTTAGATATTCGTAGAATTGTGGAGTCCGATGAAATCGCCCACCTGACTACTTTTTTGGCATCGCCAAAAGCAGCCGCAATTACTGGAGAATCTATTGCCGCTGGAGGCGGAGCAGGGTCGGCAGTGTTCCAATAGCATAGAGAAAAAAAGAGGGATATAAACATGTATACAACTGATCAATTTGAAGGCATGATCGCCGAAACCACCGTGATAAGAGGTCACAATGGCGACCTGATAAATGCATATTACGCACGGCCGGCAGGTCCAGGTCCATTTCCTTCAGTTGTCCTGATACACCACCTACCGGGATGGGATGAACTCTATAGAGAATTCACCAGGCGGATTGCTCACCATGGTTACCTTGCAATCAGCCCAGACCTATACTGTCGTGAAGCTAAGGGAACACCAGAAGATGTTGCCGCAGCAGTCAGAGCCGACGGAGGAGTATCTGACGAACAAGCACTCGGAGACATTCAAGGTGCCGCAGAACATGTGCTTGCTCTTCCTACATCGAACGGTAAAGTAGCAACTTTTGGAACCTGTTCTGGTGGAAGACATGCCTTTCTAGCAGGATGTCGTTTAACGGTATTTGATGCTGTTGTTGAATGTTGGGGTGGGAATGTAATCATGAACTCCGATCAACTGACCGACAAACAACCCGTCTCACCTAATGATTACACCAAAGATTTAAATGCCCCCCTGTTGGGTCTTTTCGGAAACTTAGACCAGAGTCCAACTCCTGAACAAGTAAACCAGCATGAAAATGAACTGAAAGAGGCAGGGAAAAACATCGAATTCCATAGGTATGACGATGCCGGACATGGATTTTTCTATTACGACCGCGGAGCCTACCATCAACCTTCCGCTGTAGACGGGTGGGAAAAAATGTTCGATTTTCTGTCAAAAAATCTCAAGTAACTAGAGGCTATGTTATATGTGTACCATGATATGTGAGAAAACATCCGTTGAAGGTAGCGCTAGGGGATCCGAAGGGTGGTTCCCTTTGAAGGGTGTGAATGTCTCCTACGACCATCCAATGCATGCCCCATGGGAATATGGAATAAACCTAGATTTCGTCAACCCGGAGCGTGGCGTAGGAGCAAGAGTAGCTGTAGAACTGAGCCCCGAGTCAGCAGTACAACTCGCACAAACTATAATTGCCGCCCTTGAAAGAGGAGAAAAAGATCCCCAAATAACAGTTTCTGTTTTAAATAAGTAACCCATTAAGAAAAGACTAATTAGTCTTAACTTTTAATAGTATGTACCAGGTTCCTGTAAGTGCAAGAATCAATACCGGAATCTTGAACCAAAAAATATTATAGGGGGCAATCATAGATAGGCCCGAAAAAATCCATATGCAGGAAACAGATATAAACTTAGCTTTCAGTGGCATAGCACCCGTTTCCAAAAACCCTTTAACAAGCTTTCCAAACACTTTGTGTTCAGTCACCCAACGGTACATTCTCTCATTTGATCTTAGAAAGCATGAAGCCGCTAAAATTAAGAAAACAGTGCCTGGCAGTCCCGGTAATATATAACCGGCTATACCTAATCCCAAAAAGAAGAACCCGGCAACGTATAAAATATAAATGCGAAATCGATGAAACATTCCTGATTTATAACCTTGATTAACAGATTCAGCAACACCAAGGGAAAAAGGGTACCACGACTGCTATGAAACACGAACTACCCCTTAATATCAACGTAGATATAAACGAATATTAGGAAAATACAAATGAGACTTCAAAACAAAGTGGCAGTGATAACTGGAGGCGCGTCAGGCATGGGACGTGCAGCTGCGGAATTGTTTTCCGCAAACGGAGCAGCAGTTGTAATAGCCGGGCGGAGACTTTCAGAAGGAGAAAAAGTCGCCAGAAGTATTAGAGGGAACAATAAGAATGATTGCGTTTTCGTGCAAACAGATGTTTCGAATCCTGAACAAACTTCGGAGCTAATGGTTAAAGCAAAGGAATCATTTGGGAAAATAGATGTCTTGTTTAATAATGCAGGCATTAACAACCATCTGGATGGTGACCCACATAATGAAGAAATAGAAATTTTCGAGTCCGTGATAAACGTTAATTTAAAAGGTGCATTTCTATGCACAAAATACGCTGTTCCTTACATGATCGAAAACGGTCAAGGATCGATAATAAACAATTCTTCAGTCCTAGATAGTAGAGCTGCGAACAACTCTTCGACTTCGTATCACGTGTCAAAAGGAGGGTTAGCCATGCTAACCAAAAAATCAGCTCTGGCCTATGCCAAGTACAACATAAGAGTGAACACAATACAACCTGGGGCGATTGCTACAGAAATGTCTGGAATTAATTGGAATGACTTAACAAATGAATCTGTGATTAAGAGACGGTCAGATATTCAACCACTGCAAAAAATGGGCCATCCATATGACGTTGGATACGCTGCTCTATATTTTGCATCTGATGAGTCGGAGTTTGTTACTGGTTCTACTTTGCTTGTAGACGGGGGCATGAGTGCAGCTTACGCACCAACCCGATAAATTCATACAGCTTAGGTTTTATTAATTACACGGAATCATAGATAGCTGCAGCAAAAATTACCACTTTTTATAAATTTGATAGGACTATAATCTACCAAGTTCTCTCGAATCTTTATAGCTATTCTTAAATGTATAACTCTTATTATTTATACCCAACAGATAAAAACGGCATTATAATCCCCTGACAGTGCTACTAAAAATATCGACCTTCAGAAAAAATCTAGTTACGTGAGTTCCTCAAGAACCCCATCAGATAAGTCCCCTAAAAAAGAGGGGGTTTCTCAATCCGAGAAAATTCGACCTTGGTCGGCATTTAAGTTTCCTGGATTCAGACTTATGTGGATATCAGGCCTGTCGTCTTCAGTCACCATGCAGATGAGGAATTTAGGATTCGGCGTCTGGCTTTACCAAGAGACGGGGTCAGGTTTCATGCTTGGGTTAATCGGCATCGTTCAGCTTTTTTCGCAAATGCCAGCCACGTTATTCGGAGGCGCTTTTGCAGACTCAATGGATAGAAAAAGATTAATTGCCTCAACACAGGCATTTAGTTTTATACTGATTTTCATCGCAGCGATTCTTCTGCTAACTGATCAATTGGCTCCATGGCATATATATCTAATAGTTTTGATTCTAGGACTCACTAGTACTTTGGGGGGACCTGCGAGATCAGCCATAACAGCCAACATCGTTCCTACCACACACCTCATGCATGCCGTAACTTCCAATACAGCGACTCAGCAAATTAGTCTTATATTAAGTCCTCTTTTATTTTCAGGTGCCTATGAATTTATAGGGCTTTCAGCCGTTTTTATCATTGGAGTAATTACCGCTATACCAGCAACACTTTTACCGCTTCTGGTTAAGCCGAAATATGGAATTGAGGAGGACTATAAAACAATTCAAGCTCCGATGACAAGAAGAATATGGGAGGGGTTCCAATTTGTGAGAAATCATCCCATACTACCGGGTCTCTACACCATGGATATCGGGGTTACTGTTGTAAGTTTCTACAGGGAAATCATGCCCTTAATCGTAGATAAAATATTCAGACAGGGAGCCTGGGCAATCGGGCCTCTCGCGACCGCTAATTCAATTGGAGGCGTTGCCGGCAGTTTCATAGTCCTCTTTATGGCAAAATACAGAGCAAAAGGTATGCTTGTTTTATTCGCGACCGGAACATACTCCATACTTTTATTTGGATTCGGTTCACTTCAATTCTTACCCGAGAACCCGGTTTTGTTGTTGATTATAGGTGGAATCATCATTTCTGGGCTTGGATTGACTGACGCAGTGGGCATGACCACAAGGCAGACAACGGTACAACTCACTACACCAGACAAAATGAGGGGTAGGGCGGTCAGCTTTCATTCATTTTGTGCGATGTCAGCTAATAATATAGGCACATTCGAAGTAGGATACATGTCTTCCCGAATAGGAGCTGGTAATACAATGTTATTAGGGGGCGCCATATCAGTAGTTGTAGTGCTTTCTGTATGGAGATTTGTATCTGGTTTACGTAATTACAGGTATCCGTAAAGAGCTCAAATAATAGCTAGTTTAGGCTCCAACCTTGGGGGTGCCTGCAGGTCAATAATATTTTCCTGCTGATCCACACTCAAACCCTCATATCTTTCTGCGGCATCTAATACCATAGGTAGTAAAGACGCTTCTCCGCAACTCGGTGCTGTGTGAATGGGTTGAGACATCTGCCACCATAAGGCTTTATCGATCGATTCTTGATCTCTATGAGGATCATACCAAGTTCCCATATCAGGAACGGAATCACCCCACCCTCCTCTCGCAATCATTTTTATGGTCTGTATACCTATGTCCTTACTGTGACATATAGATATTAGTTCTTCAGCATCTCTTCTGTAATCAGTATTTGCATACATAGTGGCGTTCACAGGAAACATAACAGTATCAAAATCAAATCTTTTTATAGCTTCTATGTGAGTTTTAGCTACCGTCGGCCCATGACCGGTTATACCGAGCCATTTTGTAATACCCTGCTCCTTCATTTCAATCAATGCTTGCAATGCACCATCAGCAGCCGTAACGATATCTAAAGTTTCAAGGTCGATCACAGAATGCAACTGGAAAAGGTCAAAAGTATCTACATTCATCCTTTTCATTATGTCTTCTACGTTTTTCCATGCTTCATCTCTTGTTCTCATAGGAGTCTTAGAACCTAAGAACATTTGATTCCTGAGATCCGGCATCCAGGGAGCTACTCTCTCCATAGCATCAGAATACCCAGGCGCTATATCAATGTGATTTACACCATGATCCAAACATAATTGGATAACATTATCTGCTTTTTCTTGACTCAATTTACCCACGGAGTATGATCCGAAAGTCACTATGGTGCTATCGTGACCCGTTCTTCCAAGTCGACGTTTTTCCATGCCTAAATTCCCCTTAAGTCAATTCTCAAATATAATTTTGATTAGATTATATATATTCTCAAAATTTAACCTAGCTTTATTCACAGCTAAAGACAAATTACATAACCTGAGGTTATATCGACTAACACGGGGCATACATTTTGATAAATGACGATCATAAATTAGTTTGGCTTGGAATTTTCGCGCATCCCGACGACGAGACCTCCGCGAGTGCAGGAACCATGGTTAGATGGATAGAAGAAGGTGGAAAAGTTTACATAGTTACTGCAACTGGGGGAGAAGAGGGTAGCCTGGGTACAGGAGGGGAAGTTATAGAGAGAAAGGATCTCGCCAAGGTACGTGAATCAGAGCTCAGAAAAAATTTACTTCTCTACGGAGCTAACGCCCCTTTTTTACTTGGATACAGGGACCAAGATCTAAATAAGGAAAATATCGAAGACGTGTCTCTGAGATTACTCGAGATAATGCACATTGTTAAACCCGACATAGTGGCAACGTTTGGACCAAGCGGAATTTCAAACCATCCAGATCACATTGCAATACATAAGGCATCACTTTTAGCCCATGAATGGTACGCTGAATCTCAACTTCAATCCCAAGTCCCACTCTTGATATATCCCACTCTTCCTATTGAAGTTGCAGAACAATATGGATTGGAACTAAGTGACGATGAAAAGAAAATAGATGTAGAAGTGAATATTGAATCCAGTATGGATAAAAAAATACAAGGATTAAGAAATTATAAAAGCCAACAAGACGCTCAAGACTTCGCAGAAAGATTATCTAAAAGCGTAGATAAAAAAGAATGCTTCGCTGTCAGCCCAAAAATTAGTTCAGCATGGAAAGATTCATCACTAATATCACACCTCATTTCTCTGTAGAGAGCTCTGTCGAATTAGATTTGCCTGCAAGAAACAGAGAACTTCCCCCTAGGGCAAAAATTGCAGATGTTATGAAAAAAACTGGCCCGTAACTTTCTGACAAATCATAGCTAAGACCCGCAATTATGGGACCACTGAAAAGGGATATGGCTGTCCCGATCGAAATAACTCCCATAATCGCGCCAAAATGTTTAACACCAAAGGTATCTATTACCAACAATTGAGTTAATGCACCAAAAGCACCAAGAAAAAATCCCATCAACGGCACAACCAACCACAAGGGAACTGAGGTGCCTGCAAATACCAATAGGCTCGCAAATATGGATTGGCCATACAGATCGATAATCATCGCCGGCCTAGGACCAAATTTATCAGACATGATTCCGAATATAAATTTACCTACCATTCCGCACGTCGCAAACAAACTGACAGCTAAAGCTACAGTAGAGTCATTGATTCCGTTATTAATTAAATGAGAGGAAACCTGAGGCAGCAAGGCACTATATGTGAAGGTCCCACACATAAAAGCGACAATAATTACATAAAATTTCCTCATATGAAAAGCCTGATTTAATGTAAATCCGACAAGATCTATTTCTTGAGTAGATCCATCACTAGATAGTGAAGAAACGGGATCTCTGACCATAAAAAACGAATAAACAGAAACGACGATAGCAAATATTCCTATTGCCGCATATCCCATCTGCCAACTGTAGACTGAAATTATCAATGAAACTGCTGGTTGTACCGCTATTCCTCCAAAATTGTTTCCCATCGCAGCAATACCGAGAATTTTCCCTCTGTTTTTAGGAAACCAAAGCCCTATTAATTTCCCAGTTGGAAGTATATTGGCTCCAGCTATCGTGAATGACTGAATTATGCCCAAGATATACCAATGTGATATATGAGTCATAAAGGGTCTTGCTAAGTAACTGAGGGCAAACATGACAAGGCAAAATGTCATGATAGGCCTGGCACCATGGCGGTCAATTAAAGATCCGATTAAAGGGGAAATAAAAGAGCCTAAAGCAACCAAAGACAAGGACAATCCGATCTCGGTTCTACTCCATCCAAACGCTTCCTGAAGGGGCTCTACGAAATGCCCAAAAGAATATTGTGAACCTCCAACTGTCACCGCTGAGGCTAGGAAACATGCTATTAAAATACCCCATTTCCGGTAAGAATCTCTGTTATCCAGGTCAGTAGTAGATCCACTGAATTCATACATGAAAATTTATTACTTTCAATGCAGTCTTTCCCATGACCCATTCAAGATCATCCCTATTATTAAACGCCGGATATTCCTTCACCCCTATCAATGCATTTCTATATCCTTCCCTTCCACTAACTGGGGGATAATCACTGCCCCACATCATACGTTCAACCCCAAATGCGTCCTTAGCTATATCTATCAATGGGGGTAATTCTCCATAAAACCCTGTACTGTAATTTTTATTAAGTACATTCGGCCTGTTAATGATTTCACCCAATCCATGTACTTTAATGTAGACATTTGGAAATTTCGATAAATCCATAGCCTTCCTGAATTGTGAATAAGGTTTTTCTGGACCTTTCCCGTTTCTAGGGAATGATGCCCCTTCGCCTCCTCCCGCCAAATGCTCCAAAATGATTGGTAATTCAGGCAATTCTCCCACAAGATTAGCAAATTGATCAGAAGCAAATCCCTCAACTGTTCCCATACCGCTTACAAACATCCCAAGATCATTAGCTATCCTCCATATTGCAAGAGGATCAGAGCCTGGCGACCTCGTCTCCGGATTAAGTCGTATTCCAACTGCACCCCTTTCCTTATATCTTTCAAGGTCCCGGAGGGAATTAATGTTCTTAGTATCCAATATTACGACGATCGCGAATTTTCCCGGGTATTTATCAAGACATTGAAATAGATACTCGTGATCGTAATGACCAAATTCAGGTCTCCCATGTTGTATCAGGACAGCCTTATCAACCCCATTAAGTTCCATTTGGCAGACCAACATTTCTATAGGCTCAAACCAGTTGGGACCGGCATGTGTGTGAGTATCAATAGTAATCATTAAACTACCTCGTCAGCTTTATTGTGAAACACAAATATTTATGTACAGGTGATATATTTGGAAAAGTCCTACAAGTATGGAGAATATTATTAAAGTCAGGCTATTTTTAAAATAGGAGTTACACATGCCTAAGTTTGTTTTCATGCCACCCCAAGACGATCTTAAAAAACAGTTTGCAGCTCGCCTGTCAGACACCCTTCCAGAATATGAAGTTGAAACACCCGAAACGGATGAAGAGGCAATGGAAGCTATAAAGGATGCAGACGGGGCAATGGGATGGATACCTCCTGAAGCTCTTAAGTTAGCCAGTAAAATCGAGTGGCTCCACAATCCCGATGCTGGTCCATTCTTTGGATACTACTACAAAGAACTCTGTAATCATCCTCTAACGATTACAAATCCCCGAGGCATTTATTGGGATCATATATCACATCACATCATGATGTTCGTTCTTGCTCTTTCGAGAGGACTTCCATGGTTCGAAAATGCCCGCCGAGAAAAAATATGGGGGAAAAATGCAAGGAAAACCCCCTATATATATCTAGGAGATGCCACTGCTTTGATCAATGGTGTGGGTGGTATTGGTCACGAAACTGCACGGCTCTGCCAGGAATTGGGAATGAGGGTTATAGGGATTGATCCAAGACCTGAATACGAAGTACCTGGTGTAGAAATGTTCAAACCAGAAGAACTGGATTCCCAACTCCCAAATGCGGACTTTGTAATATCCACTGTGCCGCACACACCTGAAACTGAATTAATGTTCAATGCGAATAGATTCAAGTTGATGAAAAATAGTGCATATTTCATCAACGTTGGTAGAGGAATGGCATGTTCTATTAATGATCTCGCAAACGCAATCGAATCTGGCGACATAGCCGGATGCGGATTAGACGTGTACGAAATAGAGCCACTTCCTACGGATCACAAACTATGGGATTTAGACAATGTACTTATGACCCCACATGTGGCCGTAGCCGATGCAGAAAACCTGTCAGAAAGACGTTTCCAAATATTGTTGGATAATGCTAAAAAATTTCTGGCTAACGAAAAATTAGACAACATTGTAGATAAAGAAAACTGGTACTGACTACCAAAACTTATGCACATTGGTTAAATCTGATTTCATAAACTGGAGAATCCATGGCCGACTTAAGAGAAAACAAAGTTAAAAAACGACTTACTGAAGGAAAAGTTGTCGCGGTTCCAATGGGACCAATGAGCCCTGAATTGGTGGAACATTTTGGCCCTCTTGGTTTTGATGGCCTATGGTTCGAGGGCGAACATGGGCCGGTAGACTTTGATAATGTATCTGACCTGACAAGAGCATGTGACCTATGGGGTATGACTTCGATCGTTAGGGTTTACCAAAACGAGCCAGCCACTATTTACAGAACTCTCGATCTTGGTGCGCTGGGAATATGTGTTCCACATATAAATTCGAAGTTGGAAGCAGAAAATGTAGTAAATGCGACAAAATTTGCCCCCATAGGAATGAGAGGCTCTTTCACAAGCAGACAGGGAATAGGTGTAGAAAATTACCTTTCCAAAGCAAATAATCAAACCATGTCCATCATCCTTATAGAAGACATAATCGCAGTAAATAATATTGAAGAAATTCTGGAAGTCGACAATATCGACGTATTCTATGTTGCCCCTGGAGATCTTGCTCAATCTATGGGATTTTTAGGAGGAGCAGGATCAGACGAAGTAAATAAAGTCGTAGATACTACGATCAAAAAGATTGTAGAAGCTGGAAAAACAGCGGGCACGTTGGGAACTTATCAAAACATGAACCATTACGTTAATACCGGGGTCCGTTTCTTTTCATTTAGTTGGTTACCATGGCTATCCGATGGTGCTTCAAAAATATTGGAAACAATCCATTCATCAGATGAGTAAAACTTCGCGACCTAATTCATAGGGTATGACCCAAATAAAAGAATTAGTTATCCCTATAAACATTTAAGGTAGCGATGAGTTCAATAAATCAATAGAATTCACTCAAAGTCGTGACTTACACATAACAATAATGGCAAAAAGAAATTTACGAGGAGAAACATGTACAGAATAAGAAGAGTCTATAAAACGAAACCAGGAGAAGCTGGCAATGTTGCAAAACTTGTCTATGCTCAAGCAAAAATATACCGAGATTCTGGACACAGAAGTGACTTTACCGTTTCTTACAATGGATACACATTACCCGGCGAGCAAAATATCGTCATACTCGAATGGACAGACGACAAAATAATGTCACCAGGTAGACAAGGAAACAACATTCCCAAAGAGGCAATGGAAGCAGGAGCGAAATACAGACCCTTACTGGAGAGTCAACACATAGAATTTTACGAAATGGTCGATTCGGAAAGTATGGGAGATTAAAAAAGCCGTTAATGTGAACGAAAAAACAAAACTGCAGTTAAATTTACTGGGGCCTGACTTTGTATTGGCCCCAGATGGTTCTGAAATTAGGCCTCTTCAAGAAACAAACCGCGGTGGACTCAGCGAATGTACTCTCCCGGTTGGTGGCATCTCATCTGCTGTGTGTCATAGAACTGTGGAAGAAATCTGGTTATTTACTCAAGGTTCAGGACAGGTCTGGCGAAATTTAAAAAATATTGAACAAATTGACGACGTTTTGCCTGGTACTTCATTATTAATACCACTAGGCACTCATTTTCAGTTTAGAAATACAGGAAAAACGCCCCTAAAATTCATAATTTCCACTATGCCTGCATGGCCAGGACCTACTGAGGCCTATCCCGTGCCTGGCAAATGGCCTAAATAACAACGTCTAGTATTTAAAAGGTAAAGAAATTAATGAAAGAATTTGAAATAATAGAAGAATCTTTTAACAAAATACTTCTAAAGGATTCCCACGTAGAACACATAGCCACAGGATTCGGATTTGTTGAAGGTCCGGTATGGAAAAATGAGAGATTACTTTTCTCTGACATACCCAACAGCAGGATTACATCTTTATCCGTTTCAGAAGAGGGAACTAGTATTTCAACATTTCGGTATCCCAGTGGCAACTCAAATGGCTTAACCCTGGACATGGAAGGACATCTCATAGCATGCGAGCACTCCAATCGCAGGGTTTCAAGAACTAACTCCACAGGAGACGTCACACCATTAGCTACCCGGTATCGAGGTAAGCGCCTTAACAGCCCAAACGACGCGGCTGTAAAATCTGACGGATGGGTTTATTTCACTGATCCTCCATACGGTTTAGCAGGAAGAAGTCAAGGTAAAGAATTGAATTTCAATGGAGTCTACCGGGTCAACCTTGATGGATCAGAGATAGAACTTCTTATATCAGATATGGAAGGCCCTAATGGAATAGCATTTTCACCCGATGAAAGCCAACTATATGTAGCCGACTCATTAAAAAAGTTCATAAACGTCTACGACTTAGATAAAGAAGGCTACCCAACTAACCAACGACAATTCTTCGATATGGACACTGGAGAAGAGGGAGTTCCAGACGGAATTAAAATAGATACGGACGGTCGACTGTATTCATCTGGCCCTGGAGGAATATGGGTTTTTGAACCTTCCTCAGAAAACAAAACAGGGAAATTAATCGGCAAGATCTTGTTTCCAGAAATTCCGGCTAACTGTGGCTGGGGTGAGGATGGATCAACCCTATTTGTAACCGCCCGAACAGGAATCTATAAAATCAGGCTATCAAGCAAGGGAACTTCAGTAGGTCCAAAATAATTATCAAATCTTGAAGCCCGTTAAAGGAATAGAAAACATATGTCGAACTTTGATATAGCAATTTCAGGCGGGCGGATTATAGACCCAGATTCCGGATTAGATTCAATATCCAACATTGGAATCAAAAAAGGGACAATTGCTGAAATCAGTGATGCAACATTAGACGCTGAGGAGACGATTGACGCAACCGGAAAAGTAGTATCCCCTGGTTTCATAGATCTTCACTGCCATCCACAGGATTACGAGATTTTTGAAGTCCAAGCCAGAGACGGAGTAACTACAACACTCGAACTCGAGGTGGGGACAGATGATATAGATTCGTTCTACAAAAAATGGGAGGGTAAATCTCCCATAAATTACGGAGCCAGTATCGGACATATCCCAGCTAGGATGAAAGTAATGAACGATCCTGGGGTTTTTGTACCATCAGGAGACGCGGCAAGACGTGAGGCTACCGAAGACGAAATAGAAGGAATGAAAACTCTCATTAGACTGGGTCTTGAAAAGGGAGCCCTGGCAGTTGGATTTGGAATCGACTACACCCGGGCAGCCAGCAGATGGGAAATCATTGAAATGTTTAAGGTGGCGGCTGAATATTCTGCCTCTTGCCATGTTCATTTACGAGGTAAAGGCCACAAAGAACCCTCCAGTTCCATAGAGGCACTTGAGGAAGTAATCGCCGCTACTGCAATTACTGGGGCATCTTTACATGTAGTGCATATAAACAGCACTGGGTTGAAAGCAGTACCAAAACTTCTAAATATGATAGACGGCGCAAGAGCCCAGGGATTGGACGTTACGACGGAGTGTTACCCATATTCTGCGGGGATGACCAAAATCGAATCGTCAGTCTTTGACGAAGGCTGGGAAGATCACTATGGCATTACGGTGAACGATCTAATGTGGCCTGAAACGGGCGAATATCTTTCCCCGGAAACATTCGCTGAACATAGAGAAACGGGCGGATGGGTAATCGCTTTCTCTATACCTGAGGACGCATTAAATGAAGCCGTACTAAGTCCTTTAACTATGATCGCTACAGACAGCATCATTGAGGCCGGAAAAGGACACCCGAGGACAGCAGGATCATACAGCAGAGTTCTTGGAAGATATGTAAGAGAAAGAGGTGATTTAAGCCTGATTGATGCTCTGAAAAAAATGACTATTATGCCGGCACGAAGGTTAGAACAAAGAGCGCCGGCATTTAAGAAAAAGGGTCGACTCCAAACAGGGTCAGATGCCGATATCACCATCTTCAATCCAAATACGATTCTAGATATGTCGACATACACAGAGCCAGTAAAAGCCCCTACTGGAGTCGAATATGTCTTGGTTGGTGGCATTCCAGTTGTCCATAACTCAAAATTTGAGCAGGGTTCCACGCCGGGAAGAGGTATATTAGCCAGAAAGGGAGCAATTTAATATGTCTGTTTATTCAATTAGTAGTATTACCGTGAAAGATTGGGAAATATATCAAGAATATATGGAGAAAGTACCGGCCGTAATAGAAAAATACGGTGGGAAATACTTAGTTAGGGGTGGAAATATAATCTCTGATGACACGACCTGGAATCCACAAAGGATAGTTATCCTTGAATTTCCATCCGTTGATAACATGAGAGCCTTTGCAAGCTCTGAAGATTACAAACCAATAGCCGCACTCAGACACAAAGCAGCGGACACAGAATCATTTTCAGTAGAAGGATTTGCCTGATAGAAGACAGGACAGCTATCAAGTAATCATTTAGCAGGGCCCTCTATCCCAAAGTTTTCACCGTAATTCCCGAACTTGGTCAATAAATCTATTTCTACTGGGCCTATTCCCGAAAGCCCGGGAAAACCTAACATCTCTGAAGCAAACCTACCGCCCTGAGAAACTGTGAACATCGCCATAATATCTGTGACCGTCAAATCTTCAACATCCACTTTTATCTCCAAAATAATATCTTCCAAATCAAATGGCTCCGAGGTTCCCTCAGCACCCAGCAGGGAAAGTAAGACAGGTATCTCAGATTCGCTCGAATGTGTAAACAATAATTTTCCAGACTTTCCTTTATCTGATAATCGATCATTGGAAACAAATGGAAGGTTGAGAATATCACCCCCAGCTGAAACCCAAAAATCGACAGGAATAAGACCTATTGATGGATCTGATGAATAAACCCACTCACCTGACGCAACATCTTTTACATAGGAATCATCACCTATTCGCATGGAATCCATACGAGTATTTATACCCAAAAAAGATACCTCCAGAAAAGACAATGCCTTATCGCCCTGAATCTGACCAAATATCTGTATAGGAATAGTCAGCGGTATACCACCAGCATCCATTACCGCGACCCCAGATCCTTCATATGAATATGATGACACTGAGGCCATAATATCCCGAACTTGTTTTAAAATTCCATCTACATCAGCTCGGCTTTCTAATTTGGCTAATTTAGGAGATTGTGTAGGAGAAGGAATCGGGGTACTTGTTGGGACAGGGGTGGGCGTTTTTGTCGGTATAAGAGTTGGTGTAGGAGTATGAGTTGGTGTAGCAGAAGGATCCCAAGTGGAAAAATATAGAGGTGGTAAATCATCATCTTTAGTGTCTGATCCTAAATCACAAGACACGAAAACAAATGAAATCACCATGAAAAATATGTAGTAGTGATTTCTATAGCGCATTAACTTTTATTACAGATTCCACTCATATATCGTGCCGAATTTCTAGGTTTAAATCGTCTGACTCAAAGTACTTCAGGATTAAGACATGCAGGCATAGACTCCCCATTAAGTAGGGCGATGACATTATCTGCTGCCATCAGACCCATTCTTCTTAAGGTAGCTGCGCTGGCACTGGCTATGTGAGGAGTTATAAGAACATTCTCCATATGAACCAACGGATCTTGTGCATCAATTGGTTCAGGAAATGTCACATCCAAAGCAGCTCCAGCAATCTGGCCATTATTGAGGGCATTTCTTAAAGCATCTGGATTAACAGTACCTCCCCTAGATGTATTTATTAAGAAGGCATCTTTTTTCATAGCTGATAGTTCTTTTTGGTCTATGAAATTCTGTGTCTCAGGACCGAGTGGAACATGGACTGATACAAAATCAGATTTACCTAGTAGATCGTTTAATTCAGGGACCCAATTTAATCCGTATTTCTCTTCAATTTCAGGTTTCCTGGTTCGGGAATAATAGAGAATCTCCATATCAAAGCCCACTGCTCTTCTAGCAACAGCCTCTCCAATAAGTCCAAGTCCTATAAGACCCAAGGTTTTACCGTAGACATCGGTACCCAAATACGGAGTTTGATCAAATACTTTCCAGTCTCCATTTATCACTTTCCTATTAGATCTACTTATCTGCCTAGAAAGTGACAACATCAATCCCATAGCAAAGTCAGCACAGGATTCGTGCAGGATACCTGGCGTATTGCCAATCGCTACCCCGTTTCTAGTGGCGGCTGAAACATCAATGTTGTCATACCCTATAGCTCGGGTGGCCACAACCTTCAATCTTTCTACTGAGTCGAACACCTCGACATCCATGATGTCGTTAGATTCAATCATCATGCCATCAAATTCACTAACGACCTTTTTGATCAAATCTTTCGGCGGGGGAGTTGGCTCTTGCCAAACCTCTACTTCAAAATGATCTTTCAATTTATCGATAGCATCAGGAACGATGATCCTTGTCACATAAACTCTATTTTTTGCCATGACAATACTCCTAGTTAGAATCTGCATAGGGCTGACCCATATTAGAACCAAGTTTATATTAACGTAAAACTAAGATGATTTTGGGTCATCAAAATAAATATTATTGAGAAGAATCACTTTCGATCGAAATGAGTCGATCATAATCAGGCAATGAATAGCTTTTATCAATCGCTTGCCCATTTGATTCAAACATTACAAACCCGGGTACGGACACTACAGAATAAGATTTCTTTAGCGATAAACCGAGAGAGGAATGTACATCAACCCTCGCAACTATCCATTTACCACCCAATCGTTTCTCTAATCTGTCAACGGCAGACTTCGTAGATAAACAACCAATTCAATAATCAGAATAAAGTTGCAACAAAACCGGCGTATCCCTATCGAACAACGCCTCCCAGTCAGATTGAGTCTCCACATTGGGCTGTATAACCAATCGCGTTTGCTGGAAAACACCTAACGCAATCAACAATAGTATGAGAGTCACAGCGGAGGACTGCCATGAAAAGAACCTGGATACTACCAACCATATCAATGGGAGGCCCAAAAGACCGATTATGAAAAAAGAATACTGATTTAGAAGGGCATACATTAGTCTATTAATTTTAAAACAAAAACGGACTGCCCATATAGGGCAGTCCGTATATATACAGGTCTACGGTCTAATAAAATACTAATCAGCAGCAACCATGTCATGACCGCAACACATTGGCGACTTTATCTTGCCGCATCCATTACTGCATTGAGCGACACCAACAGTGGTACCGTCATCTTTTTCTATAACTGCATGTGTTAGTTCTGTTCCACATTTACCACAAGTAATATTGTGAACTTCCATTCCACAATCTCCACAACTGTAATTAGACATTCTATTCTCCTTTTAACATCCCAGAATACAACAATAACTAAACCTTCGACAGTGAAGTCTATCCACCTTAATAAACCGCTGTCAACAATGTGATTCATGGTCACTCAGCCTTGACCTTGGTACCCAAAAGTCTGCAAAAAGTCTAGAATGGCCTACCACAGGAAAAAATTCTATATCTTCATAAAGAAATAGGAGGTCGAAATGCCAGAAGATCCAATCAGAGTAAGCTATGGTAAATATGTTTTCGAAAACGTCCCCGGATGGGCTCCACTACCCGACGGGTGGGAATGGAATCATGTTGTTGGTGTGGGAGTTGACAGCGAAGACAGGATTTTCGCATACAACAGAAGTGACCATCCAATGATAGTTCTGAGTAAATCAGGTGAAATCCTGGATACTTGGGGAGAAAACACATTTAAGAGAGCACATCATCTGGAAATCGGACCTGATGACTCTATATGGACCACGGACAATACCGATCACACCGTCAGAAAATGGACAACTGATGGCAAAGAGTTAATGATTATTGGCACACCTGATAAACCTGCACCCGAACAAAGTGGTGAACCATTCAACCAACCGACCGACATAGCTTTTGGTCTGGACGGTGCCATTTATGTATCCGACGGCTACGGAAATTCCAGAGTTCACCAATTTACTCCACAGGGAAAACTTATCAGATCTTGGGGCGAACGTGGATCTGGACCAGGACAGTTTATGATTCCTCATGGTGTAGCCGTTGATCCGACCGGTCTTGTATATGTGTGTGACCGAGAAAACAACAGAATCCAGATTTTTACCCCAGATGGTCAATATGTTAGCGAATGGGGCGGAGTTCATAGGCCCAATCAAATTGTTCCAAGTAATGACGGCAGTATGTACGTTACAGAACTCGGGCACAAAACTGGACTCGGTGCCAAAGGATCAGGTGTGAATGTAGCTACCCATAACTCCGGACTAAAAATAATGACGAAGAACGGGCAATGGTTAGGGGGCTGGGGAGCTAGCACACATACAGAAGGTGACCTGATAGCAGCTCATGCTCTGGGTATAGACTCCGAAGGTAGTCTATACGTAGGAGAGACATTAGAAGGAGCCAGGCTTCAAAAATTCGTCAGGGTATAGGAATTTAGTAACCATCTAGTTTATGAAAAACCGAACATGGTACAGTAGTAGCACCTTAGCCCAGTTTTTTCATAAACTAGACATCAATTCTAGAAAACGCCGTAAAGTCAGACCTATGAATTAATTGCCTTCAATAAAAGATTTAA
>CAYFIW010000017.1:0-32624 GCA_964343265.1 uncultured Dehalococcoidia bacterium | reverse complement strand
ACTAGTGTTGATTTAACAACCTGATATGGAAGTTCAGTAACAACAATCTGGAACCTATTGCCAGAACGATTCATCTCTTCAATTTCAGCAACAGCTCTAACAATAATTTGCCCTTTACCCGTTGTATAGGCATCTCTAATACCCTGCCGGCCCATAATGGTTCCGCCCGTTGGAAAGTCTGGCCCTTTGACATATTTCATAAGATCTTCAGAAGTCGCATCTGGATTCTCTATTAAAGCATTGATTGCATTGCATACTTCTCTTAGATTGTGAGGTGGTATGTTAGTAGCCATTCCGACTGCAATTCCGGATGCCCCATTCACCAGTAAATTAGGCAAACGAGCAGGCAGTACCTTTGGCTCTCTCAAAGTGTCATCAAAATTCAGAGTCCAGTCGACAGTATCTTGATCCAGGTTAGCCAACATCTCATCAGCAACGCTACTCAAACGAGCTTCTGTGTATCGCATTGCAGCTGCAGGGTCATCATCGATACTACCAAAATTACCTTGCCCATCTACCAAAGGCATTCTGACCGTGAAATCCTGGGCCAGCCTAACCATAGCAGCATAAACTGCCATATCTCCATGAGGGTGCCATTTTCCAAGTACTTCACCAACCAACCGGGCACTTTTCTTATATCCTGAAGTTGACCTCATTCCCAAGTCACTCATTGCATATAAAATACGTCGCTGCACCGGCTTCAGACCGTCTCTGGCATCAGGTAATGCCCTCGATACGATGACACTCATAGCATAGTCGAGATATGAGTCACGCATCTCTTCAACTATCTGAGTGGGTTTAATGAATCCAAAATCCGATTTACTAGATGTCATTTTTATTCCTCCGAATCCGATTCATAGCCCAGTCTAGTCGACCGGAAACATGACACAATACTGTCAAAGATGTTGCTTTATTCAAGGGAGTGTCCACAACCTCAAAATCATCCCCATAATTTATTAACGTTCTACGAGGAAGTTACGTTGATAATACAAGGTAATTTTACCACATTCGGTTGTGTTTTTAGGTAATATTGAGACCCTATATTGTGGATTTTGATCTACTTATAAGATTCTGAAAGAGTTTGTCGAAATGTGGTGGTATTTCCCCTCGTCGTTCAGGGTGAAACTGAACCCCTAATACATATTCATGATCTGGACTTTCAAGCGCCTCTATAACGCCATCCTCAAGTGACCAAGCCGAGGTCATTAAATCGGATGACTTGGTATGTTCTTTAACACCTTGCCCGTGCCTACTGTTTACTCTAACAAACCCTCCAGAGCCAACTGTGGCAGCAAGTCTGGATCCTGGAGATATAAATATTCTATGAAATGAACTTTCGGTTTCATCAGCGCTGTGACTGGTACTACGATGATCATCCATTGTTTGTAACAATGAACCACCAAGTGCTACATTCATGAGTTGCATACCCCGACACACGCCAAGGATAGGCATATCACGACTAAGTGCTATCGTAAACAAACGAAGCTCCAATTCATCTCTGGCTTGATTGTAGTTAGGATAGCTATACCCCAGTGATTCCTCCCCCTTTTCAACGGTAGATTCAGCACCGTAACAGGAGGGATGTACATCAGGACCACCGGAAAGTAAAAGTCCATCTATGTTGTCTATAATATCCTCAATCTGATCGATATCATCAGGAGTAATGAAAATATTTTTCGTTCCCATTTTATTTAGAATATCACTACATGAAGATGAAAAGCTTGGCGTAGAACAAGAGATCCCTATCGTCATTTCAACTCCTTCGAAAAATAAAAATCCTATTTTTAAAATATAGTTAACTCACTAAGGGCTAATGATATCTGGGGTTTCTTTTTTCCCTGAATGAGCTTAAAAATTCTTTGTGAGCATCCGTATGTTGAGATCTCGAGAATATCTCACCTTCAATTTCCATGACTTTGTCCGGGTCATCTATGTAACAATGGTCTCTCAACATTCGCTTTATCTCTGAAAGTTGCCATGTTGGATTAAATGCGATCTGAGATGCCAATTCTAACGATTTATCCATCAAGTCTTCATCCGGGAACACATGATTGACCAATCCAGTTGCTAAAGCCTCATCAGATTCTATAAATCTACCTGTCAACATAAATTCTGCAGCCTTACCCATACCCACTATCTGTGACAATAAATGAGTGCTTCCATACTCTGGTGTTAGACCAATATAGGCAAACCGGAAAGATATCCTAGCACTTTCTGACATCAGTCTGATGTCACAGCTCAACGGCATGGTTATCCCCATCCCTATAGCGTAACCATTTAAAGCGCATATCACAGGCTTAGAAGACTTAATAAAAGAAGGCCATTTTGGAAATCTATCAGGTTCTGTATCCTTCGCTTCCTTATCTCCTTTTACAGTTGCTTCAAACCCACTAACATCAGCTCCAGCTGAGAAAGCCCTTCCCGCTCCAGTCATGACTATGGATCCAATAGAATCATCTTCATTGAATTCTTCTATTTGTTCACGGATCTCAAGTCCCATCGTCGAATTGACAGCATTTAAATAATCTGGCCTATTAAGGGTTATTAAGCCTACCCTTCCCTGTCGGTCAATAAGTATTGTTTGTTTGTCATTTACCATATCTATATGTTCTCCCTATATATGCTAGTCACTTAAAACAATCCGGACATGTCAAACAATTCAAATCAATATAGCTCCAAATGATCCTATTAAACAATGATAATCTTTATAAACTTGGAACCACTCTAGGACCAATTTTAATTTTGCGATGATAAAACTAATTTAAGTCAGAAATTATAAAAAGAAGGTCTACAGTAAAGTGAAATTAACATCGGTCAAAGCAATATATCCAAAATATAAAAATGTTGGGACTTCCTGGAGAACCCATCTGTGGCAGATAGTGGTGAAAATTGAAACAACCACAGGTATAACCGGCTATGGATATGGTGGCGGAGGAAAAGCTTCACTCCCAATAATAAACGGCCATTTCGCAGAATTACTATGCAATCGAGATTTAAACTCAGTCGATGATATAAAGGCCATATGGGAAGATCTTTACTTTGAAAGCATTCCCTATGGAAGGAAAGGCATTGCGATAATGGCTCTCAGTGGCATTGATTTAGCTCTGTGGGATCTCCTTGGTAAGGCGGAAAACTATCCTGTTTATAAGCTAATAGGAACGAAAACTAAAGATAAAATTCGAGCCTATGCCACTGGAACGGATGTGGAATGGTACAAAGAAATGGGATTTACAGCCTATAAATTCCCTCACCGCTGGAACTCAGAGAAAGACTACCAAACCGCCTTTGACACGAGCGAGATTGCCAGAAAAATTATGGGTCCTGAATCCCTGATCATGATTGACACTTACATGTCATGGAACTCCCATGTAACAACAAAAATGTCAGAAACTCTTCAAGAACATAACATTTACTGGTTTGAAGACGTGACTACCCCGGATGAGCTAGAACCTCAATCCATTCTAAGAGAGAAAGTAAAGCCAACTTTAATAGCCGGAGGGGAACATGAATTCACGCGGCATGGTTACGGCGAACTTGCGAAGAGTAAGGCATTGGATCTTTGGCAACCAGACATTACCTGGTGCGGTGGCATAACAGCCGCATTGCAAATAATGGACATAGCCAACAAAGAAAACATTCCAGTTGTACCACATAGAGGTGGTGAGCCGTGGGGACTCCACTTCATAGCCTCAACTCAATGTGAGAATCTCGCAGAAATTCTCCCCGGATCAAAAGATGCTCCCAGAGATGATTTATGGATTGGTGAAAAAACAACCCTGAACGGCTTTACACATCCATCAGATAAGTCAGGATTTGGAGTCTACCCAAATCCCGACTTAATACCTTGAAAATAGATTACGTTAACTCAAGGTACCAATCTTCTTTAAGTTAATGTAATCCCAATCAATCTTAAAACCAAGTCCTGGGGAAACAGGTGCTTTTATGAAGCCAGATTCGCCACGAGTTATATTTTCTTCAAGTCCAAAAACATGGGCTTCTAATGGTTTCCACCATTCAAAATAATCACAATTTGTAATCGAAAAAATAACGTGCAGATTTGCAGCGTTCAACAAAGAGTTACCAGCCGTTCCTATTTCACAGTTATAACCAAAAGCTTCTGCCATCGAACATAGCTTCTTGAGGCCAGTTATTCCCAGCTTTGAAGCTGTCCCTCTAAGTAATCTATTAGATCGATCTCGTATCATCCTAGCTCCATAAAAAAACTGGTTATCGGACTGATCGCTCATACATATAGGGACACTTAATTTATTACTTAGTTCAGATATGGAATCCGAATAATATGGGATTGGGTCTTCATACCAATAGAATGCATTGTCATCCAACGATTTGCCCACCTCATATGCTTTTCTAAAGTCGTACCCGCAGTTGGGGTCAAGCATTAATTCGATTTCTCCACCAACGTGATCTCGCACTTTAGATACCATTTCCCTTGTGTCCTTAGTACTAAGAGCACCTGGATGAATCTTATAAGCCCTAAACCCTTCTGAAATAATCTCCGTGGCTTCCTCAACATATCCTTGGAAATCATTGTGCCTAGGTGGGTAGGTCGCATAAGGTTCTATTTCGTATCTTTGAGCGCCTAACAACTTGTATATAGGTAAATCAGCAGCTTTGCCAGCTATATCCCATAAGGCTACATCCACTGGAGCCCAAGCATTCATTCTTAAACCTTTTCTGGCAGACAAAATCCTTAACCTGCTCCACAAATATTCGCGTTCACTTGGATCTCTCCCAATCAACTCTGGTTTTAGAACTTCAATAATTGATTTATTTAATGAATTAGACCCGTTTCGGAATTCTCCGACAAAACAATTGCCCTCTATCCCCTCATCTGTAAATATCCTTAATACCCCCTGTTCTACTTCTCCAAAAAACCTACCTAAATCGGAATCCAGTCCAATATCCGGCAAATCCCGCTTTATAACATCTATACGGACATCAATAATTTTCACCAAAATTCTCCAATCACATTTTCCTGATTTTGAACATTATAGTTTCGTCGAAACGATTAATATCTAAAATAGACTCTATTCCAATCTCCGTAAATATTTTTTAATCTAAGAATGTTAAACTTGAATCGATGTACTCTCCCATAAAAACGCACACACTATGGCTAACTAGACAGGTACCCTATGGGCCGATTCCTCTCTTATTCCTTTTATTTAGTTTTGTAGTGTTATTCAGTTGCACATCTTCTACTAAATCTGTGCCACCGGAGGAAAAAGAACCTGCTAGATTAGCTATGGCTGTGACTGATGTATCTATTGGAAAAAACCGAATGGCTTTTGGCATCATACGACCCAAGGATGGTCCCGTTTCTGGTGGTAACGTGACACTAACGACGTATTACCTAGACGGTGATTCTGAGCACATACCTCAGGAAACATTGGAGGCCACTTTTCGTCAATGGCCAGTGAATCAGAGCGGAGTTTATACCACTGAGGCTGATTTCCCCTACTCCGGAAAATGGGGCCTGGTTGCAAAAGTGCAAGAGGGGTCACAGTCTTATAGTGCATCTGGTTACATTGAAGTAAAAAACAAGTTTTCAGCACCCAAGGTTGGAGATTATTCTCCAATGTCTCAGACAAAAACTATATCCAACAAAAATGATATAGAAAGCATCACATCTGATCCGAATCCATATTTACCAATCTATGATTTAACTATTGCTGAGGCCGTATCTTCTGGAATGCCATCAGTAATCGTATTCGCTACCCCAGCTTTTTGTAAAACATCTACATGTGGGCCTCAAGTAGATGCCATAAAGTCCCTCCACCAAAATATGTCTACATACATCAATTTCATACATGTTGAGATTTTTGATAATCCTAATGAAATAAAAGGTGACATGGATAGAGCTATGGTATCCCCAGAGGTACGTAAATGGAACCTGCCTTCCGAACCATGGACCTTCATTATAAATCGTGAAGGAATTATAACTAACAGGTTCGAAGGGTTTACCACAGAAGAGGAATTAAAAGAATCTCTTGAAATTTACCTTGATTGATACATTCTTAATCAAGTAGCTGCTAAAATTGCAGGGTTGTGGTTCTATAATTCATTCCAATTATAGTGCTATCCAATATTTTAAATAGGCAATAGTCATAGCAAGGTTTATGGGCATATACGCTCTAACAGAACTGTTGGAGTCAGATCCTGTTTACGGAGATCTGGCTGATTTAATGCGCAGAAAAAACGCCTATAGTCAAACTCAATTAATAGACGAAGCAGTCCCATTCCTTGTAGCCAAATTGTGGCAAGACTTGAAAGTACCAATCCTTGTTATTTGCCCATCATCAGAGCATTCATTAAGGCTTCAGGAGAGAATATCAGCTTGGACAGAAGGGTACGGGTCACCACTTCGATTCAATGAGAGTGAAACACTTCCTTTTGAAAGACTAGTTACTGACGACGAAAATAACAGACAAAGAATATCTGTTCTTTCATCCCTTACAGACGAGAAAATCGAATACCCATTGATTCTAGCCTCAGCAACAGCCATATGCCAATCAACACTGGATAGAGATATTTTTACCAAAGGGAAACTTTTTTTGGAGATAGGAGACGAGATATATCTCGACGAAATAATCAACCATTGGGTTCAAACCGGGTACACAACTGTTTCCAATGTAAAGGAACCTGGTGAAGTGGCTAGAAGAGGAGGCATTTTAGACATATATCCTGTGGGTTCTCAAGAGCCGTACAGAATTGAACTATGGGGGGATCAAATAGACAGCATTCGTACTTTTGATCCAACCACTCAGGAGTCCGTAGGCCAAGTAGAAAGGATTCAAATACATCCGGCGAAAGAAACCTTACCAAGCCTTGGAAAAAGTTCAGATTTAGACAGGATATTAAGTAAAATAGATCTCTCTAATTGCAAGCCCGAAGAAATCAATCGATTTAACGATGAGATTGACCAGCTTTTAGAAGGCCAAGAGATTGACAACGTAAGTCTGTATTCCGGGTTTTTCAATCATGGAAATTTTCTGGATTATTTTGATGAAGACGGAATCATTATTGAATACAGACCCAACGACATCTCATCTTCGTGCTTAGACCTCGAAGAACGTATTAATCAACTCAGAAAAACAAAAGAAGATAGAGGTGAACTACCTTACAACTTTCCTTCAAACCATACTAAATGGAGCGAAATGGAACAAAGGGTCTCATCTTGGAACAGGCACATGACAATCGTACCCTGGGGATACGAGGATCTTGTAATGCAGGATATGTTTGTGATGCCATTCAGTCCACCTCCCACTTACGATGGAGACACCGACAAGTTCGCTGAGGATATAGAAGATTTCCGTAAGTTGGGCGGCAGGATCATAGCCTCAACAGCCCATACTGAAAGACTAGGAGAAATTCTTAGTGAAAAGAAGCTACATGTCTCGATATTAGAAAACCTTTCTGAGCTACCCAAAGAAGATTCGACAACATTAGTCAAAGTTGGATCTGAAAATATTGGTCAGGGCTTCACTCTAAATCTACCTGGTCACCGACTGTGGGTGACCGGAGACACAGAACTCTTTGGTTTTACAAAGCAAAGGAGACGATCCAGGAGACAAACGAATTCTCGAGAAGCTTTCTTTGATGAAATTTCCCCGGGCGATTACGTTGTACATGTTGAACACGGAATTGCAAGATTCCTAGGAACTGGTACACGTCCTTCAGAAAGCAAAAATGTAGAGATGGAATCACAAGAGTACCTGATACTTGAATATTCAAAAGGTGACAGGTTATTTATACCTTTAGACCACCTTGATAGAGTTTCCGCATATGTAGCGCCCATGGAAAGAGCACCTTCTTTAACAAGACTGGGAACCCAAGAATGGAACAAAACCAAGTCTAGAGTGGAAAAATCAACTAAAGAAATGGCCTCAGAACTGCTATCTCTATATGCAAAACGTGAATTGGCAGAGGGCCACTCTATGGGCCCAGATACTAAATGGCAACGAGACCTGGAGAATTCCTTCCCATACGAAGAGACCCCAGACCAAATCGAAACTTTAACCGAAGTCAAATCAGACCAAGAAAGCTCAAGGCCCATGGATCGATTAGTCTGTGGTGACGTTGGTTATGGAAAAACAGAAATAGCATTACGAGCAGCTTTTAAGACTGTTATGGAAGGAAAACAAGTCGCCATATTGGTACCAACAACAATACTTGCACAGCAACATTTTGAAACATTCGCATCAAGATTAAACGCATATCCAATTGAAATAGATGTATTAAGTAGATTTCGATCGCAATCAGAACAAAAAAGCATAGTCATGAAAGTAAACAATGGAACCATTGATATATGTATAGGGACACACCGCCTGGTCCAAAAAGACATCAGATTCAATGACTTGGGACTGATAATAGTCGATGAAGAGCAAAGATTTGGTGTCTCTCACAAAGAACGCCTAAAACAAATGAGAAGTCATGTAGATGTACTTACATTAACCGCTACACCAATACCAAGAACTCTCCACATGTCTCTAGCCGGGGTTAGGGACATGAGCACTATTGAGACAGCACCCGAGGAAAGGCTACCGATTAAAACCTATGTTTCGGAATTTAGCGACGACTTGATACGAGAAGCAATTTTAAGAGAAATAGACCGAGGCGGACAAGCGTATTTCCTTCACAACCGTGTACACAACATAGAATACATATCCGAATACATAAGAAAGCTCGTTCCCGACGCTAGAATAGCGATAGCCCATGGGCAAATGTCAGAAATAGAATTACAAAAGGCTATGATCGCTTTTACAGAAGGTGAAATAGATGTTTTAGTCTGTACCACGATTATAGAATCTGGACTAGATATACCAAACGCTAATACACTGATAGTGAATCGTGCTGACAACTTTGGGCTTGCCCAGTTATATCAACTTAGGGGTCGCATCGGACGCGGCGCAAAACAAGCATATTCATACCTCCTCATCCCCAGAGATACGAGTTTGACAGAGTCTGCTGAAAGAAGATTAAAAGCAATGTTATCTGCAACAGAACTAGGTTCGGGATTCAAAATTGCGATGAAGGACTTGGAGATACGAGGAGCTGGAAATATATTAGGGGCTGAACAAAGTGGGAATATTCACGCTGTAGGATTTGATTTGTATACAAGACTTCTCTCCAGTGCTGTAGAAGAATTAAGAGCACAAGAAATCGCCCGAGAAACGGGAGAAGAAGTAATAGAACCCAATAAAGATTTATCAGTCGTTGTTGAACTTAGAATACCATCCTCTATACCGCAAGAATATGTGGAAGATCTTAGTTCTAGACTGGAGCTTTACCAAAGACTTATAAAGACAACAACTATTCTGGAAGTAACCGACATAGAAACTGAATTAAACGATAGATTTGGACCTGTGCCTTGGCAAACAATGAATCTCCTATATATAAGAAAGCTCAAGCTAATGGCAGAAAAGTGTAACCTTGAATCAATCATCCGGAACAGTGACAAAATAACCCTACAATTTCCTTATGAGATTAATTCTTTCTCAAAAGTATTATCCAATATTTTGGGGACCAGATGGGTGATAGGTAACAAACAAATCCGTGCCACCGTTGGAGGATTAGAGGATGACTGGGAAGAAGAACTGATGAAGGCCGTATCGGAACTAGCAGATTTCCATTTGAAAATGTTGAGTAAGTTTGCAGATATGGCAATCTAGGTTCAGAAATAACACCTAAAATTTTAGCCGAAAGTATCCAAAAGACTTAGAATTTCTTCCAAATTAACTATTCTGGGACATTCAGCATACCCAACGTGATTCCCATCTCTATCTAGAAGAATTGGGTTGATTCCCACTTGTATGGCTCCCTCCACGTCAGAACCTATTTGATCCCCAACATGAACAGTTTTTTTATTTCTACATCCTGATCTTTTCAAGGCTTCAAGAAAAATTGGTGAATGTGGCTTTTCTGATCCAACTTCAAAAGAAGTTACTGCGAAATCAACATAATCACCTAAATCAAATTTCTCTATTAACGCATGGCCTGACTGATTCATGTTGGATATCAAGCCTATTACAACTCTCATATTACTCAAAGATTCTAAAACGCCTCGAACATCGTCAAACAAAACCATGTCATATGGAATGGTTTTTATTACTTCCCATATACGTCCGGCAAGGTCACTTTCGACTTCAATACCTGAACCTGATATGACTTTTTTTTCGTACTCTTGAAAAAACGCAAAAACTTCTGGGGGGTTCCTTAACCTAAGAGGAGCGATAGAATTTTGCTGAGTCATAAATGCATCTGCCTCTGCATACCCTTTTAGAGTACCTGACTCTGTAAGCTCAATCCCAAATTCTAAACAAGCTTTATTTTGAATTTCAAAGCGGGAAGGTTTAAACCCAGAAAGAGTTCCATACATGTCAAAAAATACTGCTTCTATCATGAGACCGATATAATATCCCAAACGAATTATGTTTGTATAAAGAATCCCTTCAATTCTATAAGACTGTCAATAAGTATGAGAATAAGACTTTGAAGCCTGGAAAATTGCCTCTAGACCACCTAGAAGATCTATTAAAAGAAATTCCCAACAACGATCCTAGGGTTGAATTAGGACCCTCCATAGGAGAAGACGCTGCACTTATTGATATTGGTGACAAATATCTCGTAGCTAAAACTGACCCAATAACATTCGCGACAGAAAAAATAGGATGGTATGCGGTCCACATAAACGCCAATGACATAGCCGCTATGGGAGCAACTCCGAAATGGATGCTAGCGACAATTCTACTTCCAGACACGGCCTCAGACGAGGATGCCAAACTGATTTTAGGGCAAATTACGGATGCGTGTGATCAGATGAAAATCTCTTTAATAGGAGGGCATACGGAAGTAACCTATGGACTTTCAAGACCGATTGTTTCAGGAACAATGCTTGGGGAGGTAGAAAAAGGCAAAGAAGTCAGATCCTCAGGATCTCGCATAGGTGATTCGATTATCATGACTAAGTCGATTCCTATAGAAGGATGTGCAATTCTAGCTACAGAAGCCAAAGAGAAATTGCTTGATTCTGGCATTTCATCAAGTGAAATAAAAACCGCACAAGAATTATTGAACAATCCAGGGATAAGCGTAGTCAATGATGCAATTATTGCCGCAAAATACGGCAATGTAACTGCGATGCATGACCCGACAGAAGGCGGAATATACGGAGGTCTAGCTGAACTAGCCAAAGCTTCCGGCCTAGGCATGCACGTTTTTGAGGAAAATATCATTGTCACACCTTTAGGTAAGAAAATCTGTAATGTTCTAGGTATAAATCCTATGGGAATGATTGCCTCTGGAAGCCTATTGATATGCTCCGATCCCGTAGATGAAGATTCCATCATTACAGCTTTGTCACGTCATGGAATAACTGCCATAAAGATCGGCGAGATGAAACCAAAGTCATACGGAACAAAGGTCCGAACCGGCAATCGAATAATCGACATGCCAAGTTTTGAAAGGGACGAATTAGCCAGGTTTTTATCTGATTAGCCATTACATTTATCGAGGCCGTCAACACTGATAAAATTCAGATCCAAATACCCACCCGTAACAATGGAGATGTTCAAATATGAACAAAAACTATATTAAATCTGTGGTTGATAGTGGTGTTCTGATAGTCACTATGCATGACCCTTCAACTAGAAATGCAATCGGTTTAAATATGATGGCTGAGTTGGAGCAAGAATTAGATAGATTGGAATCGGACTCATCACTAAGAGCTTTAGTGCTCACCGGAACAGACCCTTCATTTTGCTCGGGTGCCAACGTTAAAGATATGGGAGAAGAAAGAAAATCCCAAGAAGAATCATCTCTACCTCAAGATCGAACACCCTGGGATCTCCTGCAGGAGAAATGGGACTACCAAGCCGCATCAGGGAAAAGAGCAAGAGACGAGATAGAAGGGGTCAGGTATTTTCCTTTAAGACTACACAATTTACAAAAACCTTCAATTGCAGCCGTTAATGGCTCTGCAATGGGGCTAGGTATGGGAATAGCTCTTTCTTGCGACATTAGATTCGCCTCTAAAGACGCGACCTTTTCTGAGATGTTCGTCAAAAGAGGACTAGTTCCAGCTGATGGTTCATGTTGGCAGTTACCTCGCATGATTGGTCTTGGAAACACATTAATGCTGCAATACAGTGGAGACGTACTTGATGCTACAGAAGCTCATGCAATGGGTATAGTTAACAAAGTTACTAATCATGAAGATCTTATTGAAGCGACCCTCAAGTTTGCCAGGAGAATAGGTGATGGTGCAACTTATTCAATGTCCCTGATAAAAAGACTTGTTTACAAATCTCTAGAAACCGACTTTGAAGAAAGTTTGAGACTTGCTGGACCAGCTCAAGACATAGCCAGAAAAACAAATGATCATAAAGAGGGAATCGAATCATTCATACAAAAAAGATCACCAAAATTTTCTGGTAAATAAAAAATGCACTATAGCACTTCTTCTAAAAACCACCTGACCGCAGTTTCAAATGCGCCTGGAGATTCTTGATAGAACCAATGGCCTCCACCTTCCAGTTCAATCAGTAAACTTCCTTGCAGACTTTCTCTCATTTTCACGGCTGTATCATGTGTCAAAAGATCACTTTGTCGACCCCGAATGAGGACGGTCGGACATGAGATACGTTTCCATTCTTCCCAAAGATCTGGCCGTTCATAACATGTCAACAGAAGCCTATCTCTCTTCCATTGTCTCTGATCCTTATTATCATGGTCCAAAAATCTTGTCATAACTTCAGCTTGATGGCTTAAGAATGTCTCAGATGACAAAGGTTGTCGAGATCTTAATCTTTCTATAACTGCATCTAAGGAAGGCCAAACATCCTCTTCACTAAAATATCGATCAAACATGTGGGATGAAGATTCATTATAAGGATCAGGATCAATATCAACCACGATTAATGCTTTTACCATTCCGGGATTTCTAGAAGCGTAAGTAAAACAATAACGACCACCGGCCGAATGACCTATAAGAATTGGATTCTTTATTGACAAGTGATTTAGTAAAGCCCCAAGATCAGACACATAATCATCAAACCCGTAGGAGTCATTAGATGCACGACCACTATCTCCATGACCTCTACTGTCGAGAGCAATTATCCTAAATTGATCTGACAAACTGGCCGACAAATCATCCCAACTTCTGGCGCAATCCTGCAGGCCATGCATTAATACCAATGTATCAGAATCACGTTTCCCCCAATCAACGTACGATAATCGTATCCCGTCATGGTCAAAGTATTTATTTCCCGGATACAATTCCATGGCCTAATTTAAACTCCTAAATCCATCTTCGTTGTTTCCGCTGGACGCTGAGGAATTAAAATCTCCCTCCATCAAAAAGGCTACCCATGAGTTCAGGCGCTCTTCACTTATCGAACCCACCCATCTACCAACTATTTTTCCCTCTCGAGATACGAAAAAAGTAACTGGTAGCCCCGTAACCCCATAATCGACGGTGATTTTGCCATCATTATCCAAAACATTCGGAAATGTAACACTGAATTCAGACAGATATTTTTTAGCTTCTTTCTCAGTATCTTGAACATTTACACCCACAACGACCAACCCTTGATTTTTATGAATTTTCCAAATTTCCTCAATATCGGGAGTTTCCTCTCGACAGGGAGGACACCAAGAAGCCCAAAAATTTATTATTAAAGGAGAACCTTTGTGATCATCAAGTGAAAAAAATCCTCCCTGAATCTCATGTCCACCAAAAAAAGGAGGAGGTCCATCAATAAGTTTCTCTCCACTCCTACCAGTTGCAGTAGATTTCCCCATAAGGCCTAAAGCCAGAAATACTGTGAAGCCGGCAATTATTAATGCCAGCAGGAATATTGCCACAGATTTTTTTACCGAACTATTAGGAAAGTGTAATTGGGTCAATTATTTTATATTCACTACAATTAAAATGGATCTGGCACTCAAGCAATTTGAATTGATCTACCAGACCCATTTTATAAGAAACATTACTAGAAAGTAGAGCGACGATCCTCCAAATTAGAATGAACATCGATCAATACAGTCTTCCCGCTCGCATTAAGCTCTTTCGCCTGCTGAAGAGCACCCGCAACATCTCCGGGTTTTGTCACCTTTATACCTACAGCACCCATACCCTCCGCAATCTTCGCATAATCTCCAGTCATATGTGTTGTACCAAATGATTCGCGAGCAGTAGGGTATCCACCAGGATAAGTAGCCATACCTCCATTATTTAATACAACCGTAGTTATTGGAGCTCCAGCTCTAACTGAAGTCTCTATGTCCAGACCCGACATTCCAAAAGCCCCGTCTCCCATGAAATTAATACAGAACTTTTCGGGAGATGCCAATTTAACACCGGTCATCAAAGGAATACCGTACCCTAAATGAGTAGTCTTCCCCCAACCTACATAGCTATGAGGAACTGTACCGGGGTAGAAGGGCATTATCATATCTCTAGGAGCCCCTGCGTCATGAGTTACTACACTGTTTTCCAAGTCAAGAACCTTTACCATTTCTCCGATGACCCGGTAGCCACTGATAGGTGTCTCATCGGTGGACAAAACATCATTCCATTTTGACATCCATTCATCATGAATCTTTTTTATTTCGTCAGCGATACCTGTTTGACCTTTTCTTCCATTAGTCCCTATTTGTGACTTAACTTCTTCGATAATCATCTGAAGGGTTAATTTAGCGTCCCCTACTAATCCACAATCAACACTAAAATCTTTATTTAGGTCTTCTACAGTTTCCGTGTTATGAACTATTACTTTTCCATCTGGAATGGGCTGTCCATAACTCGTCCTAGACATACTAGAACCGACGGCAAATAAGACATCCGATTCTTGCAACCAAGTACGTGCTTCTTGCGACGTAGCTCCACTTCCAGAACCTAGTGAAAGAGGATGTCTCTGATCAAATCCCGATTTCCCCGGCATAGTGCAATAGACAGGTATTTCGGTCAATTCTGCTAATTCAGTCAGTTCATCCGACGCTCCTGACATTAAAACTCCCATGCCTGACCAAATAACTGGTTTTTTTGCAGACAAAAGAATTTCCACTGCCTTTTTGACATCATCATTAGATGGAGCGAACCGATGTCTTTTGGGAGGCGAATAAGAAGCCACTATAGAATCATCAACTTCCATTTCTCCAACATCACCAGGTATTTCTACTATGACGGGTCCCGGTCTTCCGTTTCTGAGAGCGTGAAAGGCTCTTCTCATTACCGCAGAAACTTGTTCTGGCTGAAACAGAACTTCAGACGATACCGAAACAGATTCATATGTTCTTGCGGGAGAAAAATTGGGCTTTACTGACCTAGCAGCCACAGCCGATCCACCCGGCAGATATAAAATCGGTACATTATCCGCATAGGCTTGAGCAAGACCTCCCATAGTATTCTCTGAACCGGGACCACCCTGTGTTATGAGAACGCCAAATTCTTCCCTGTTTTTCATCCTGCTAAAACCATCCACCGCCATGGCAGCTCCCCTCTCTTGCCTAAACATAATGGGGTTAATACCGGCCTGAGCAACCGCTTCAATCAAATTATTAGAAGGAAAACAACCTACCCACTGAATTCCTTCCTCTTTCAAAATACGCGCCACAGCATCGAGTATTTTCATAAATCAAATCCCTCCATGGAAAATATTATCTAAGATACTTAACCAATAAACAGTGCCTAATAGCAGTATCAATGGCACGCTCATTGTAGATCGCGCCCTGCCCATTATCAACCTGATTCAATAAGTGTTCATTTGATGATCCCTAAATAAATCGCGTCTTGCCAAGCCAATTTGCTATGCTAGCACCCCAACGGTGCAAACTAATTTAATTTTTCTTAAAACATTAACTAATCAGGTACAAAATGATTATAGGTTCAGAAATACATTATTTACTAAACACAGGTTCAACTATGGACGATTGTCGGACACTAGCGAAAACAGGAGCTCCTGAAGGTGTAATAGTCTCCGCCGATCGACAAGGATCTGGTCGAGGACGTTTTGAAAGATCGTGGATCTCTCCGTCAGGTGAAAATATATTAATATCGGTGCTTGTGTACCCAGAAATATCCCATCTTACATATCTTAATATGGTGGCTTCACTAGCAGTATCTGACACAGCCTTTGAAATCACAGGTTTAAATGCTGCAATTAAATGGCCCAATGACGTTCAAATGTCAAATAAAAAACTCTCTGGAATTCTTATAGAATCTGAAATATCGGGAAGCTCGGTAGAATATGCGGTTATTGGAATCGGATTAAACGTTAATTTAGACCCATTGAAAAACTCTGAAATCAAAGACACAGCCACGAGTCTAAGCCATGAAACTAGTAAATTTGTAAGTAGATCTCAAACTTTTAAGTCGTTAATAAGTAATCTAGACAAATATTATGAACGAGTCAAAAACGGCCAATCTTTGACATCTGAATGGTCGGACAGAATAAATACCATCGGTGAGACCATCAATCTTTCTTTTCCAGGAACCCGTCGTAAATCCATAAAGGGGATTGCGGAGTCAGTAAAAGAGGACGGTTCTCTACTGGTCAAGCAAGACGACGATACTATATTCACAGCAGTTGCAGGAGAAGTCACTCTTCGAGCATAAAAATCGTATTAAAAAAGGGGCCTCAAATAGATGATTGAGAAATTAAATTTGACTGGCAAGACTATTGTAATTACAGGAGGAGGAACAGGACTTGGTAAAGAAATGTCATTGTCCATGGCAGACGCTGGAGCAGACATAATAATAGCAGCCCGAAGAATTGAACCGATCGAAGAAGTTGCCAAGCAAATAAGAGAGATCGGTTCCAAGAGTATAGCTATATCAACAGACGCCACAAATACAGAGGCGGTAACGTCATTGTTCGATTACGTTTTATCTGAATTTGGGAAAATAGATGTTTTATTTAACAACGCCGGCATAGTGAGAGAAGATGCCCCAAAACCAATTTGGGAAATAACGGATGAAAGTTGGAAGTTAGGTATTGATGTGAACCTTTCAACGGCTTTCTATTGCTCAAGAGCAGTATCCAAACACATGGTAGACCGAGGATCAGGAAAAATAGTAAACGTGTCTTCAGGATACGGGTTTCGAGGTGGTCGAAACAACTACATGTATGCTGCAGGAAAAGGTGGTATTGTCAATTTCACTAGAGCATTAGCCACAAGTCTAGGTCAATATGGCGTTACAGCAAATTGTATTGTTCCGGGTTTCATTCCTACTGACAACACTGATCCAGACAGTGACAGAGCAAAACAAAGAGGTAAGTTCATCCCGGTCGGCAGAACGGGTATTCCAAATGAAATGGGACCTATAGCAGTGTTCCTAGCATCAGATGCCTCTGATTATATGAACGGAGAATTTTTTGCGATTGATGGTGGAGGGTTAGCGGGGGGAATAGCACCTACCGGACATGCTCCCAATATACCCTTAGATTTATAAAAATAACCGTTCCTCACAAAGTCAACATTTCAACGTCAAAATGCCATAAAGCAAAAAGAGAGTCTGATAAATGAAAATTCCTAAAGGCTGGAACTTAGAAAACAGAAAAGTACTAATAACGGCAGACAAAAGGGGGTGGACAAAATATTTTGTTGACGCTTTAGCAGAGGCAGGAGCAGATGTCGCTATAGCTGGATCACAAAGCTCAGACATGAGTGAAGCCAAAGCCAGCGCACAAAAACATGGAACTCAATTGTTAACAATAGAAACTGACTTAACAAACAGAAAATCAATTGAAAACATGATGCTATCTGCCAAAGAGAAACTTGGTAATATCGACGTATTAGTAAACAATGCCAAGGCCGATTTCGGGAAACCATTCAACGAAGTAACTGAAAATGAATGGGATTCATTATTATCTTTCAATCTGAAATCTATGTTCCTTTGTTGTCAGGAAGTAGGTAAACACATGGCGACACAAGGACAAGGACGTATCATAAATATGACCTCTACATTATCGGTTAGAGGCTTAGGAAATTCAGTGACGACATGCGCAGCTGAGGGAGCCATTCATCAATTCACGCAGTCACTAGCACTTGAATGGGCTCGAACTGGCATCAGGGTAAATGGCATCGGGGCTGGATGGATAACGACTGATGAACAAAACGAGGAAACTCAAAAGGAATTATTAGTTAGGTTCTTACCATCACGTAGACGAGGCCATCCCAATGATTTGGCCGCCCTTATGATCTACTTAGCCTCGGATCAATGTGACTTCGTCAATGGTCAAACCATATTCGTTGACGGAGGAGCGCTTGCTCATGCATGAAAGATTATAAAAATTACTCAGTAGAATTTTATAAAATAACGCTACTAAATTAATAATCTATTCACCACTCTCCGTACTAAATCTAACAATAAAAGTGCCACTATTGGAGAGAAATCAAACATTCCTGTTTTTGGAAGTGCACGCCTTATAGGGCCCAAAACAGGCTCAGTAACAGCGTAGATTAATTTCAACAAAGGCACTAGCGGATTACCTGTCCCGACTTTTATCCACGACATCAACACTCTTCCCAATATTGCAAAATACAATATGGTGGACAATATATTCAGAAAATGGCTGATAAATTCAATACCCAATTTAACTCTGTCCGCCTAGTTCGTTAGATCTATCATATGCTGCTCTAACCCCATTAATCACTGCGGCTCGAAATCCATCATTTTCCAGTGACACCAAGGCTTCAATGGTAGTACCTGCAGGAGAAGTTACCATATCTTTAAGTTCTGCTGGATGCTTACCAGTTTTCAAGACCAAGTCAGTACTGCCTAGAACTGTCTTAAGGACTAACTTACGAGCTAAATCACGAGGCATACCTAGATAGACACCTGAGTCTATTAGAGCTTCCAAAAATAGAAAAATATATGCTGGTCCACTTGCGCTGAGTGCTGTCGACATATCAATTAATTTCTCTTCTTCGACATACAATTCATCACCTAAGGTTTCTAAAATTTTTGAAACCGTGACCTTGTCAGATTCCTGCACCTCGGTTGACGCCGTCCATACGGTCATAGCTTCACCTATTTGCGCAGGTGTATTTGGCATAATCCTAATAATGGCATTATGAGAAAGACCATTTTGGATTGTCTTTAAACCTATTCCTGCAATTATTGATGCCACACTTCTACATTTATCAATTTTGCCTTTTAGATCTGAGAAAATATAACCTAGGGACTGAGGCTTCACAGCCAATATGATTATTCCATCCGAATCCAAAATTGCTTCATTATCTACATATGTTCTTAAACCAAATTTCGACTCCAGATAAGAGCGCCTAGCTTCAACAGGTTCGGTGACAATAATCTCCTCTGAACCAGCTATATTGGCATTTAATATACCTTGGATAATCGCTTCGGCCATGACCCCACCACCAACAAATGAAATAGTCATCTTAATATCCTATCCTATATTCCGTTTGCTCAAACTCAAATAAATATTTTATCAGGGAAGAATATTGTCACTGGCTACCGAGACAGCCACTTTAATCGATTCCAACATACTGACATGATCCGCAACCCCTTCTCCTGCTATGTCAAAAGCTGTGCCATGATCTACGGATGTCCTCACAAATGGCAGACCTAGATTCACGCTCACACTTAATTTCCAATCATGAACCTTTATTGGAATATGACCCTGATCATGATACATAGCAATACAGACATCATATTTGCCATCTATATTCTGGTTAAACACTGTGTCTGCTGGAACAGGACCACTAACATTTATTCCCAATTGTTTGGCACATTCTACCGCTGGACCTATTTGCCCGAACTCCTCATCTCCCAAAAGGCCACCATCACTCGCATGTGGATTAAGAGCAGCTACCCCGATACGAGGATTTTCCCATCCCCATTTTTTAAAATGATCATTCGTCAATATGATTTTCGATAAAACATTTTCCTTTGTGACATAATCACATGCGACCCTCAAAGATTTATGAGTGGTTAGATGCACTACCCTCAGAGTCCGAGCCATCAACATAGTCGCAACATCTTCGGCCCCAGTTTGCCTCTGAAATATTTCCATATGTCCAATATCCTTGAAACCTGCTTCATTACAAGCCTCTTTATTTATGGGAGCAGTACTGATCGCCTTTACAAAACCTGATGCTGCCAATTCCCCGGCCTTCAAAATCCACTCAACAGAGGCTCTACCACACAAAGGAGAAATCTCTCCATATTTAATTTCATTAAAATTAAGATTATCAAGGTCTAAAACATCTATCTCACCATACTGACCCTTGATTGTAGACAAGTCTGAATGAGCACTAGCAACAATATTCGAAGAAATTATTCTGAGCGCATCATTCATTGCATCTACATTTCCAACAACGAAAGGTCTACATTTTGAATATATTGACTCCTCTAGTAAGGCCTTAGCTGTAACTTCAGGCCCTATGCCAGCGGCATCTCCCATCGTAATCGCCAAAAGCGGCTGATTATTCATAAATCTATCTCCAAGAAGTCTAAAGATAATATTTTAATTCAGATTGATATCATAAAAACGTAGCCAACACGTAGAAGTATATTGATTCTAGTGTTGGCTACTGATATTCACAATTGATTGGAAGGTTCAAGTAGTCTTTCTATTCACATTTGCTATATCCACAGTCTAGACAACTCAAACAACCTTCTTGATGTAGCAAATAGCCAGAGCAGTCTGGACATTTTGCACCACTAGGTACATCCGGAGTGTCAGGGGTATCTAATGATGTAGTAGAAGACGGAAAAAGACCCAATTGCGCCGAGTTACCTGCCATAGAAGTAATGTTATTTCGTGAATCCTCCTTGGTAAGATGACGGCTCATAGCCAACGCAACTGCGTCAGGAGCAGATCTTACAAGAGTACCTCCATCCCAAGCAGGCACATCAGTTATACCCTTAAGCTGGTCAATTATTTGCTCTGGGTCTATCCCAGCTCTCAATGACATAGATGAAAGCCGAGCGATGGCCTCCAAATAAGCCGAATCACTACTACCAGACTTCCCCAAGGTTGCAAAAACCTCAAAAGGATGTCCTTCTTCATCAAAAGTTATATTTACAAACATAGTTCCATGACCAGTTCTAACACGATCAGTAACTCCCGTCACAGAAACAGGTCTTTGTCGCGGGACCTTTAGATGACCTTCCTCAGAAACATCTTCCTCCTTAGTGGCTCCAGTTTCCAGTACTTGCATAGATTTTGACCCATCTCTATATACAGTGACAGCTTTACAACCAGTTTCCCAGGCCAGTCTGTATGCATCTTTAACATCTTGAACTGTGGCAGAATTAGGAAGGTTGATAGTCTTAGAAACAGAATTCGTCACATGCTTTTGCCATACAGCCTGCATTTTTACATGGGCTTCAGCAGATACTTTCATAGCAGTCCTATAGATAGCTGCATCTAAGCCATGATCTCCCATTATTTTATCCGAGTTATCTGGATCCTCTATTATTTGCTCAAGAATACGTTTGACCTCTTCTTCAGATCCGAGAACAGATTCCAGACTTTGGGTAACCGATGCAGGAGCATCTAATAACCGTGAACTACTACCTTCATGATCCGTCCACAAAACATTCGACCACCACGCCATAGCGAAATGAGGCTCTATGCCACTTGAACATCCAGCAATTCTACTAATAGTTCCCGTGGGAGCTATAGTTATGACACTTGAGTTTCTGACTGGTGGCATGCCCCATTCTTTTAAAGCAGAATCCTCATATTGAGAAAAAGGTCCTCTCTCTTCAGCAATTCTCGCTGATTCGTCCCATGCCGTGGAATTAAGAAAACTGCCTAGCTTATCAGCTAATTCCAAAGCTTCCTCAGAGTCATAAGGCAACTTCATCCTCACCAGTGCATCTGCCCAACCCATAACTCCCAACCCAATTCTACGTGTATCCAAGTTAACTTCCCGCAATTTGGGTAGAGGAAACGAATTTACCTCAATAACATCATTAAGAAATCTCACCGCCGTTCTTGTTGTATCTTCTAAAAGATCCCAGTCGAAATCACCATCACTGATGTGTAAATCAAGATTTATAGAACCTAGACAACAATTTCCATAATTTTCAAGGAACTCTTCACCACAGGGATTACTAGTCTTTATTTTACCCATCTGAGGGTTTGGAGCAGTTTCCCAGACCCTATCGACAAAAACCACACCAGGATCACCTGTTTTCCATGCCGATTCGGCTATATCATTCCAAAGATCCTTTGCATTAATCGTGGCAACGACCTCATTCACTGGACCATCACCTGTATCTCTCGGAGTCACTAATGCAAATTCATCATCATTGTCCACAGCTTTCATAAATTCATCTGTTATTTGAACAGATATATTGAAGTTCTGAAGAGTGTCATCACCATCCTTGCAATGAATAAATTCTTCAATATCTGGATGCGAGACTATAAGCTGACCCATGTGGGCGCCTAATCTGAAAGCCCCTTGTGTCAGAGTAGCCCCTACAGAAGAGTAAAGTTTCATAACTGCTATTGGCCCACATGCTTGACCATGCGTAGTGGATATTTTATCTTTTTTTGGCCTAAGAGATGACAATCCGAATCCGATCCCACCACCCCACTTTTCTATCATAGCAGCATCATTAGCGACCTCCATTATGGATTGGATATTGTCATCAGGTGAAACCACAAAACAAGCTGACAAACAACCTCTTCCCGTGCCTGCATTTACTATAGTCGGTGAATTGGGAAGGAATTTTAGAGACGACATCTTTTCATAAAACTTATCCTCAAATTCCTTTCTCCTAGCCTCTGGTTCACCCTGAGATATTGCATTTGCAACCCTATGAAACAATCCTTCTACGTCTTCCTTTGGTTCACCATCGTCATCCCTCATCAAGTATCTTTTCTCAATTATGAAACGAGCATTTTCCGATAAAGGTAATGAATCTTCTAAATCTTCATCTATTACTTCTATCCCACCCTTCATCAAATTGCTCGTCACTGCAGCTGCAACATCTCCTGTCACACCAGCATTTTCAAGGGCTTTAACTACCTCATTAATGACACTACCTCTGTCATCGTTGGCCTCCGAACCATCAGAAACTATTTCTTGGGTCATTCACTAAGCTCCTACCATCAATATTCATGTTTACATCAGATTGTATTATTTTCAACAATGTTCGAACACATGTTCTATAGCCATATTAAACCTCATCCAAGCTCATAATGCTATTTTTTCAAAAAGTACCCCTCACCGGGCACTTTTTTCTTAGGCTTTCTACCCCTTTTACGTTTACCCGGCGCAATGAGTTCATCCTCTTGCAAAAACGATAGTTGACTACTTTCCTCAGAGGATTGTGTAGGATCAAGTAGAGCTTCAACTTCTTCTTTAAAACTCTCTATATCCCTAAAATCTCTATAGACACTAGCAAATCGTATATAGGCAACTCTATCCAGATCTCTCAGCCTTTCCATAACCAACTCGCCAATCGACCTTGAGGGAATTTCTGCTCTACCAGCATTGGACAATTGAGTCTCTATCTCATCGATAATTTTCTCAATACTGCCTATTGGAAGAGGTCTCTTAGCACATGCACTTTTAACACTAGCCCAAAGCTTTTCTCTATCAAACTCTTCTCTTCTACCGTCCCTCTTAGCTACTAATAACGCTCTTGTCTGAACACGTTCATATGTGGTAAATCTTAACCCGCATCTCAAACATTCTCTTCTACGTCTAATACTGTCGCCAGAGTCACGGGAATCAATAACCTTTGAGTTATCATTACTACAAAATGGACAGAACATCTATTAACAAAAAACCTCTTAAAAGGGATAACTACAAAGCGTAGGCTGAGCCAGTCAAGACACTATAGCTCGTGTAGCAATCATGAATCTACACTACATATTGAGGTGTGTCAACGATTCTCTCAAGGGTATTTAAGTGCCAAATTTGACTAAAATTATATTCCTGACACGACCGCAACCAAAGTACGATAATCGAACTAACAAATGTATAAACAGGTGTAAATTCATTTAATGTTAAATGAATTTACACCTGCTCTTAATAATCACGAAGAATGTCCATTTTGACTAACTGATCTATCTACGGAAAAGCCACCCACATTTCTTCTCAAAAAAGGCGGAACGTCCAATGAGTCTTCGTTCCCTTCAACCCTCTGTGCTGCAATTACCGTCTTTTCAATATCCCGTTGTATAAGAGACTCTGTAGTTGGAAAACCTGTAGCAATAATCGTTAGCTTGATTTCGTCTTCCATTTTAGGATCTGTCGTCATACCAAATATTATATTCGCGTCGGGATCAACAACCCTCTGGATTACTTCAGCTGCTTGATGAAGCTCATTGAGCTTTAAATCGGTGCCACCGCTGATATTGAACAATACTCCTGATGCACCTTCTATCGAAACATCCATCAGTGGATTAGTAATTGCCTGTTGTGCCGCGTCCCTTGCCCTAGACTCTCCTGAGCCCCATCCGATAGACATCCAGGCAGGTCCTGCATCTCTCATGATACTTTGAACATCAGCAAAATCTAGATTGATATCGCCAGCGTTTGTTATCAATTCAGTAATTGATTGAACGCCAAGTCTTAAAACGTCGTCAGCAAGATGAAAAGCATTCTCAGCAGTTATTTCATCTTTTGAGACTATACTAAGCCGCTCATTAGGTATCACCAACAATGTATCTACATTCCCTTGCAATCTTTCGATACCTTCCTGAGCCTGCTTTGATCGTCTATTACCTTCAAAAGTAAATGGTCTTGTAACGACTCCGACAGTAAGCGCTCCAGTTTCCCTAGCAATCTCTGCAATAACTGGAGCCGCCCCTGTACCAGTTCCTCCACCCATTCCAGCAGCAACAAATATCATATCGGAGTCCCTTATGATATCGTAAATTTCTTCTCTACTTTCTTCGGCAGAAGCAGATCCTTTATCTGGATTACCACCTACTCCCATTCCTTTCGTCAGTTGTTCTCCAATTCGTATCCTGATCGGCACATCACTTCCCATAAGTGCTTGCACGTCCGTATTCATCACAATGTAATCGACTCCAGAAACTCTTTCCCTGAACATCCTTGAAACAGCATTCGATCCCCCTCCTCCAACTCCTATTACCTTTATACGTGCTACCCCTTCTAATTCTCTACCGTTTATTGTCATCTCGACCTCCATGTCATAAGTAATACTGCTAAGAATTGAAAATGTTTTTAATACGACCCATTAGGCCCTGGCCTTCTCTTCTATTTGTTCCACGCACATGATTAACAAGCGCTTTGTCCGCTGCAAGCTCTTGTCGAAATCCGTAAAGCAAAATCCCTACTCCGGTAGAATAGGCAGGAGCTTCAAGTTCGGTAGACATCCCTGAAAGATGATTTGGCGCTCCCATTCTGATACTGCAGTTTGGAATATATTGTTCTGCCATTTCAAAAAAGCCTGGCATAGTAGATGCGCCACCTGTCATCACAATTTGAGCTGCAGAATCTTGTCGGACCCCCGCCTGTTGTAGCTTTAAATCTATTAACCTAATCAATTCCAGAGTCCTTTCCCTCATTAACTGGCATAGGTCTCTCCTGTATACACTCGCGACAGAATTAGAATTCAATACAGGTAGTGACAATTCTTCTCTCATATCGACGGACGCCGGATCTGTGCTGGCATATTTGAGTTTTGCCTGCTCAGCATCGTGATATGTTGTGTTATAGGTGACCGCTATATCATTGGTAAATTGGAAGCCGCCCACTGGAATAACAGAGGTGTAGTTAATGGTTCCTTTTTTAAAAGAAACTATATCCGTCGTTCCGCCACCAATATCAACAATAGAAGCTCCCCTATCTCTTTCCTTCTGAGTTAATATAGCCTCACTACTGGCTAATGGTTCTAGTACCATTCCCTTCACCTGAACTCCGGCGCTAGTAACAGCACTGTCAAGATCCCTAACAAATGACGAGCCTGCAGTTACTACATGAGCACTAACTTCGAGTCCCGACGCATGCATCCCGGTTGGATCACTTATGCCATTATGACCATCTACCCTGTAAGTCCTTGGCAATGCATGGATGACTTCTCTTCCATAAGATTCGACGCCGGATGTGACCAAATCAGGAATGCTGCGAACCTCCTCGTCAGTAATCACACCCTTGGCCCCAACACTATCAAAATAATCTATTTTGTTTTCAAAACTCACATGAGAACCTGTTATACCAACATAAGCAGACTTTACAGGTAAATCCGTTTTAGACTTAACTGCATATATACTTTCCCTGATAGCTTCAGCCGTTAAATTTATATTTTCTACATTACCTTTCTTCAACCCAGAACAAGGTACAACGCTATGAGCTATAACCTCAGGAAATTGTCCGTTCACTTTTCTTGCTACTATGGTGCATATCTTGGTAGTTCCAACATCAATCGCAGCTATGACATCATTTGACTGCATTTTTCATCCCCGTAATCTGAATCTTAAATTCTTTCTGCTATTCTCAATTTTGCACTTCTGCTTCTAGGATTTTGAATGATTTCCTGTCGTGACGGCTTAATCACCTTCTTGGTTATTAGCTTTAACCTAGGATCTTCATGAGTTCCCCTTCCATCAAACTTACTTGCCGCACTCGACTCTCTCCTGAAAAATCTTTTCACTATTCTGTCTTCCAACGAATGGTAGGAAATGACAATTAACCTAGCCGACGGACCCAATATGTCTAAAGCCCCTTCTACCCCTTTCTGGACATTCTCAAGCTCATCGTTTACTGCGATCCTCAGCGCCTGAAAAGTCTTAGTAGCTGGATGAATCCTACTCCGCCCCTTGCCTAATTCATCTTCAATTAACCTTGCTAACTGTCCTGTTGTTTCTAAAGGCCTGTTATGGACAATTGCCGCTGCTATTCTTCTAGATCTCCTTTCTTCTCCATATTTGTATATGAGATCTGCAATTTCCACTTCTTGATAAAAATTAACTATATCTGAAGCTTTGATATCTCCATTTTGCCCAAACCGCATATCCAATAAAGCATCATTCTTGAAACTGAAGCCCCTATCAGGAGTTTCAATTTGCAGAGAGGAAATACCCAAATCAAGCAACACTCCAGACACTTCGGAAACATTATGTTGCTCACATATTGAAGCCATATCAACATATGAGCCTTGATGAATACTTAATCTATCATCAAATCTCTTCAGTCGTTTCTTTGCTATCCCTATTGCAAAGGAATCCAAATCAAGACCTAGCAAGCTAAGATCACCATAAGTCTCCAATATGGCTTCTGCATGCCCGCCCAACCCTAAAGTTCCATCTAAAAAGACCCCGTCACTTGAATTGGAAATTGCTTCCAGAACCTCCCCAGTCATCACCGGAACATGCGAGGAACTCAAGAGGTTTTTCTCCTGAGAATCTTGCAATCTCACCACCTATTTAAAAATGTTAGAATTATCTGACAAACAGACCCAATTCAGCCTACCGAACATCTACTCTCTTGCGATATAGTTTCCCAAGCACTGGCAGGGCTATGCAAGGTGTTTCTTGTTCCATTTTCTTTGAACTTGATAAGTATTTTTCGGAGTTACGCATATGTCGGATGATTTTCAGCAAAATCCCCCTCCTTTCAAGGTGGGTATTTTGACTATAAGTGATTCAGGGTCTGCTGGTGAAAGAGAAATCGATGTAAGTGGAAACACTATAAGTGAAATGATTTTGTCAGCAGGGATGGAAGAAATAACTAGGGACATAATTCCGGACGACAAACGTACCATTTCCGAAGTTTTGCGGTTATGGTCAGACGGAGGTGAAATGGACGCTATATTAACTACTGGAGGTACCGGTCTCGGCCCTAGAGATGTCACTCCTGAAGCTACGAAGTCCATTCTGGACATCGAAATACCAGGAATACCAGAAGCCATGCGAATGGAGAGTATGAAAAAAACATCCTTCGCAATGCTTAGTAGATCCGTATCTGGTGTACGCTCAGGTTGTTTAATAATTAACCTGCCTGGCAGCCCTAAAGGGGTAAGTGAATGTCTCGAAATAATTCTCTCCACTCTTCCTCATTCGTTAGAAATGATACGCGGATGGAGAACACACTAAGCACTCACATCATTTTGCTACTAAAAACATTTTAAAAATGACATGAATTTTCATATCCTCACTCTCTTCCCAAAAATGATTTCTCCTTTATTTGAAGAAGGAGTTATTTCAAGAGCAGTTAAAAATAAAACGGTCTCTATTTCTGTTCATGACATCAGAGAATTTAGCAACAACAAGCACAATAAAGTGGATGACTATCCTTTTGGAGGCGGTCCCGGAATGCTGCTTCGACCTGAACCAATTTTTAAAGCCATAGAGTTTCTATGGGAAAAATGTATCATCCCTAAAGCGACACCTATTATCATGATGAGCCCCCAAGGCAGACAATTCAATCATAGGTTAGCAACTGAACTCTCCGGACACGATGATTTAGTGCTTATTTGTGGCCGATATGAAGGATTTGATGAAAGAATACGTACAAACTTAATTACTGATGAAATTAGCATTGGAGACTTCATACTAAGCGGAGGGGAAATAGCTGCTTCGGTCATAGTAGATTCGGTGTCCCGACTAATACCTGGAGTATTGGGCGACTTCCAATCAGCCAAGAATGACTCCTTCTTTTCTAATCTCCTACAATATCCGCAATTTACTAGACCAGCAGACTTTAGAGGGCACAAGGTACCTGACATTTTACTATCAGGCAATCATGCTCAAATAGAAAAATGGAGAAAAGAGCAATCAATAATTCGTACTAGTAAAAACAGACCCGACCTACTAGGCGATAATAGCCCGACAAGTGATCTCAGTTAATTTCACAATGAGCATGAATCGGAGTAAAAAGGTAACCCTGTGAAAAATAAAGATTTTCTCTCAATCCTAGATATATCTGATGGAAACATAGAGCATTTTATTCAAAAAGCTTTAACCATTAAGACAGAAGAAGCCCCAAAAATACTGTCAGATAAAACCGTGGCCCTGGTATTTGAGAAACCTTCTTTAAGAACCCGGGTTAGCTTTGAAGTGGGTATTAAACAAATGGGTGGACACTGCATTTTCTTAAGCAATGCAGAGATTGGATTAGGGACCCGGGAACCGGAATCGGATATAGCTAAAGTGCTCGACCGGATGGTGGACTGTATAGTCGCAAGGGTGTTTTCACACAAAAGCCTAGAAATTCTAGCCGAAAATACACGCATCCCCGTAGTAAATGCGTTATCAGACAAAGCTCATCCATGTCAGGCTTTAGGAGATTGTCTCACAATCTACGAGCATAAAGGTAAACTTGATGGTCTCAAATTAGCCTTCATTGGCGACGGAAATAACATAGCAGGAAGTTTGGCATTAGCTTGTTCGTATTCAGGAATGGATTTTACGATTTCATCACCTCCGGAATATAAGCTTCAGAGATCTATCTGGGAAAGTGCGGAACAAATATCACGTAAAAATGGCACTAATCTAGTTTGGACTGAGCATCCTGAAGAAGCTGCATCGGGAGCAGACATAATTTACACAGATGTTTGGGTTAGTATGGGTGACGAATTAGAAAAAGAAAAAAGGCTTTCCACATTTTCTTCGTATCAAGTCAACGAAGAATTAGTCAAACACGCAAATAATGGTTTCATTTTCATGCACGACATGCCCGCACACAGAGGAGAAGAAATATCTGAGACCATGTTGGATCACCCAAACTCCGTTGTATACGATCAAGCAGAAAATAGATTGCATGCTCAAAAAGCAGTGTTAGCTGAACTTTTTGGATATTAAATATTTCTATGTACTCATACCGTAGGAACGGAGGATCCATTGCAGATACAAAAGAAATATTCGCATAACCCTACTGTATCAATTGTAGGCAGACCAAATGTGGGTAAGTCTACACTTTTCAACCGAATAACAGGTTATAGAAGATCAATTGTTTCAGATATTTCCGGAACAACAAGAGACAGAGTCGTATCTGAAACAGAGTGGGGAGGAAAACCCTTCATACTAATTGACACAGGTGGCCTCGAACTTTTTCCAGACACCGATTTATGGGACCAGGTCAAGGGTCAAATCAGATATGCCATAGAAGAATCGGACGTTATTATGTTTCTTGTGGACATAGCAGAAGGAATAACCGGCGCAGACAGAGATGTGGTTGACCTTCTAAGGCTCACCGGTAAACCTACTGTGTTAGTCGCAAGCAAGGCAGATAATCAAGATCGAATTTTAAGCGCTCCAGAACTTTATGAATTGGGTCTTGGAGATCCTGTACCAATAAGTGCTTACCATAACGTTGGTCTCGATGATCTTATGGCACAAACACTTAAGTATTTCCCAGAAGAGAGCGGCTTCCCTGAACCAAATGTTGACTTACGACTGGCAATAGTTGGACGAACCAATGTTGGAAAATCTATGTTAATGAACACGATTACCGGTGAAAATCGGGCAATTGTTAGTGAGATTTCTGGAACGACTCGTGACTCACTTGATACTGTTATCGAATATGATCAAAGGGAAATACAAATAATAGACACCGCGGGAATTCGCCGTCGAGGAAACATTCAACAAGGTATCGAAAAGTATAGTGTTTTGAGGTCTATACGATCGATCAACAGAAGTGATGTTGCCGTACTTGTTCTTGACGCTTCAGAAGTGGCAACAGGCCAAGACACCCACGTAGCTAATTATATTTTAGATGCCTACAAAGGGATGGTTATAGCTGTAAATAAGTGGGATCTATCGAAATCCTCAGGGCTAAATAAAAAAGATATTGAGGCACAGGTTAGAGAAAAATTTAAATTTGCATCATATGCACCGATATGCTTCACATCAGCTCTCAATAATGTGGGAATAAATGAATTGCTGAACACAACTTTAAGGGTGCAACGTGAGTGGTCTAAAGGGATCCCAAGACCAGATGTGAGAAGGACGATTTTATCTGCGGTAGCAGAACATCCACCAGCTTCACAGGGAAAACGTGAGTTAAAGATATATAGCGCAATGCAAGATGAAACCATGCCTCCAAGTTTTACTTTCTTCGTGAATCACTCCGACATGATTCACTTCTCCTACCGAAGGTATCTCGAAAATCGACTGAGAGAGGAATATACATTTGAGGGGTCACCACTAAAACTGCGCTTCAAAGGGTGGAAAGGGTGACCACAGAACTCACATACATTACTTTTATATTGTTGAGCTACATTGTCGCTTCAATTTCTTTCGGCTTGCTTATAGGAAAGTTGTCAAAAGGAATCGACATTAGAGAACATGGAAGTGGTAGCACGGGGGCAACTAATGTGGCCCGTAATTGTGGTACTGCATGGGGACTACTTGCTTTAATATTAGACATGGGTAAAGCCGCTATCCCTCTCTACATTGCAATGTATGTAGTTGAAACTCCCGAATGGTCACATCCAATAATAGGTCTTTCGGCCATAGTGGGCCATTCCTGGCCATTATTCACAAATTTCAAAGGAGGTAAGGGAATAGCATCGGGATGGTCGGCACTTATTGTACTTTCACCAGTGTCTGGCATCGTAGCAATAATATCAGCCGCACCTATTATGGTGGCCACACGATATGTATCACTTGGGTCTATAGTAGGTTCAGGAGTAGGTGGAATATGTATTGTAATAATATCCCTCACAAGTAATTTACCTGATATCTATTGTATTTATGGATTTATAGGTTCTTCAGTAACTATAGTGTTACATCATAAGAACATATTAAGGTTACTTCGAGGAGAAGAAAGTAAATTTGGCAAATCAGATACTACAGAGACAGGAAACAAGATATAAATATGACGAACCTTACCGTCGTTGGAGCCACCACATGGGGAACTACCTTGGCGATTATCTCTGCTAGAGAGGGTAGCGAAACAAAAATACTAGTAAGATCTCAAAAAGAAGCGACCTACTTAAACAGCCAAAGGGAGAATACTCGCTTTCTACCTGGGGTAAAAATACCTGAAAATGCTATAGCCACAGAGTCGTTAGATAACGCCTTCGATAAATCTGAGATAATTTTATTTGCTGTCCCCTCACATTCTCTCAGACAAAACGCACAAACAGTAGCCAATAAAATAGATCCTGAGGCTATCGTCGTAAGTGCTGTAAAAGGATTGGAAGTCGGATCAGGTAAAAGAATGAGTGAGATATTAGCTGAAGAACTTCCTAATACAGATAAGAAAAATATATGTGCACTTTCAGGACCAAATCTGGCTATGGAAATAGTAAAAGGGAAACCTTCATCCACAGTGATAGCCAGTTCAGATATAGAAGTGTGCACAAAAGCACAAAGGCTACTTAATTCCAAGCAGCTAAGAATCTATACAAATGATGACATAATCGGGGTTGAAATTGGAGGAGCCCTAAAAAATATAACCGCCATAGCGGTCGGTATATCAGATGGGCTGCAGTTCGGAGACAACGCTAAGGCTGCAATAATTACCAGAGGGCTCGCAGAGATAGCCAGACTCGGTGAATCACTAGGTGCAAAAAAATCCACTTTTTCTGGACTTGCTGGTATGGGAGATCTTATAGCTACTTGTTCAAGCTCCCTAAGCAGGAATAATCAAGTAGGAAGGATGCTAGCGACTGGACAATCTATTCAAGACATTCACAAAACAAT